>CAYMKW010000206.1:0-1529 GCA_964391365.1 uncultured Microthrixaceae bacterium | reverse complement strand
GCCGCCGGTTACGACGTGGCCGACGTCCAGAAGATGTTCATGAAGCTGGCCTGAGCGACGCGACGGTGCCGTCGCCGGCGCCGCCACCGATCGCCACCAACGACTTCGAGAGCCCCAGGACGCGCTCGGACCACACCACACTCGCCGGGAACAGCCGCTGCAACTCCGCCGACGCGATCAGGTCCGTCATGAGGCACTCGTCCTCGTTGGCGCGAGTCCGCTCGACGGAGCGTTCGTCAGCACCCCGAGGCCCCCAGGCCCAGCGGCTCGCCACCCACAACCGGGCCCGCACCGGCAGAAACTGCATGCCCGGAAAACCCCAGTGCGGCTCCAGGGGGAAGTAGCGGTCCGGCGTCTGCACCCAGTGACGGGGTGCCAGCTCGTGAATGCGGTCGGCGAACTGCTGACGCCGCACGAACCCGCCGACGTGCTCGATCACGCTGTTGCTGAACGCCAGATCGAAGGCCTCGCCACCGCCGTCGAAATTGCAGGCGTCGCCCCGGCGGGTCGTGATCCACTCCGACGACGGGTCGGACCGGTCCAGCGCCCCGTCACTCAGGTTGACCACGACGACCCGGGCCGGCCGCAGTCCGCTCCGAATCCAGTAGTCCACTGTTCCGCCCAGGTCGACGACCGACATGTCCGCCAGGTCGGGGAACGACTCGAGCAGACGACGGTGACGCCGATCGCGAGCCCGTTGGGACAACGACGACCCCGCTCCTCCCATCACCCACCGGTGGACGGCGTTGCGAGTCGGCACGGAGCGATCATCCCACCGTCGCGCCGGGCGGCGCGACACGCCGCCATCCGGATTTCCACCGGATCGACCCGGAGCATGCGATCGGGTGCGGCCCGCCGCAGGGCCGAGCGCACGATCTCGCCGCTCGGGGCCCGAGAAGCGGCCTTCCTGCTTGCCGAGCGCTCCACCGACCGACATGCTCCTGCCGTGCACCACGAGCCGACCGTCCTCCACCGGATCCGAAAGCTCGGCCACCGGATCGGAGTCGACGTCCGTCGTTGGCCAACGCCTCGAGATCCGGCGACGGCGCACGTGGACCTGCTGCGCAGCGCCGGGATCGATCTCGTCCTCGACGTCGGGGCGGCAGGCGGTGGTTACGGATCCATGCTCCGCGACCGGGGTCATCCGGGTCGCATCGTGTCCTGCGAGCCGCTTCCCGAGTCGTTCCATCGACTCAAGGGTGCCTCGGAATCGGATCCACTCTGGGAGGTGCGTCGAACAGCCGTGGGCGCCCAGACGGGGGTCGCCCAGCTCCAGGTGGCCGGCAACGCCGACTCGTCGTCACTCCTCCCCATGCTGGATCGCCACACCGATGCCGCCCCGCACACCGCCACGGTCGGATCGATCGAGGTGGAGGTGACGACCGTCGACGAACTGCTCGACGACGTCGCCCAAGCAGGGGACCGGGTGCTGCTGAAGCTCGACGTCCAGGGCGCCGAGTCGGACGTGCTCGACGGGACCCAACTCGACCGGATCACGGCGATCCACCTCGAGCACTCGCTCGTCGAGC
>CAYMKW010000205.1:0-1618 GCA_964391365.1 uncultured Microthrixaceae bacterium | reverse complement strand
GCGGCGCCTGGGCCGTCGTCGAGGGCGTGGGCGACCACGGCTGCGAGTACATGACCGGCGGCCGCGTCGTCGTGCTCGGTCCGACCGGCCGCAACTTCGGTGCGGGCATGTCGGGTGGAGTGGCCTACGTGCACGACCGCGACGGCACCTTCCCGTCGCGGGTGAACTTCGAGATGCTCTCGCTCGAGACGCCTGATGCCGACGACCTGGCCGAGGTGCGCGAGCTCGTGGAGCGCCACGCCGCTGCGACCGACTCGGCGGTGGCCACGGCGATGCTGGCGGACTGGGAGGGGACCTCCGGCGCCTTCGTGAAGGTCATGCCGAACGACCTGCGCCGGGTCCTGGACGCCGTGGCGTTCGCCGAGGCCGAGGGCCTCGACGTGGTGGAGACGATCATGGCCTCGAGCCAGAAGTGAGGTCCGTGCAGCATGGGTGACGCCCGAGGATTCCTGAAGCACGAACGACAGCTCCCGAGCCGCCGTCCCGTCCCGGTTCGCCTCCTCGACTGGCGCGAGGTCTACGAGGAGTCCGAGCCCGGGTCGATCGAGGCGCAGGCGAGCCGCTGCATGGACTGCGGCATCCCCTTCTGCAACAACGGCTGCCCGCTCGGCAACATCATCCCGGACTGGAACGACATGGTCTACCGGGACGAGTGGCGCCGGGCCATCGACCGGCTCCACGCCACGAACAACTTCCCGGAGTTCACCGGCCGCCTGTGCCCCGCGCCGTGCGAGGCGGCCTGCGTGCTCGGGATCAATGCCGACCCGGTCACGATCAAGCAGGTGGAGGTGTCGATCATCGATCGCGCCTGGGCCGAGGGGTGGGTCGTTCCGGTGCGACCGGCCACGCTCACCGGCCGCAGCGTGGCCGTGGTGGGCTCCGGGCCCGCAGGTCTGGCCGCGGCCCAGCAGCTGACCCGAGCGGGCCACCACGTCGTCGTCTTCGAGCGTGCCGACCGGATCGGTGGGCTGCTGCGCTACGGGATCCCCGAGTTCAAGATGGAGAAGCGGGTCCTCGACCGTCGCCTGGCACAGATGCGGGCCGAGGGAACCGAGTTCCGGACCGGAGTCGACGTCGGTGTCGACGTGGGCGCCCAGGAGCTCCGGAACCAGTTCGACGCCGTGGTGGTGGCCACCGGTGCCACGGCCTGGCGCGACCTCCCGATCCCGGGTCGCGACCTCGAGGGTGTGCACCAGGCGATGGAGTACCTCCCGTGGGCCAACCGGGCCCAGGAGGGTGATCTGGCCGTGGACGAGGTGCCCATCCACGCCGGCGGCAAGCGGGTCGTGATCATCGGTGGCGGCGACACCGGGGCCGACTGCCTGGGAACGGCGCACCGCCAGGGTGCGTCACACGTCGCGCAGTTCGAGATCATGCCGCGTCCCCCCGAGGGGCGACCCGATGCCAACCCCTGGCCCACCTGGCCGTTCGTCTACCGGACCTCGTCGGCGCACGAGGAGGGCGGCGAGCGCGTCTACTCGGTGAACACCGTGGAGTTCGTCGACGCCGGTGACGGCACCCTCGGAGGTCTCCGGGTCGTGGACGTGGAACCCGGGGACGTGGACGGCCGCCCCGGCTTCGTTCCGGTCGCCGGATCCGAGCGCGTCCTCGAGGCCGA
>CAYMKW010000204.1:0-1621 GCA_964391365.1 uncultured Microthrixaceae bacterium | reverse complement strand
TGCCCCAGGCACCCATGGGCGTGAACTGCGGACCCTTGGGCCCCGATGTCGGCCCCAAAGACTTGGCCCTCACCGTTATGGGGATGCTGGGTTCCGGCGGCGCCAACGGATGCGTCATTGAATTTGTGGGGGATACGGTGACCGCCCTGTCCATGGAAGGGCGCATGACGCTTTGCAACATGTCCGTGGAATGCGGCGCCAAGGCCGGGCTCATCGCCCCGGACGAGACCACCTTCGAGTACCTGCAGGGCCGCCGGTACGCACCCGTCGGCGAGCTCTGGGACCAGGCGGTGGCCGACTGGCGCACGCTGCACACCGACGAGGGCGCCACGTTCGACACGGTGGTGCAACTCGACGCCGCCGAGATCGAGCCGTTCGTGTCGTGGGGCACCAACCCCGGCCAGGTCGTTCCGCTGTCGGGCCGGGTCCCGTCGCCGGACGAGTTCGACGACCCGACCCAGCGGTCCGCGGCGGAGCGGGCGCTCGAGTACATGGGACTGACCGCCGGCCAGCCGATGACCCAGGTCGGCGTCGACACATGTTCATCGGCTCGTGCACGAACTCGCGCATCGAGGACCTCCGGGCCGCGGCCGAGGTCGTCCGCGACGCATCGGCGCGCGGCCTACGGGTCGCCTCGGGAGTCCGGACGTTCGTCGTGCCGGGTTCCCGGGCCGTGCGAGACGAGGCCGAGGCCGAGGGCCTGCACACCGTCTTCACCGAGGCCGGCTTCGACTGGCGGGAACCCGGGTGCTCCATGTGCCTGGCGATGAACCCCGACAAGCTCGCCCCCGGCGAGCGGTCGGCGTCCACGTCGAACCGGAACTTCGAGGGCCGGCAGGGGCGCGGCGGCCGCACCCACCTGGTCTCCCCCGCCGTGGCCGCCGCCACGGCCATCGCCGGCCACTTCACCACCCCGGAGGAACTCTGATGGAACCCGTCCGCGTGATCACCGGCCGGGGCGTGCCCCTCGACCGCTCCGACGTCGACACCGACCAGATCATCCCGTCCGACTGGCTCAAGCGGGTCGAACGCACCGGCTTCGAGGCCGGGCTGTTCAGCGAATGGCGGGACGACCGGGACTTCGTGTTGAACCAGGAGCCCTACCAGGGCGCCACCGTGCTGGTCGCCGGCGAGAACTTCGGGACCGGGTCCAGTCGCGAGCACGCCGTCTGGGCGATCCAGCAGTACGGGTTCGCCGCAGTGGTCTCACCACGGTTCGGCGACATCTTCCGCAACAACGCGACCAAGAACGGCCTCGTGCCCGTGCAGGTGAGCGCCGAGGTGGGCCGGCAGCTGCTGGACGCGCTCGTCGCCGACCCGACGCTCGAGCTGACCGTCGACGTGGAGCGCCGGGTGCTCGAGGTGCCGGGGCTCGACCTGCTCGTCGACTTCCCGCTCGACGACGCCGTGCAGCACCGGTTCCTGAACGGCCTCGACGACATCGGGCTCACGTTGCAGCACGAGGCGGAGATCACCGCCTACGAGCAGCAGCGCCCCGCCTGGATGCCCGTTATCGCCTGATCCCGGTCGCGTCCGCAAATCAGGTCGACCGATCAGGTCGGCCGATCAGACCGACACGGCGGCGACCGAGGTGATCCCGTCGACCGACCGCAGCTCGTCC
>CAYMKW010000203.1:0-1626 GCA_964391365.1 uncultured Microthrixaceae bacterium | reverse complement strand
GACATATCTGGGACGCTCGGCGACCACCTGGGCCAGCCGGACAGACCCGGGCCGATGGTGGTGGGTTCGCGCCGAGCCGGCCCGCTCACGGGACGCGGGAGAGCCGCAGGACGTCGGTCGCCCGGACCGATTCGTCGCCCGCACCGGCGAGGACCGCCACCAGCTGCCCCGACCGGACGTGACCCTGGTCGCGTGCCGCCACGATCAACTCGTCCATCAGGTCGAGACTGTGGACCGGCGCGGCCGCCCGCAGCGGAATGGCACCCCAGCTCAGGGTGAGCTGACGCACCGTCCGCTCATCGGGACTGAAGGCCACGATCGGCATGGCCGGGCGGAACCGGGCCATCGAGCGGACCGTGAATCCGCTGTCGGTGATGCAGATCACCGCAGCCACACCGATCTCGGTGGCGGCCCGCCAGGCCGCCGCCGTCATCGCGTCGGTGATCCGAGCGTCGAGCGACTCCCCCACCGCAGAGCGACGGAGCAGTCGGATCCGCCTGGCCCACCCCTCGTAGTCGAACTCCTGATCGGCCCGCCCGGCGACCCTGGCCATCGTCGCCACCGTCTCGACCGGGTCGTGGCCCACCGCCGTCTCGGCGGAGAGCATCACGGCCGAGGTGCCGTCGAAGATCGCGTTGGCCACATCGGACACCTCCGCCCGGGTCGGTGACGGCGAGGTGATCATGGACTCGAACATCTGGGTGGCCGTGATGACCGGCTTGCCACCGCTGATGCAGTCCCGGGTGATCCGCTTCTGGAGGTGCGGGAGATCCTCGATCCCGAGTTCGGTGCCGAGGTCCCCCCGGGCGATCATGATCGCTCCGGCCTCGGCGATGATCCCCGACAGGTTCTCGACCGCAGCCCGCGTCTCGATCTTGGCCACGATCAGGGGGCCTCGGGGATGGGGTTCGGTGCCGACCCGTCGCACGTCGTGCGCCGAGCGAACGAAGCTGAGCGCCACCATGTCGACGCCGGCGTCGACGAACGCGTCGAGATAGCGGAGGTCCTCGGCGGTGGGAGACGTGATCCTCAGCCGCTCCGACGGGACGTGGAGGCCGGGACGCCCCTGCGTCATGCCGCCGTGGGCGACCCGCGCCCTGGCACGGTCCGAGTCGATCGATTCGACCTGCAGGGACACGCTCCCGTCCCCCACGGCGAGCAGGTCACCGGGGTGCACGTCCCCGAGGAGGTGCTCGTAGTCGACGCCGAGGACCGTTGCGTCCGACGACGAGTGGCCCGGGACCAGCTCGACGACGGTGTCGGTGGCGAGCAGTACGGGCGAGGACCCGAACGAGGCCAGCCGGACCTTGGGCCCGGGCAGGTCGACCATGGTCCCGACCGGACGACCGACACGTTCGGCGACCGCTCGGATCGTCCGGTACCGGGCGAGGGCCTCGTCGAGCGAACCGTGGGCCAGGCCGATCCTGGTCACGTCAACACCCGCGGCGAACATCCGCTCGAGCACGGCCGGCGAGTCGGAGGCGGGACCGATGGTGGCGACGATCTTGGTGCGGCGGGTCACACCGTGCAGGGTAGGTCCAGTTCCGCCCTCATCCCGTCAGGCGGGGGTCGATCAGGAGCGGGGCACCTCGCGCCACGGGAGCTCCTTGTCGACGCGGACGTCGC
>CAYMKW010000202.1:0-1695 GCA_964391365.1 uncultured Microthrixaceae bacterium | reverse complement strand
CGAGAAGTGAGCTCGGCCGCCTGAGCCCCGTCCCGTTGCCGGGGCCTGCTCAGGCGAGCAGGCTCCGGTCCTGTCGCCGGAACCTACTCAGGCGAGCAGGCTCCGGAGCATCCAGGCGTCCTTCTCGTGGACCTGGAGGCGCTGGGTGAGCAGGTCGGCGGTCGGCTCGTCCCGGGCGGACTCGACGACGTCGAAGGCCCCGCGGGCGGTGCGGGCCACGGTCTCGTGGCCCAGCACCAGTCGCCGGATCATCTCGGTCGCCTCCGGCCGGTCCGATTCCTCCTCGATGGCGGTCAGCGCTGCGAACTCCCCGTAGCTCCCCGGCGCAGGGAACCCGAGCGCCCGGATGCGCTCGGCGATCAGGTCGACGGCCATCCACAGCTCGTTGTACTGCGTCTCGAACATGAGGTGCAGGGTCTGGAACATGGGTCCGGTCACGTTCCAGTGGTACTGGTGGGTCCGCAGGTAGAGCGTGTAGGTGTCGGCGAGCAGGTGCGAGAGCTGGTCGGCGATCGCCGCCCGGTCCTCGTCGCTGATCCCGATGTCGATGCGCAGGTCGCTCACGTCGTGGCTCCGTCCTGTCGGTGGCTCGGAGTGCATTGTCCTCCCGATCGGCGTCGGCGTCCAAGAGATCATCTGGACGGAACCGATCGACCCGGTCGATCGGGGGCGGTCAGGTGTTGGTCGACTCGAGCGCAGTGGCGTGCTCCTCGGGTTCGCCCGGGTCCTTCGCCAGCCACACGCCGACGGCCACGCCCACGACGACCATCCCGAGGACCTGCACCGGGCCGATCGGCTGGTCGAAGACGATCGCCGCTCCGACGGCGACGGCGAGCACCTCGCCGAGTGACAACGCCGAGGAGGCCGCGACCGACAGGTGTCCCTGGGCGAGCGAGAACAGGAGGTGCCCGGTCCCGCCGACGAGCACCATCGCCGCCACGGACCGCCAGCCGTCGGTCGCCGGCACGAAGGCGTCCCGGCCCACGACGAGCGCGATGGGGAGCACGGCCACGGCGGCGATCCAGAGCATGGAGGCCTGGAACTCCAGCGGCGACTGGATGACACGGGCGCGCTTGGTGCCCAGCACGTAGACGATGTTGGCTGCCACGCCGGCCACGGCGAACAGGTCCCCGCGCAGCGACCAGTCGCCCGATCGGGCCGAGGACCCGAGGACGACCAGCACCGTGCCCAACACCGCGACGACACTCGAGGCCCAGAGGAGCCGACCGAGTCGGTGCGAGGTGCGGTGGGTGACGAAGGCGAGCACGAGCGGTTGCAGGCTGCCGATGACCGTCGCCGACACCAGCGTGGTCGTCTGGAAGGCGACGAAGAGGAAGACGATCGACAGGCCGAACCCCACGCCGCCCAGAGCCCCGGTGCGGAGGTGGGCCCACGACGGTCGCCGGCCCCGGACGAGCAGGATCGACTGGTAGACGACCGCCGCCAGGAGACAGCGCCAGAAGGCCAGGACCGGACCGTCGAGCGGTGCGGCGCGGGCGATCAGCCCGCCACCGGCCCAGCAGATCGTGCCGACCAGCAGGATCGGCCCCGCCCAGCGGGCGGCGAAACTGCCTGTCGGCTCGCTGGTCACCGGCGCACGCTACCGACCGCCACCGTCGCCCCGAAGCCGGATGGGCGGCGAGCCCGGCGCACCGGGCAGAATCCGGTCGTGGTGGAACTGCAGACGCTCGGTGC
>CAYMKW010000201.1:0-1704 GCA_964391365.1 uncultured Microthrixaceae bacterium | reverse complement strand
CAAGGAGATGGCGGGCCTCGAGGGGGACCGCAACGTCGAGCGGGTGAACCCAGAGCTGACCGACGGCGCCTACCACGGCCCGTCGCGTGGGCACCTCCAGCCTCGGTGGGCCGAGCACGTCGGTATGCCCCGCGGCTACGGCTACGGCGCATCGATGGGGGCGTGGGTGCTCGACTACGTCTCCGGTTGGGTGGGGGAGTGGGGCATGGTCGCCAGCTCCAGCGCGCAGTACCGCAACCCTGCATTCACCGGTGACGCCACGTTCCTGTCGGGCGAGGTGACCGGCACCCGGGTGGACCGCCGCGGCCGGCACCTGGTCGAGATCGCGGTGCGCATGACCAATCAGGACGATGCAGTGCTGGGCACTGCGACCGTCGAGGCACTCCTGCCCAGCGAGGCGGCGATCGAGGCCGGAGCAGTGCGCGACGGCCAGGAACAGGAGTCGGTGCGATGAGCGACCTGCGGATCTTCTCCACCGCACCGCTGCGCGGTGAGGGACTCGAGCGCCTGCGGGAGCTGGGCGAGGTCGTGGTCGACCCCTGGATCGACCACGAGCCGCTGCGCCTCTACAACAGCGAGCAGCTCGCCGAGCGTGTTCGTGACGAGGGCGCCGATGTCGTCATCTGCGAGGCCGACTCGTGCAAGGGCCCGCTGTTCGAGCTGCCGCTGTTCGCCATCGGCTCGACCCGGGGCGACCCGACCAACGTCGACCTCGACGGCGCCACCGCGGCCGGCATCCCGGTGCTGCGTGCCCCGGGGCGCAATGCCGACGGCGTGGCGGAGTTGGCCGTCGCCCTCGCGCTCGCCGCGACCCGCGGCGTGGTCGCCGCGGACCGCGATGTGCGCGAGGGACAGGTCTACCGGGACGGCTCCATTCCTTACCAGCGCTTCCGTGGCTGGCAGCTCGCGGGCCGCACCGTCGGCATCGTCGGCTACGGCGCGGTGGGACGAGCAGCGGCATGGCGCTTCGAGGGACTCGGTATGCGGGTCATCGCAGCCGACCCCTACGCTCCCGACGCGACCCACTCCCTCGACGACCTGCTCGCGCAGGCGGACCTGGTCTCGATGCACGCGGCGGTCACCCCCGACACGGTCGGGATGATCTCCGCCGAGCGCATCGCCCGGATGAAGCCGGGAGCGGTCTACGTCAACACCGCACGCGCCGCGCTGCACGACCTGGACGCGCTCACCGTCGCGCTCGGCGAGGGCCGACTGGCCGCAGCCGGACTCGACCACTTCGAGGGCGAGCACCTGGCGGTCGACCATCCGCTCGTCGGCATGCCCAACGTGGTGCTCACCCCGCACATCGGTGGTGCCACCTACGACACCGAGGCCAACCACTCGTTGCTCATGGCGAACGGCCTCGCTGCGCTGGTGTCAGGTGAGGTCCCGTCCAACATCGCCAACCCGGAGGTCCTCGACCGTGGCTGACACCACTTCTCCCACCACCACTCCCGAGGCGGTGCTGGCCGCTGCGAAGACGATGCTCGAACGCGGCCTCGTCGAGGGCACCTCTGGCAACATCTCCGGCCGGCTCGATGGCGGCCTGGTCTGCGTCACCCCCTCGTCGGTCGACTACGACACGATGACCCTCGACGACCTGGTCGTGGTCGACCTCGAGGGTGAGGTCGTGTCGGGGACCCGCTCACCGACCACCGAGAAGGACCTGCACCTCTCGGTGCTGCGCAGCTACCCCGAGCTCGG
>CAYMKW010000200.1:0-1727 GCA_964391365.1 uncultured Microthrixaceae bacterium | reverse complement strand
CGCCGCCACCTGCTTGCCCTGCTCGGCGGCGCGGATGAGCGATCCCACGATCGGGCTGTCGCCCGAGGTGCGGTAGAGGGTCAGCTTGATCGTCAGGACCTTCGGGTCGTTCGCCGCCTGACGGATGAACTCCTCGACCGAGCTCACGAAGCTGTCATAGGGGTGGTGCATGAGGATGTCGCCGCGGGCGATCGCGGCGAAGATGTCGCGCTCGTCCTCGTCCTCGTCGTGGCTCAGGCGCCGCTGGGTCACAGGGACGAAGTCCGGGTACTTCAGCTCCGGCCGGTCCACCTCGTGGACGGCGAACAATCCGCCCAGGTCGACCGGCGCCGCGTGGGCGAACACGTCGTCGTCGGTCAGCTCGAGCTCGTCACGGATCAGCTCGAGCGCCTCGGCGGAGATGTCGTCCTCGACCTCGAGCCGCACGGCCTTGCCGAACCGGCGACGCCGCAACTCCACCTCGATGGCGGCCAGGAGGTCATCGGCCTCCTCCTCCTCCACCGTCAGGTCGGCGTTCCGGGTCACCCGGAAGGCCACGTGGTCAGCGACCTCCATCCCGGGGAACAGGCCGTCGAGGTGTGCGGCGATGACCTGCTCCAACGGCACGAACCGCTCGCCGTCCGGCATGATCACGAACCGGGGCAACAGCGGCGGAACCTTCACCCGGGCGAAGCGGCGCTCGTCGGTCGACGGATCACGGACGATGACCCCGAGGTTCAGCGAGAGCGACGAGATGTACGGGAACGGGTGGCCCGGGTCGACGGCGAGCGGGGTGAGCACCGGGAAGATCCGCTGCTCGAACTCCGATCGCAGCCAGTCACGATCGTCATCATCGAGCTGGGCCCAGGTCGAGTAGACGATCCCCTGGTCGGCGAGCGCCGGGCAGAGCTCACCCAGGAACAACTCGTCCGCCTGGGCGGCCAGCTCGGAGGCCCGGGCGAGCACGGCCCGCAGCTGCTCCGAGGCCGTCCGGCCGTCAGGGCTCCGGCCCTTGACCCCCGCTGCCAGTTGGTCCTTGAGACCGGCGACACGCACCTGGAAGAACTCGTCCAGGTTGGAGCTGAAGATGGCGACGAACTTCACCCGCTCCAGCAGTGGAATCTGCGGATCCTCGGCCAGCGCCAGCACCCGGGCGTTGAAGTCCAGCCACGAGAGCTCGCGGTTCAGGTAGTTGCGGACCTCGCCCGGGTCCGGAGCAGCGGAGAGTTGGTCGGCCATTCCTTCCAGACTACCGACCGTCCCGGATGGCTGGGCCGGGAGCGGCGACTCAGCCCTCGTCCTCGTCGTAGCCCAGGTCCCAGGTCAGCTGGATCCGCTCGCGCTCGGCATCACGGTTCACCCGCTCACGGTTCCGACGGAACTGGGGGTCGTGGGCCGGGAGGAGCAGGAGCCGGGCGTTGACCCGTGTCCGGAAGTCGTCCACGACCTGCTGCTCGCCCCAGGTGCACGCGATGTCCCAGTGCGGGGCGATCGGCCCCAGGTAGGTGATCGTCGAGCTCGCCACCGGCGGGAGCTGCTCCTCGAGTGCATTCGGATCGTCGGACATGGTCCGCACCCTAGTCCGCACCCGAAGAGACTCCCGTAGGGCCCCGGCCGCCTCAGCGGCTGACGGAATCCCGCTCGGCCGCCTCAGCGGCTGCCGAGTGTGGCCGTGCCGCTCTGCTCCTGGCCCTGGCGCTCCCAGGTCAGCTCCATCGTGTCGCCCGGCTGCTTCGAGCGGACGGCCT
>CAYMKW010000199.1:0-1738 GCA_964391365.1 uncultured Microthrixaceae bacterium | reverse complement strand
ACGGGTCGCTACCTGGAGCGGGCCGAGGACACCGCCCGGCTGCTCGACGTGACGTACCACCGGCTGCTCGAGGCGGTCCCCGGTGACGAGGACCGGGCCTGGTCCGACGTGCTCCGTTCGGTCGGACTCGAGGACGACTACCTGGCAACCGGTCGGGCCGTGACCGCGGATGGTGTGAGCGCCTTCCTGGTCGTCGACCCGGCCAACCGTGGGTCGATCCAGCAGTGCATCACCCAGGCCCGCACGAACGCCCGGGGTGTCCGCGAGCTGCTCGCCGTCGAACTGTGGGAGGCGCTGAACTCGCTCCACCTCGATCTGCAGGCCCGCGACCTCCTCCGGGACGTGCAGCTGCAACCGCACGAGCTCTACGGGTTCATCCGACAGGGAGTGCAGAGCGTCATCGGGGTCGCCGACGGAACGTGGGTCCGGGACGACGCCTGGCGGTTCTTCATGCTCGGCCTGCTCCTGGAGCGCGCTGAGATGGGCGTCCGGTCGTTGCGGATCCGCCAGTCGCACCACCGCGACGACGACGTGCACGAGTGGTACGCGACGTTGCGGGCGGCCTCGGCGCTCGGCGCCTACCGGCGGCGCTACGGGACCTTCGACGGCGAGGCGCTCGTCGAGCTCCTGTTGTTGTCCACCACGCTGCCGCGCAGCGTCCTGTTCTCGTTGCGGGGCGCCGAGCAGATCCTGGTGCACCTCGTCGCCGACGAGCGGTCCCTGGCGCTCCGGCTGCTCCGCCGACTGCGGGCGGAGCTCGAGTTCGCCGACCCGGCCGAACTCGCCGGTCCGGGGTTGTCGGCCACGCTCGAGGTGGTCGAGGAGCAGATCCGTGACATCACCTCGGCCGTCGCTGCCGAGTCGTTCCTCTACCGGGTCGACCTGGACCTGCACGAGTTGCACCTGGTGCCCGGAGGTCCGGGCTCATGAGGCTGGTGCCCGGAGGTCCGGGCTCATGAGGTTCGACGTCCGCTACCGGACCGAGTTCTCCTACGACTCGCCGGTGAGCGAGTCGCAGAACGAGCTGCGCGCGTGTCCGACCACCAACGACACGCAGCGCCTGCTCGACTACCGGGTGACGGTCCAGCCGACCGCACGGGTGTTCTCATCCATCGACGCCTGGGGGACCCGGGTCGATGCGTTCGGGATCCGCCGACCCCACGAGACCATGACGGTCGTGGCCGAGGCGGCCGTCGAGACCCGCCCCAACCCGATGCCGACCGCGGCGCCGCGCACCGAGGCCCTCCGACGCGAGGACTTCGTCGATGCCCACGTCGAGTACCTGCAGCGGGACCGCCACACCGACGCCGGCGAACGGGTCACCAGCGTCGCCCGTGAACAGGTGGCACTCGTCGGTCCCGACGTCGTCGGTGCCGTGCTGTCGATCCACCGTCACGTGGGCTCGACGCTGCGCTACGTGCCCGGAGCGACCGAGGTGGGTGTCTCGGTCGACGACGTGTTCGCGGGTGGCGAGGGCGTCTGTCAGGACTACGCCCACCTGGCCGTGGCCATGTGCCGCTCCGTCGGCATCCCGGCCCGGTACGTCTCCGGGTACCTGTTCACCGACCGGGACGACGACGGTGCGCCGTCGGAGTCCGACTCGGTCGTCGTGCAGACCCACGCCTGGTTCGAGGCGGCGATCCCCGGGTGGGGCTGGCTCGGGCTCGACCCGACGAACGGTCAGGCGGCCGGCGAGTACCACGTCAAGATCGGCCACGGCCGCAGCTACGACGACGTG
>CAYMKW010000198.1:0-1790 GCA_964391365.1 uncultured Microthrixaceae bacterium | reverse complement strand
GTTGACTTGGGTGAGCTGGGGGTCTGCTGACCGAGGCCGGGCAGACTGATGAGGTTAGTGCCGGAGCGCCGGCACCACGTCACCGCCCGTTGACTCGGGCGACGATCTCTTCCTGCACGTTGCGAGGAGTCTGCTGGTAGGAGTGGAACTGCATCGTGTAGTTCGCACGTCCCTGGGTCTTGGACCGCAGGTCGGTGGAGTACCCGAACATCTCCGCCAGGGGCACCTCGGCCGACACGACCTGGAGGTTGCCTCGCTGCTCCATCTTGCCGACCTTGCCGCGGCGGGAGTTCAGGTCGCCGATGACGTCGCCCATGTACTCCTCGGGGGTCACGACCTCGACGGCCATGATCGGCTCGAGCAGGACGGGCTTCGCCTGACGCACGGACTCCTTGAAGCCCATGGTCCCGGCGATCTTGAACGCCATCTCCGAGGAGTCGACGTCGTGGTAGTCGCCGTCGAGCAGGTTGACGTGGACGTCCACCATGGGGAACCCGGCGAGCACGCCCGTGGACATGGCCTCCTGGACGCCGTGGCCGACCGAGGGGATGTACTCCTTCGGGATGCGGCCGCCGGTGATCTGGTCGGCGAACTCGTAGCCGCCACCGGGCCCGGCCGGCTGGAGCTGCAGCACGATCTTGGCGTACTGGCCGGAGCCGCCGGTCTGCTTCTTGTGCAGGTAGGTGTGGTTGTCGACGGCGGTCGTGATCGTCTCTCGGTAGGCCACCTGGGGCTTGCCGACGTTCGCCTCGACCTTGAACTCGCGCATCATCCGGTCGACGAGCACCTCGAGATGGAGCTCGCCCATGCCCGAGATGATCGTCTGGGCGGTCTCCTCGTCGGTGCGCACCTGGAAGGTCGGGTCCTCCTCCGACAGGGCGAACAGCGCCTTGGACATCTTGTCCTGGTCGGCCTTGGTCTTGGGCTCCACGGCGACGTGGATCACCGGGTCCGGGAACTCGAGCGACTCCAGGACGATCACGTTGCTCGGATCGCTCAACGTGTCACCCGTCCGGGTGTTCTTGACGCCGATGCCCGCCACGATGTCGCCGGCGTAGACGGCCTCCTGCTCGATCTGGTCGTTGGCGTGCATCTCGAGGAGGCGTCCGATGCGCTCCTTGTCACCGGAACGCGTGTTGTAGACGGTTCCGCCCTTCTCCAGGGTCCCGGAGTAGACGCGGAAGTACGTGAGCTTGCCCACGTGCGGCGCCGTCATGATCTTGAACGCCAGCGCCGAGAACGGCTCGCTCACGTCCGCCTTGCGGCTGACCGGCTCACCCTTGCGATCCAGGCCCTCCACGGGCGGGAGGTCGAGCGGCGACGGCATGTACCAGCACACGGCGTCGAGCAGCGGCTGGACACCCTTGTTCTTGAACGCCGTCCCGTTCAGGACCGGAACGACACCGTGGTGGATGGTGGCCTCACGCAGGGCCGCACGGATGAGCTCAGGGCTGAGATCCTCACCCTCGAGGAACTTCTCCATGATCTCGTCGTTGCTCTCGGCGAGCACGTCGATGAGCTTCTCGCGGTACTCGTCGGCCTGCGCCTGCAGGTCGGCGGGGATGTCGACGACGTCCCAGGAGGCACCCAACTCCTCGCCCGACCAGATCCAGGCCTTCATCGTGATGAGGTCGACGACACCCTGGTACTCGGCCTCGGCGCCGATCGGCAGCTGGATGACCGCCACCTTGGCCTCGAGTCGGTCGACGATGCTCTCGAGGGCGGCGTAGAAGTCGGCGCCCATGCGGTCCATCTTGTTGACGAAGCACATGCGCGGGACGTTGTACTTG
>CAYMKW010000197.1:0-1823 GCA_964391365.1 uncultured Microthrixaceae bacterium | reverse complement strand
TGCACGTGCTGTTCCCCCGCGAGGGCGACACGGCGCGGCCGATGCAGTACCGGGTGACGACCCTGCAGGCCGGACGCACCTTCGGCACCACCGAGGTGGTCGCGCACCAGGACGGTAGGGTCGCCGCGGCGGCACTCGTCTCGGTGCACGCGCACGAGGACGGTCTGGACCGCAACGATTCGCCAGCGGCGGCGGGCACACCCGAGGCCGCCGCCCTGACCGACCTGGGCATGGTCCCGTGGGAGACACGGCTGGTCGACGGCGTGGATCTGGCCGACCGGGGCGAGGGGCCGGCACGGCTGTCGTGGTGGATGCGCACCCCGACCGTCGAAGTGCCCGACGGGGTCGAGGAGCGCGCGACCCACCAGGCACTGCTCGCTCACGCAACCGACCTGACGTTGATCGGCACCGCCCTGCGCCCCTTCGACGGGCTCAGCCAAGCCGACTCGACCGTGACCCTGCACACGGCGGTGACCTCGCACACGCTGTGGTTCCACCGCCCGTTCCGGGTCGACGAGTGGCTGTTGATCACCCAGGAGGCCCCCGTGGTGGCCCACGGCCGCAGCTACGGACGCGGCGACGTGTTCGCCGGCGACCTGCTGGTGGCCTCGTTCGCCCAGGAGGCGATGGTCCGCCCGATCGACCCGGCCGGGTGAACGACAGGGCCTCACTCGTCGCCTCGCTCCCCACCGGCCCACGGGAGCCCGTGCAGGGCACGCCCACGCGCCGGCCGGGCAGCGTGCGCCGCACCACCGCGGTCGAGGAGTGCTGGGACGATTTCGGTCGTCCGCGCCGTGTTCGGGCCGCCGGCCGTGACCTGGTGACCGGCCACGACGGCGCCACCCGGGTGCACGACGCCGCCTCGCTGCGGCTGCTCGTCGATGGCGCCGGCAACGTGGCAGAGGTGGACAGCGAACCGGGCGAAACCCGCCTGGCGACGCTGGTCGGCACGGCGGTGCGCTCGGGGTTCCGCGCCGCGGCCGCCGCAGCGCTACCCGACCACCACGAGCGCCACAGCGTGTTGCACCAGGTGCTCGACGACATCCCGCTCGCCGCGGTCATCGCCACCTACGGGCTCACCCGCGAGCACCCCGAATGGAACATCCCGCCCGAGGCCGCCGAACGCCTGCGCGACCTGTGCTCGGGCTGGGCCGACGGCGCGACGATGATCGGTACCCTCGACACCACCGGCATCTTCCCGATCCCGGAGGAACCGTGAACGACACCCCCCTCAACGTGGCCGAGGCCATCGAACGTCACAAGCAGGTGCTCGCCGAGGGCCGGCACGTGCTGTCGGGCCTTCACATGACCCAGGTCGACGTCGACGGCGCCGACCTGGCCGTCGAGCTGGCGCTCGACGAGACCGTCACCAATCCGACCGGCGGGCTGCAGGGCGGGCTGGTCGCCACGCTCGCCGACATCGTCGGGGGCCGCATGGCGATGGTCGGTCTCGACGAGGACTCCATCGTGGTCACCTCGGACCTGAACGTGCACTACCTGGGACCGGTGCGGCGGGGCCCCGCCCACGCGGTGGGGCACATCCTGCGGCGCGGCAAGCGCGCCGTGGTGACCAGGGTCGACATCTACGACGGCCGCGACGGACCGCTCGCCGCGGCGTGTCAGCTCGCGTTCACGATCGTGCGCCCGACGCGCCCGACCTGAGCGCGCCGACCGGACGAGCGCGTTCGGTGCGATTGCCGCCGCCCCCAGGCAGGAATCGCACCGGGAGTTGGACGAGCGGGACTAGTCCGACGAGGGCAGGGGCTTCGCGCCCTTGACCAGCAGCGGTGCGTCACCGATGCTGAGCGCACCCTCGCCCGGCT
>CAYMKW010000196.1:0-1828 GCA_964391365.1 uncultured Microthrixaceae bacterium | reverse complement strand
CGAGCTCACCCGGCCATGGAACGATCCGGCCGACGACTTCGACCGGGCGATCGCTGGTGCCACGTCGACCGTCTTGGGTGGATTCGACGGGGAGGCAATGGTCGCGACTGTCATGGCTGGTCACGACGGGCACCGCGGGTGGGTCTACTACCTGGCAGTGGACCCGACCTCCCGACGCCGAGGCTTTGGCAGCCAGATGATGAGCGACGCGGAAGCCTGGCTGCGAGAGCAGGGTGTCGCGAAGCTCAACCTCATGGTCCGACACTCCAACTCCGGAGCCCGGGACTTCTACGCGCGGATGGGCTACGAGGACGGCGACGTTTCCGTTCTCGGTCGCTGGCTCACCTGACCCAGCCCGGCCGTGACCGCGAGGCGCTGGCGCATATCCGGCGTTCAGGGGCACCCTGCTTGACCTCAGTTGGCGATCGTTGCGGTGTGGACTGTCGACAGTGATGTCACTTGCGGGTCAGCCGGTGGGTCAGCTGAGGTGCCCGAACGCTGCCCAGCCATGGCCGTGGTCCCATGCGCGGAGCGCTGGGCTGGGTACCGTCGTCGCCGCCGGCGGTGGTGGATCGTCCGGATCGACGTCGGGGCGGTCTCGACCCGAGACCGCAGAACGGGGACGACGAGATGTCGGACGCGACGGAGACCACGACGATCACACCGATCGCGCAGGATCTCGACGGTGTGAGGGTGACGCCATCGCTGAAGACAGCGCTGCTGGTCTTCGCCGGCTACCTGCTCGTGGTGGTGGCCGCCGGTCAGCTACTCGCGGGTGACGCCAGCTTCTCCGACGTGGCGGCCAGCGCAGAGAACACCCGCGACCTGGTTGCGCTACCCGTGGGCTGCGCGGCGATCTACCTGACGGTCGTCGCCACCGTGCTCGGCTGGTGGCGGCCCGCGATGCTGGAGCCGCGCCGGAGGGTGGCGCTCCCGCGCTGGCTGTGGGTCGTCCCGGTCCTCGCCATCGTGGCACCCCTCGCCGATGTCGCGAGGTCCGAGCACCGTGGCGACTTCACCACCTCCCACTGGTGGTGGCTCATCGTCGCCATGGCGCTGGTCGGCTACAGCGAGGAGCTCATGACCCGCGGCCTGCTGCTCACGGGCATGCGGGCCGAGTGGATCGAGAAGCGGGTCCTGCTCGGCACCACCCTGCTGTTCGCCGTCATGCACGGACTGAACGCCTTCGGCGGCCAGGACATCCTCACCACGATCAGGCAAATCCTCGGCGTCATCCCCCTGGCGATCATGTTCTACGTTGTCCGACGCATCACCGGCTCGCTGGTGTGGAGCATGCTCGTGCACGCCCTGGTCGACTTCTCACTGATCGTCTTCGGCGGCACCACCTCGACGCTCAACCAGCTCGACGTCACCGGTCGCCGACCGTACGGCGTCGGCATTCCGCTCCTCATCGCCATCATCGGGCTCATCAAGTACCGCAACCTGTTCTTCAGCGGGAACGCCGACGCCCCTGATCCCCAGTAACAGGACCACAACCGGACCTCCATCGGCTCGCGTGAACGTTCCGGTGCGGCGTCGGGTTCAGTCGGTGAGGGTGACGGCGGTCCCGTAGGCGAGGATCTCGGCCATGCCCTGGGTCTGGCCCGCCGCACCCTTGTTCCACCAAGACGGGGTGCCCCCGAGGTGCCGGTAGGGGGCACCCGCGAGGCTCGTCATCAGCTCGCCGAGCGATGGACATTTGCTCCATTCATCTCACCTTGCTGCCGAACTCAACGGCTGCCGAGTGTGGCCGTGCCGCTCTGCTCCTGGCCTTGGCGCTCCCAGGTCAGCTCCATCGTGTCGCCCGGCTGCTTCGAGCGGACGGCCT
>CAYMKW010000195.1:0-1928 GCA_964391365.1 uncultured Microthrixaceae bacterium | reverse complement strand
AGGAGCAGTTCTACCTGTTGTTCCCACTGGTCCTGCTGGGACTGTGGCGGTGGAGCCGGGGACGTCCCGGTCGGCTGGCCGCCGGGCTCGCAACCCTCACCGTGTGCTCGGTGCTCGAGCCGTTCCTGTTCGACATGAGCGACGACCGGGTCTACTTCGGAACCGACACCCGCGCCGCTGAACTCCTGCTCGGGGCGCTCCTGGCGGTGCTGTTGTCCTCGGACCGTGTCCGGCTCGGGATGGTGGCTCGACCTCGCCTCCGGTCGGGACTGGCCCTCGCCGGGCTGGCCGCGTTCGCCGTCCAGGTGTGGTGGTGGTGGTCGCTGCCCCAGGACACGGCGTGGCTCTACCGGGGCGGGTTCGCCGGGTACGCGTTGTTGTCGTGCGTCGTCATCGCCGCCGTGGCGTCACCGTCCGGCCCGATGAGCGCCCTCTGCGGTCTCTGGGCCCTCCGCTGGCTCGGGGTCCGGTCCTATGCGGTGTACCTGGTCCACTGGCCCAGCTACCTGACGGTGTGGCAGCTCTGGCCGGAACTCGACCGGGTGGTCGCCACGGCCATCGCTGTCGTGACATCCGTCGTGTTGGCTGCCCTGTCGTTCCGTCTCGTCGAGCATCCGATTCGCAGCGGTTCGTGGCCGCCGGTGGGTCGGTCGGCGCCGGTGGCGGTCGCTGCCACCGCCGCGGTCGCGCTGGTCGCGTTTCTCACCGTCCCGTCGGAACCGGCCGCCGACGCGCTCGACTTCGAGTCCACGCTCGCCCAGTTCGAGTCGCTCGGCACGGAACCACCACCGCCGGTCCCGACGCCGGCGCCGCCGGCCGTGACGGAACCCCCGGGGACGGCCCCGCCCGTCGTCCCGGTGCCGCGGGTGGCGGTGTTCGGCGACTCGACCGGACTCACGGCGGGCATGGGCTACTTCTCGTGGGCGGAGCCTGCGGGCCGGGCGACCTTCGTCACCGGCCAGGTCGAACTCGGATGTGGCGTCAGTCGATTCGAGTCGTCGCGATCGGACACCACGATGCGCCCCGCCTCCGAGTGCCCGCAGTGGGAGCGGTCCTGGGCCGAACGCATCACCGCCGGCCGACCGGATGTGGCCATGCTCTTCACCTCGGTCTGGGAGGTGCCAGATTCGGTCCTGCCCGACGGCTCGGCCGGCTCCATCGGGGACGCCGGCGTCGACGAGTTCATCCGCAGCGAGTTCCGGACCGCTCTGGACGTGCTGTCCGAGCAGGGAGCGCTCGTCCTGGTCGTCACCACGCCGCCGTACGGCTCGTGGGCCGACGACGGCCGCAACGAATTCGTCGAGCGGCAGTACGACCCGGAGCGGACCGATCGGCTGAACGCCCTGCTCCGTGGTGTGGCGGCCGAGCGGCCGGAGTCCGTCCGGGTGCTCGACCTGGCGGCAGGGATGGCAGGCCGGACCGAGGACCGATCCCTCCGGCCCGATGGCGTCCACTACGACATCCCGGCCTTCGGTTCGTTCAGCGAGGAGTGGTTCGGGCCGGAACTCGAACGGATCTGGACGGAGTGGTGGACGGAGCGGAGCGCCCGGCCGTAGCGTCCGGGTACGAGGATCGGATCGGCCCGGTCCCGAGTTGGTGAACCTGCGAACAGGAGCGGCGGACCGTGGGATTCCTGGACAAGGCCAAGGCGGCAGCAGATCAGGCGATGGCGAAGGTCGACCAGGGACTGTCGAGCGTGTCGACCACGGGTGGCGGCCGGGGCGCCGACCCGTACCTGCGTGACCTGGGCGTGCTCGCCTACCTCGAGGCGACCGGTCGGCCGCCGGCCGACATCGAGGCGCAACGTGCCCGGTGCAACGACGCGATCTACCAGCTCGAGTCGCAGGGGCCGGTCAACCTGGCGTTGAGCAGTCAGGCCCCGCCGCCCCCCGGAGCAGGCGCCGTCCCGCCGCCCCCGGGTGCCGCTG
>CAYMKW010000194.1:0-2075 GCA_964391365.1 uncultured Microthrixaceae bacterium | reverse complement strand
AGCACTACAAGTACTGACCCGACTCCGCCGGCCGGCCTGTCACGGGAGCTGCGCGGCGATCCAGCGGGCCTGATCGTCGAGCGCCGCCCCGGACAGGTGGAGTCCGTCCGGTCGGTCGGCGGGCGCGTCGCCGCGGGCCCGGATCCAGGCGCCGACGTCCACCGTGGTCGCGCCCGTCGTCTCGACGACCGCGGCCAGGTCCCGGCGCCAGGCATCGACCCACGCCGGGTCGCAGGGCGAGTCGAGTCGGCTGCCGCCGCAGAAGAACCGCCCCGACTCGAGCGGGACGGGGGGAGCGGTCCAGACCACCCGGGCGCCGGCGGAGCCCAGGACCTGTGCGGCCCGGGTCATCGCGGCACGACGGGCATCGCTCGCCGCGACCCCGAGGAACGGCGGGTCGGTCCCGGCGACGACGTCGTCGGAGACCCCCAGGTGGACCAGGACGACGTCGGGTTCGATCTCCGCGACCGCAGCTGCCCAGTCGCGGTGCCAGTCGCCGCACTCGACATCGTCGGCGACGAGTCCGCAGCCGAGGCGCGTGCGGTCCCACACCGCCAGGTCAGGACGTCCCAGCCGCTTGAGCCCGTTCGCCGCTCCCCGTCCGGTGCTGTCCCCGACCACCAGGACGCGCCGAGGTGGTCCGCAGGAGCCGCCGGAGGTCGACGTCGGAGCCCCCGGGTCGGCGCCCTCGGTGACGGTCGAGGGGTCGTAGGCCGACCCGTCCCCGGCGAAAACCGGAACCTCGATCGCCGTCGCGTTGGGGGTGCAGGTCGCGGGTGGTGCGTCGATCGCCGGGCCGCGCAGCCCGGCGTTGGGGGTCGCCGCTGCGACCGGGTCGGGCAACTGCTCGAACTCCGCGGCGAGGAGTTCGCGTTCGCTCACCACGGTGGACCGCAGGGCGAACGTCCCGGCCAGGAGGACCACGACCGTCCCGGCCCCCCAGGCGACCCGCCGCACCGCCGGGCTCCGGGCCCAGTCGACCCCGCGTCGGAGCGGCGTCTCGACCAGACGCGTCGACGCGGCCGCGAGCGGCACGCTCACGCCGACGGTGACCATGGCCACCAGCGCCGGCGGCCAGTCCGGTCGTCGGTCCTCGCAGAGCACCTGGATGGGCCACGACCACAGGTAGATGGCGTACGACCGTTCGCCGAGCCACTGGAGCGGGGCCCACGACAGCGGCCGGACGACGGGCCCGCGGTCGGTGGCCGCCACGACGACGACCAGTGCAGCGAGCGCGGCCAGCGGGAGCACAACGGTGTAGGTCGATCGTCGCTCGGGCGAACCGCTCGCCGTGATCACGGCGAGCGCCGCCGCGGCCGGGACCACGAGCAGGCGGGCAGCCCGGGTGGGGGCGACCGCCCAGGCCGCGGCGGCGCATGCGAGCAACAGGGCCCCGGCCCGGGTGTCGGTCCCGAAGTAGATGCGGGACAGGTCGGGTTGCGCGCCCCGGGCCAGGTGGCCCGCCCAGGCGAAGGATGCTCCGGCCCCGACGAGGGCGGTGACGGCAACGAGTCGCCTCGCCCGAACAGCGCTCCCGGCGATGAGCGCCACACCGACCGTGACGACCGGCCAGACCAGATAGAACTGCTCCTCGATCGACAGCGACCATGCGTGGCGCAGCGGAGACGGCGACGCCGCCCAGTAGTCGGTGCCCTGGGAGATGAGGTGCCAGTTCTGCCACCAGGTGAGGGTGGCGAACGCATCGAGGGTGATTCCGGAACGGGCTGCGAATGCCACCAGGACAGCCGTCACCACGACCACCACCGCCGGCGTGAGGCGCCGAACCCGGGCGCCCCACCAGCGGAGCAGTCGCCGCCGCCCGTCGGGGAGATCGGCGAGCAGCAGGCCGGTGATCAGGTACCCGGACAGGACGAAGAACAGATCGACGCCCACGAACCCGCCGGGTAGCGCCCCCAGGTGGTAGGCGACGACGATCGCCACGGCGACACCGCGGAGCCCGGTCAGGCCGGGTTGGTGTGCGGGGCGCGGGGCGACCGATCGGCCGGAGGTGCCGGTCGGCCCGCCGGTCGCGGTGATTCGTGGGGTGGCGTCGTCGTGCCGTAGCGTGCTGCGAC
>CAYMKW010000193.1:0-2140 GCA_964391365.1 uncultured Microthrixaceae bacterium | reverse complement strand
AGGCCGCGGCGAGCGGACCGTCGCGGCCGTCGTAGATGTCGACACGGGTCACCACGGCGCGCGTGCCGCGACGCAGGATGTGGCCGACCGCGTGGGCGGGACCGCGTCGCACCGGTCCCAGGTAGTGCACCGTCAGGTCCGAGGTGACCACGATGCAGTCCTCGTCCAGTCCGACCATGGCCATGCGGCCCCCGACGATGTCGGCGAGCGTCGCGACCAGGCCGCCCTGCAGCCCGCCGGTGGGGTTGGTCACCGTCTCGTCGAGGGCGAGCTCGACGGCCAGGTCGGCGCCGTCGACGTCGACCTGGGTCATGCGCAGGCCCGACAGCACGTGTCGTCCCTCGGCGAGCACCTGCTTGTGACGTTCGATGGCCTCGGCCACCGTGGGGGGTCCGTCGTTCACCGCTGCTCCGGTCGGGTTGTCGGGGTTGGTGGGGGTCACGGGAGCACCTCCGCCAGCGCCGCGGCCGCGCCCGCGGAGCGCAGGACGTCGTTGAGGTGCGTGCAGGTGCCCACGCCGGTGAACGAGGCGCGCACCAGGTCGGGCAGCTCGGTCGCGTGGTGGCCCACGACCCGTTGGGCCGAGGCGGTCGCCCCCGGGCACTCGGGCCACGGCAGGGTGTGGGCGGTCACCCCGATCCGTTCGACGCGCACCGTGTTGCCGGCTCCGTCGACGGGGCCGTCGCCAGCACCGTCGCCGGCACCGTCGACCGGGGCGAGTCCCAACTCGAGGGTGTACTCGTGCAGCACGTCCTCGGATCCCTCACCGCCGAGGTGGCTGTCGCGGAAGTAGACCTCGAGCGCGAGTCCGGCATCGTCGCGCCACAGGTCCAGGCGGCGGACCCGGCGCACGGAGCGGCGCGCCATGGGACCCATGTCGTGCCACGCGAGCGGGTCCTCGGTGACGAGGAGCGAGGGTGCAGGCGGTCCCTCGGGGATCGGGAAGATGCCGGTGGTGTCGAGGGTACCGATCATCGTCGCGCCGTCGGCCCAGCCCGAGCACAGGTCGCGCAGGCGTTCGGCGGCCTCGGGCGGGATGTTCCATTCGGGGTGCTCGCGGGTGAGCCCGTAGGTGGCGATGACCGCGGCGAGCGGCACGTCGTCGAGCAGTTGGTGCAGCACGCTGTGGTGCTCGCGGTGCTCGGGCAGGGCGGCGGTCGCCGCGGCGCGGAAGCCCGAGCGCACCGCGGTGCCGACGAGCGCCGCCAGGCGTGGCTCGGCGGGCTCGGCGTCCAGTTCGGCCACGACGCCGGCCCCGTCGGCGACCAGCGTCAGCGCCACCTCGTCGTGCACCGTGGTGGTGCCGTCCGCCGAGGTCACCAGGTCACGGCCCGTCGCGCGCACCCGGCGCGGGCGGCCGAAGTCGTCCCAGCGTTCCTCGACCGAGGTGGTGCGGCGCACGCTGCGCGGCCGGCGCGGCGGCGTGCCCTCCACCGGCTCGCGCGGGCCGGTGGGCAGGGAAGCGACGAGGGTGGCCCGGTCGGTCACCCGGTCGGTTCGATCCGGCGCACCATCGCCTCCTGGGCGAAGGAGGCCACCAGCAGTCCGCCGGCGAACACGTCGCCGCGGCCGTAGCTGCGGCCGTGGGCGACCACCGGGGCCTCCTGGGTCACCAGCAGCCAGTCGTCGACCCGGAACGGGCGGTGGAACCAGAGCGTGTGCGAGGTCACCGCCGTGTGCAGCGACACGGTGGAGTCGGCCTGGCTGAGCCCCTCGAAGGGGCGCAGCGCCGTGCCGATCAGGGTCAGGTCGGTCGCGTGTGCCAGCAGCGCCTGGTGCGCAGCGCGCTCGGCGACGCCGTCGGGCGGTTCGACCGCAGGGGTGCGCATCCACCACGACAGCCGTGCCGGGCCCTCGCCGCGGTCGGCCAGGTCGACGCCGTCGACCAGTCGGGTCTCCCACGGCACCATGCCCAGGTCGGTCAGGGTGGCCGCCTCGGGCGGGCCGACCGACGGTGGCGCCTCGTTGCGGTCCAGGCCGTCCTCGTCCACGTGGACCGACACGAGCGCTGCAGCGGCGACCTTGCCCTCCTGGTGGGCGACGACCTCGGTGGTGCCGAACGTGCGGCCCGCCTGCAGCGCCGTGACCCGGTACTG
Source organism: uncultured Microthrixaceae bacterium (assembly GCA_964391365.1). GTDB lineage: Bacteria > Actinomycetota > Acidimicrobiia > Acidimicrobiales > Microtrichaceae > SXMI01. Next base: position 44 of record CAYMKW010000193.1, on the reverse strand, counting down.
CATCGGCCGCGCCGTGTCGCCCTCGCGGGGGAACAGCACGTGCA
>CAYMKW010000192.1:0-2147 GCA_964391365.1 uncultured Microthrixaceae bacterium | reverse complement strand
GACCGGCATCAGCGATGCGGTGCAGATCGCAGCCGCCGGTGACCACACGTGCGCCCTCCTGGCCGACCGAACCGTCCGGTGCTGGGGTGGGAACCCGGACGGGCAGCTGGGGAACGGTTCGCTGCTGCCCAGCCCGGACCCGGTAGCGGTGCCCGGACTCGGCGGCGTGACGGGCATCGTCGCCAGTCGATTCCACACCTGCGCCCTCCTCGGCGACGGCACCGCACGATGCTGGGGGGCGAACGGGGCCGGAGAGGTCGGTGACGGCACGACGACCCAACGCTCCACGCCCGTGGCCGTGGTCGGCCTCACCGGAGCGGTCCAGCTCGCGGCTGCGCCTGAGCACACCTGTGCGCTGCTCGCCTCGGGGACGGTCCGGTGCTGGGGCCTCAATTCATCGGGCCAGCTCGGCGACGGGACCACGACGGCTCGGCTGACGCCGGTGCCGGTCACGGGGTTGTCTGGTGCGGTGGGCATCTCGGCCGGCGGCGCCCACACCTGCGCCAGCCTGGACGACGGATCGGCTCGGTGCTGGGGGACCAACTCGTTCGGACAGCTCGGCGACGGGACGAACACGACCCGCCTGGCGCCGACCGCAGTGTCCGCCGGGACCTCGCGGGTGCTGTCGATCACGGTCGGCGACAACCACACCTGCGCCCTGACCAGCGAACCCGGGTCGGTGGAGACGCCGGTCACGGCGTGTTGGGGCGACAACTCGGTCGGCCAGCTCGGCGAGACCTCGGGCCTGCCCTCGTTCACGCCGACACCGACGGCCGGCAACTTCGGCACGGTGGGCGTTGCGGCCGGTGCCGCCCACTCGTGCGCGGTCGACGCCGTGGGGGCCGTGTCCTGCTGGGGGGCGAACGGCTCGGGTCAGATCGGGACCGGATCAACCGGTGGCGTCGTGACGACCCCGTCCGCAGGCGGGTTCGCGGGAGCTGTCCAGGTCGTGGCCGGGCTGTCGCACACGTGTGCGCTCGGCCACGTCGGCGACGTCTGGTGCTGGGGGGACGCCTCGGTCGGACAGCTCGGTGACGGGGTGGAGGGTGGGCTGTCGGTGACGCCGCTCCGGGTCGTCGACGCCAACGGGACGCCGTTGGCCGGCGCGTTCCAGCTGTCGGCGGGATCCAACCACACCTGCGCCGCCATGGTGGACGGACGAATCCTCTGCTGGGGTTTCAACCTCTTCGGTCAGCTCGGTGACAACAGCACCACGACGAGCCCGGCAGCGGTGAGGGTCGTCGGGTTGCCGCTCAACGTGGTCGCCGTGGCCGCAGGCGGGAACCACACCTGTGCCGTGCTCGTCGACCGGGCCGTGCGGTGCTGGGGGTCGAACCTGGACGGACAGCTCGGTGTCGGAGCGTCGGGCAACCAGTCGAGCGTGGCCGCGTTCGTGGACATCCCGGAGCAGGTGGTGAACGTCTCCGCCGGAGGGTTCCACACCTGTGCGACCATCGTCGGCGGCGCGGCGCGTTGCTGGGGGGCCAACGCCACCGGACAGGTGGGGGACTCGACGACGACCGGGCCGCGGACCACGCCGACGGCCGTCGGACTCCCCGCGGGGATCGCGACGGAGGTCACCGCCGGGAGCACCCACTCGTGCACGGTCAGCTGGGCGCAGTTCGTCAACGAGGTCCGCTGCTGGGGTGCGAACGGGTCCGGTCAGCTCGGGCGGGGAACGACGACCGCCTCGGAGCCGTCCCAGGCCCTGGTGCAGACCGCCTCCACCACCTTGTTCCGGGTCACCCAGGTGGCAGCGGGATCCGACCACACCTGTGCCGTCCGGCCCGACTTCGAGGCGGGCCGACTGGTGGGTCGGGCGTGGTGCTGGGGGTTCAACGGTTCGGGCGAGCTCGGCGACGGCAGCACCACCCAGCGGACGGTCGCCACGCCGGTGTCGTCCACCTGATCGGCCGCCACCCCGCCTTTCCCCTGCCCTGTGGTGCGAGCTACATGCCATGGCATGTAGCTCGCACCACAGAGCGGTGGAGTTTGTGTCAGATTGACCGGGTCGGGACTCGTGCAGGTGCCGACAGGTGGGCGTACCACCGGGCGAGGAGGGTCGTCATGGACGCGCAGGGCGATGCAGTCGGTCGGATCGGTCGAGGGGTTCGCGGGCGGTACGGTGATCGGCGGGGCCGCCGCGG
>CAYMKW010000191.1:0-2217 GCA_964391365.1 uncultured Microthrixaceae bacterium | reverse complement strand
GCCCGTGGGGCCTGCGCGCGGATTGCACACAACCGGCTCGGTTGGCGCGTTCAGGTGCACGGGCCCGGTGCATGTTGCGGTGGAGTTCCTCGCCGGGGTGGTCGTCCACCCCGAGGTCCACCTCGCCGAGCGGTCGCTCGACGCTCGGAGTCACTGGTCGATCCCGTTCTCGGCACCGGAGAGGCGACTTCGTTGCGGGGCTGCGCTCCTCGATCCTCGTTCTCGGTGCGCCCAGCCACCGTCGGTGGGACGGGTCGGAGGGGCCGGCACCAGGCGGTCGAGCACCGAGTCGGAGATGGCGGCGACGTCGACGTGGTCGGGTCCGGAGCGCAACAGGACCTGAATGCCCTGGTAGAGCGCAAGCAGTGCATCGGCGGTTGCGGGGGCGTCGACCGTCGGGTCGAGCGCGCCGGCCTCGATGGCCTGCTCCAGTCCGGCGCACAGCGCGGTCCTGATCTCTGCGAGCCCAGCGTCGAGCACGTCGAGTGGGGGCCGGCTGAGCGCGCCCGCCTCCGACGAGGTGACCGCGAGCAGACAGCCCTTGGGCAACTCGGGGTCCTTGTCCGCGATGGTCGAGAACATCAGGCGGATCCCCACCAGGCCCAGGCCGGCGGCAGCCTCTACGGCCGGGACGATGACGACGTCCAGATAGCGCTGCAGCGCGGCGGTGAACAGGGTCTCCTTGTCACCGAACGCGCCGTACAGGCTCGGCGCCCTGAGCCCAGTGGCCGTCTCGAGGTCCCGGATCGAGGTCGCCTCGTAGCCGTGTGCCCAGAACTGCAGCATCGCCAAGGTCAGCACCTCGTCGGTGTCGAACGACCGGGGCCTCGCCAATGCACTCCTCCTGGGGACTCAGGCCGTGGATCCGGCCCGGAGATGGCCGTCGCGCACCCACGAACGTACGAGGTCGGCGTACTCCTCGGGCTGGTCGGCCCACGGGGCGTGCCCGGCGGAGGGGATGCTGGTGAACTGCGAGCGCGGCAGTCGCCGGTCCAGCTCGCGGCCCATCTCCTCGAGCACGACCACATCCTCGGCGCCCCAGATCACCTGCACCGGCACCTGCAGGTCGTCGAGCACGGGATCGACGTGGCTGCGGACACCGTCGACGGCTCCGGCGAACCAGTTCATCATCACGCGGATCCGGCCACCACGGTGCGCCTCGATCTGGTCGGCGAGCTCGACGTCGCTGAGTTGGGCGCGCACGAACGCGAGCCGTTTGATCACCCACAGCACGGCCAGGCCGCCGATACGGCCGACGAACGCTCTGTACGGCGCACCCCACGACAACAGTCGCTGCACGATCGAGCCGTTGAGCCGCCGTGGCGCGGTGCTGATGTCGATCCCGGGTCCGTCGCCGATGACCAGGCTCGCAATGCGGGACCGGTCCGTCGCCGCCGCGCACAGCACGATGGCCGAGGGGATGTCGTGGCCGACCAGGTGCACGTCGGACAGGTCGAGCTCCTCGAGCAGGTCCAACAGGTGCCGGGCGGCGACGTCGTAGCGCATCACCTCGGGGCCGCCGGGGCTCTTGCCCAGGCCCGGCACGTCGTAGGCGATCAGGTGCAGCTCGTCGCCGAGCTGGTGCCACACCGCCTCGAAGGTGAGGATCGTCAACGGGAACGGGGACAGGAACACCACCGTCGGCCGGGTGGGATCACCCGCCTCGGCGATGCGGACCGTTCGCCCGGCGATCTCGCGGTACCCGGGGACGATCGCGTGGAACTCCTCGGGCCCGGCTAGGGGAGTTGCCGCGGCTTGGGCCCGCCGGAGCCGCGGCCACTCGGGCAGCGCCACCAGCGTGGAGAACGCGGTGATGCGGGCTACCAGCCCGATCCTGGCGAGCGGTTCGGCCGGCATGGCCGGGGGGAGCGAGCCATCGACGCCTTCATTCTGTAGCATGCGCTATAGAATGAAGGCGGCTGTTCCGGGAGTCAACCCCGAGGCAGCTGTCCGAAGGGCAGTGAGGGGTGCTGCACACTCATTGCACACAACCCCGGTCACAAAGCGGCACACAGCGACCGATCGACCCCAATCCAGGAGAGGGCGAGACGCCCGGAATCTCAGCCGAATCCGCCGGAACCCCAAGGATCCCGCTGGCGCCCACGGCAGGATTCGAACCTGCGACGCACGGTTTAGGAAACCGTTCTCCAGTCGTCAGCTGAATCGCTCAGATCGCTGCGCTGGCGCGGCTTGAGCAGCGCGAGGCGATCGAGCCCC
>CAYMKW010000190.1:0-2296 GCA_964391365.1 uncultured Microthrixaceae bacterium | reverse complement strand
GCGTATTCGTTTCCGCCCGAGGAGAAGGATCGGTTGGCCCGCGAGAAGCGGTCGAACCAGATGGACCGGGCCCGCCAGTACGTGGAGTGGGTTGACGCAGGAGCGGTGTTCCCGTGCGCCGGACCGCCGGCCTTTCTGGATCCCGACCTGTTCACGCTGAACGACGTGGACGGCGATCCCGCCAACATCTTTCCGGACCAGCTGGTGTTCCTCGATGAACTGGAACGACACGGCATCCACACCGGTCATCTGGTGGTGCCCGGCACGGTCGTGGAGCTCTCACCTGGCTCCTGCGAGGTCACCCAGCCGGAGGACGGATCCGATGTGGAGCCGTTCGACCACAAGCTCGACTACCTGCAGCGATACGCAGCGGACTGGTCCGCGTGGCTGGACGGCGAGCGCGCCAGCTGGTCGACAGCACCCCTGGACCTGGTCGGCGAGCTCCGCGACTGGTTCGAGCCGCTCCTCGCCGTTGCACCTGCGACGCGGGCAGGTGTCGATGGCGTGGTCGTCCTGGATGTCGGCGGCAGCGGGCCCGGAAGCGGCTCGGTCGCCATCGACTTCGTGGCCGGGAAGGTCAGGGAGTGGGACGGAGAGCCTGCCGTCTACCGGCTCGAGGTCGACCGACGGCTCGTGGAGGCGTGCGTTCGCGACCACCTCGAGGACTGGGTGAACGCGCTGTTCCTCTCGGCACGGTTCACCGCGCACCGAACCGGCGGATTCAACGAGTTCGTGATGACGTTCTTCAAGAGCCTGTCGCCCGAACGCATGGCGTTCATCGAGCAGACCTACGCCGAGGGTGGCGCGGCTCCCGACGAGTGGTTCGAGCGCGACGGCTGGCGCATCCAGCGGTACTGCCCGCACCGGAAGGCGGATCTGGTCGTCTGCGGGGAGATTGACGGAACGACCCTGACGTGCTCCCTGCACCACTGGCAGTTCGACCTGGAGTCCGGCCGCTGCTTGACGAGCGACCGTCGAAACACCGGCGATCAACTCCGGCTCGACGCCGAACGCATCGACGACTGACCCGGCCGGGACGGGGACGGATCAGGCCCAGGTGGTCCGACGTTTGTCCTCGTTGAACAGCAGCGAGCCAACCGTGGCGAGCACGGCAGCGAACAGCGCGAGCACGGCGAGCTCGAGGGCAACATCAGCGATGCCGCCGCCATCGAGGATCACCGCCTCGAACCCGCGAACCGACCAGTACGTGGGGGTCAGCGGGGCGATCGTCTGCGCCCAGCCGGGAAGGGTCTCGAACGGCGTCAGCGCGCCCCCCAGTCCCGCCATCACGAGCGCCCCCAGGTAAGCGAACGCGTTGAACTCCGCCTGGTTCCTGCACACAGCACAAGCGAGCAGGCAGTAGCTGACGGCGACGAGAGCCAGAAGGAGTTCCACTGCGACCAGCGCCACGATCGGACCGCGGACGGTCAGGTCGAACAGCAGAGTGGCAGCAACCATCACGAACGCGAAGAGCGCCAGCTGGTTCAGGTAGGCGACCGACAGCTTGCCGGTCATGATCTGCCACGGCCGAACGCCGAGCGAGCGAACCCGGTTCCAGGTGCCCCACGCGTGGTCGCCGAGGAACAGGAACCCGATGGTTGACAGGCACATGAAGCCGAACATCGTCGCCTGACCGGGTGCCGCCAGATCGGCGCCGGAGAATCCAGCCCCGGGGTCCTCCACCTGGAGGTAGACGCTGAAACCGCCCTCCACGAACGCAAGGATCGCGAGCGGCATCACGAAGTACAGGGCCGCCTGCGGCCAGCGCGAGCGGAGGGTGGCAACTTCATGAACGAAAATCCGCCCCACCGGCGCGATCATCGGACCACCCGCAGCCGACCGTCATCAATCAACTGATCGTCAGTGGTCAGATCGAGCAGAACCTGGCGCAGGCCAACTCCTCGTATGTCGACGGCGGACGCCGAGTCCTGGAGCTCCGTGGGCAAGCCGCCCAACACGCTTGAGATCGAGGCGCCATCCGCGACTGGAATCCGAAGGCATCTCTCCTGCCCGACGGCTCCGGCCAACTGGAATTCGGACGGATCGCCCCTGAGGACACGACCTACCGTCACGATGGCCTCGCTCCTTGAGTAAGCCGTCTCGATCGCGCCGCGACCTCCCTCCGCCACAACCCGACCGGACCGCATGATCACCAACCGATCTGCGATCGCGCACGTGAAATCGACGTCGGGCGAGTAGAGCCCCAGAGCAACTCCGCGACCTGCCAACTCCCGAAGAACATCAGCCAGTTCATCGCGCAGCGTCACATCTGCGTCGAGGCCGCTCGCATCCAGAA
>CAYMKW010000189.1:0-2328 GCA_964391365.1 uncultured Microthrixaceae bacterium | reverse complement strand
CCGCCGGTCGCGGTGATTCGTGGGGTGGCGTCGTCGTGCCGTAGCGTGCTGCGACAGTACGGGACGCATCGGTGGGTTCTCCGGCGCCCACCCGACGGGGGAGTCGCTGCAGTGGAGGATCTGGACGGCAAGGTCGCGGTCGTGACGGGTGCGGCGAGCGGGATCGGCCGTTCGCTCGCCCACGCGTTCGCCGGCCAGGGGATGCGCCTCGTGCTCGCGGACATCGAGGCGGCACCGCTCGAGGACGTCGCCTCGGAGCTGCGGGGGAGCGGCACCGAGGTGTTCGCGGTGACGGCCGACGTCAGCATCGCCAGTGACGTCGAGCGGATCGCCACGGCCGCCGAGGACGTCTTCGGGGGGCTCCACCTGGCCTGCAACAACGCCGGGGTCGCCGCCGGCGGACTCAGCTGGGAGGTGGGCCTCGAGGACTGGGACTGGGTCCTCGGTGTCAACCTCTACGGCGTGATCCACGGGATCCGCAGCTTCGTTCCCCGGATCATCGCCAGCGGTGGTGGACACATCGTCAACACCGCCTCGATGGCCGGCCTCACGTCGGCTCCGGGCATGGGCCCCTACAACGTCTCCAAGCACGCCGTCGTGACGCTCTCGGAGACCTTGGCGCTGGAACTGGCCATGACCCACCCCGAGGTGGGCGTCACGGTCCTCTGTCCGGGATGGGTCCGTACGCAGATCAACCGGAGCGAGCGGAACCGGCCGGCCGACGATGCCCGCCCCGGTTCCGAGGGGGACGAGGCAGCCGTTCCGGCGCTCCGTTCCATGATCGACGATCTGATCGAGACCGGTCTGGACCCCACCGAGGTGGCCGATCTGGTGGTCGACGCAGTGCGCGCCTCCCGATTCAGCGTCCTGACCCACCCCGAGTGGCAGGGGATGGTGCGCGACCGGACCGAGCGGCTGCTGTCCGGCGAGACGCCGGTGCTCCGTCTGCCCGGGAACTGACCGCTCAGGAGCGAACGGCCAGGACGAGCCCGTCGACGCGGGCCGCTCCGGCGTCGAGCAGCGCGGCCCCTGCGGCGTGCAGCGTGGCCCCCGTGGTGCAGACGTCGTCGACGACGACCACCCGGGCGCCGGCCGGAACCGAGCCGGGCTGGGCGACGAACCGCACGCCGTCGATCCGCTGGACGCGGTCCCGGCCGACCTGACGGCCGCGACCGATCCGCTGCAACGTCGGGACGACCCGGACGAACGACGACGTCTCCTGCGCCGCTGCCCGGGCGAGCGCTTCGGCCTGGTCGCCACCGCGACGGCGAGCGCGTGAGGAGACCGTGGGTGCCCAGGTCACGACGACCGGCTCGCCGCTGCTGCGGTGGAGTTCCGATGGTTCGCCGGCTGTCAGCCCCGTCAGCAGCGGGCCGAGCGACCGCCCCAGCAGGTCCGCCAGCGGTCCGGTCGGGCGGAGCTTGGCCGCGGCCACGATCCGACGCACCTGGTCCCGGTAGTCGAGCAGGCCGGCGAGACGAGCCAGCGAGCCAGGAGGTGGGCGCGGCGCGGCCAGGGGGAGCTCGGCGGCGCACCGGCTGCAGAGTGGCCGCGCGCTCCGACCGCACACGGCGCAGGGGTGAGGGAGGCACAGGTCCCAGAATCCGGCGGCCACAGCCGGTCCGCGCCGTCCGTTCCCCGGGTTTGCTGTCGGTCCGTCGAGGTCCACCGCCGCAGGGTACGGAGCCCCTGTGACGGCTCCGCGGGTCGATCCGGCGGTCCCCCCGGCCGCCGGTAGAGTGTTCGTTCTATGGGTTTCCTGGATCGGGTGCTCCGCAGCGGCGAGGGCAAGAAGGTGCGGGCACTGGCGGACCTGGTGCCCGAGATCAACGGCCTCGAGCCGGAGGTGGAGTCGCTCTCCGACGACGACCTCCGGGCGAGGACCGGCGAGTTCCGCCGGCGGCTCGACCGCGGTGAGCACGTCGACGACCTGCTCATCGAGGCGTTCGCAGTCACCCGCGAGGCCGCCCGACGGGTGATCGGCCAGCGGCACTACGACGTGCAGTTGATGGGCGGGGCCGCCCTGCACTTCGGCTGGGTCGCCGAGATGAAGACCGGCGAGGGCAAGACGCTGGTCTCCACCTTGCCCGTCTACCTCAACGGCCTCACGCAGGCCGGCGTCCACGTGATCACGGTCAACGACTACCTGGCCCGGCGCGACGCAGAGTGGATGGGTCAGGTGCACCGCTGGCTCGGCCTGACGGTCGGGATGGTGCTCCCCGGCGAGCTGGACCAGGCCGTCAAGCGCTCGCAGTACGCCTGCGACGTCACCTACGGGACGAACAACGAGTTCGGCTTCGACTACCTCCGCGACAACATGGCCTCCAC
>CAYMKW010000188.1:0-2346 GCA_964391365.1 uncultured Microthrixaceae bacterium | reverse complement strand
CGGCTCGTCCATCTGGCCGAACACGAGGGCGGCCTTGTCGCGCACCGAGGTGCCGTCGCCCATGTCGGTCTCGCCCATCTCGATGAACAGGTCGGTGCCCTCACGGGTCCGCTCCCCCACGCCGGCGAAGACCGACACACCACCGAACTGGGTGGCGACACGGGTGATCATCTCGGTGATCAGCACGGTCTTGCCCACGCCCGCACCGCCGAACAGGCCGATCTTGCCGCCCTGCAGGTAGGGGGTGAGGAGGTCGATGACCTTGATGCCCGTCGGGAACATCTGGGCCTTCGGCTCGAGCGTGTCGAACGCCGGGGCCTCACGGTGGATGTCCCAGCGCTCGGTCTCGCCGATCGACTCGACATCGAGGGGCTGGCCGAGCACGTTGAACACGTGCCCGAGCGTGGCGTCGCCCACCGGCACGGAGATGCCGTGACCCAGGTTGCGCACGGTCGTGCCGCGGATCAGACCGTCGGTCGGCTTCATGGCGATGGCTCGCACCCGGCTGTCGCCGATCTGCTGGGCGACCTCGGCCACCACCGCGATGTCGGTGCCCTCCACGGTGATCGTGAACTCCAGCGCCGTGTTGATCTCCGGGACGGAGTCGGGCGGGAACTCGACGTCCACCACCGGGCCGGCGATGGCGACGATGCGGCCGTCCCGCTTCGTGGTCTCGGGCAGTTGGGTGTCGGTGACGCTCATGGTTGTCTCCTGGTCCTGGAGTGCTCGGGTCAGGTCCGGTCGGGGCCGGACGTGTGGCGACCGGCGAGGTGGGCGGGGAACGGATCGCTGTCGAGGTGCGACAGGATCAACTCGGACGGTTCGTCACGGTCGTCGGCGAGCGCCTCGGCGCCGCCGATGATCTCCATGATCTCGGTGGTGATCGCGTCCTGGCGGACCTGGTTCATCTTCCGGGTCAGCTTGACGATCAGCTCCTGGGCGTTGTCCGTGGCGGCCTTCATGGCCCGCTGGCGACTGGCCAGCTCGGATGCCGCCGCATCGAGGAGTGCGGCGAACAGGCGGGACTCGACGTAGCGGGGCAACAGGCTGGCGAGCACCGCCTCGGCCGACGGCTCGAACTCGAAGCCGGCGGTGGCCGAAGCGTCGCCCTCCTCGGCGATCCGGTCAGTCGTCTCCAGCGGGAGGAACCGCCGGACGACGACCTCCTGGGATCCCATGGAGATGAACCGCGTGTACACCAGGTCGATGCGGTCGCAGCCGCCCTCGGTGAACAGGTCGATCACCCGGGCGGCGATGTCGGCGGCCGCCTCGAAGGTCGGGTTCTCCGAGAAGCCCTCGAACGAGGTCGTGATCGGGTAGTTCCGGAAGGTGAAGTACCCCTTGGCCTTCCGGCCGATCGTCACCAGGTCGTACTCGTGGCCATCGGAGCGGGCCGCCATCACCTCGCGCTCGGCCGCCTTGATGACGCTCGAGTTGTAGGCGCCGGCCAGACCACGGTCCGCCGACAGGACGACCACGCCGACCCGGGTCACGTCACCGATGGGACGGAGGAGCGGGTGGTCGACCTCGGCACCGGCTGCGGACAGGTCCTGGATGACCTGGGTGATGTGCTCGGCGTAGGGGCGCGCCTCGGCGGCCCGCTGCTGGGCCTTGACCACGCGCGTCGCAGCGATGAGCTCCATGGCCCGCGTGATCTTCTTCGTGTTCTGGACGCTGCCGATCCTCCGTCGGAGGACCCGCTCCTGTGCGCCGGGCATGGTGGCTCCTGTGCTCCTCGACCGCTCGCGTCAGCGAAGCTCGTCGCCGTCGCGGTCGACGTCTTCCTCGGGCAGGTGGCGGCTGGAGGTGGCGATCGACGTCTCGGCGTCGGCCTGGGCCTCGGCCTCGGGCAGCTCGCCGCCGTGCTCCGCCGGGACGAACTGGTCGGCGAACGCGGCGATCGCCGCCTCGAAGGCCTCCTCGTCGCCCAGGTCGCCGGTGTCGCGGATCCGAGCGAGCACGTCACCGTGGCGGGTCCGGAACCACTCGAGCAGGCCGTCCTGGAAACCCTGCACCTCCTCGACGGTGATCCCGTCGAGGTAGCCCCGGGTGCCGGCGAAGATCGCCACGCACTGCTCCTCGACCGGCATCGGCGAGTTGATGCCCTGCTTCAGCAGTTCGGTCAGCCGGTAGCCCCGCTCCAGCTGGGCCTTCGACACGGCGTCGAGGTCGGAACCGAAGGCGGCGAAGGCCTCGAGCTCACGGAACTGCTGCAGGTCGGACTTGAGGGTGCCCACCGACTTCTTCATCGCCTTGATCTGGGCGGCCGAACCGACGCGGGACACCGAGATGCCCACGTCGACCGCCGGGCGGACGCCCGACTTGAAGAGGTCGTCCTGGAGGAAG
>CAYMKW010000187.1:0-2393 GCA_964391365.1 uncultured Microthrixaceae bacterium | reverse complement strand
TGGTCGTGCTGGCGCTGGGGGCCACCGGTGCCCTGGAGTTCTTCGCCCCGCTCCAGCCGGCGCTCGCGGTCCTGGGTGTGGTCGTGATCGGCGTCGCCCTGCGCGCCCGGCTCCGGGCTGCACGTTCGTGTCCGGTTCAGACCCGATGACGTCCAGTCAGCCGAGTCGACGCTGACCCCCGTTCCGCCGGTCCACCAGTCGGCACGGCCCCGGACTGGCACGGGCCGATATCCGACCAGGCTGAGCGTCGTTGCGCGGAGCACCTCGGGAGGCCACACTGCAGGGGTCGGGGGTTGGCTTCGACCGGGCCGGGGGGCCTGACGGGCGACGGGGGACAGAACGATGCGCACCACTTCGGTTCGTGGCTTGATGGCGGTCGGAACGGCAGCGCTCGTCGCCGTCGCAGCAGCGTGCGTGCCGCCGCCGCCACCCACCACCACGACCACCACGACGGCGCCGACGACCACCACGACGACCGTGCCGACGACCACCACCACGGTTCCGACGACCACGTCGACCACCACGACGACGACCACGACGACCACGACCACCACCACGACGACGACCACCACGACGGTCCCGACGACGACCACGACCACGACGGTGCCACCGGCGCCGGTGCGCACGGCGCTGGCAGCGACCTGTCAGGGCACAGCGGTCGGCCAGAGCCAGACCAGTGCGCTCTCGACCGGTGCGACCCTGCTCGCGCCGGCCACCGCTGCGGCCGGCTCCACGTTCCAGGCTCAGCTCACCGCGGACCCGATCATCGTGCCGACCACCGGTGGCGGCTACCCGATCCAGAACCTCAACACCATCAAGGTGCGCTTCGACGTGCCCGCCGGCGCCACGTTCGTCTCGGCCTCGCTGAACGGCGGCTCGAACCTGGGTGCGGGCACGCCGACGGTCGCACTGTCCGGAACGCAGGTCGTCCTGTCGATCCCGGGCAACCTGGCGCCCGGCACCACGGCCACGCTGCCCACCGTGACCGCAACCTTCACCGCATCCGGAGCGGTCGGCACGACGCTCGGCTGGAAGCTCGCCGGTACCAGCTACTCGAACCCGGGCATCAGCTTCACCGCCCGTGTGGGCAGCGTGCCGCTGTTCGGGTCCATCAACGTGCCCACGAACTGCTACGCCTCGCCCAACCCGGTGCTCGGGACCACGACGATCAGCTGAGCCGGTCCGGCCGTCGGGCCGGGACACCACGACCGGGAGCGGAGGGCTCGGTGGGACCGCAGTCGAACCAGGGCGTCGCTGTCACAGGCGGGGCGTAGCGTGCCGGGCGTGCTGCAGGTCCACATCGCCGACCATCCGCTCGATCTGCTGCCGCTGTTGGTGGACGGGCTGAGTGGGCCTGCGGACGACGTGTTCGCCAAGGACTGGGTCGTGGTGCCGTCGCTCGGCGTCCGGGCCTGGTTGAAGCAGCAGCTCGCGCTGGAGCTGGGAGCCAGCGGCGCGGGTCGTCACGACGGGTTGGCCGCGAACATCGAGTTCCCGTTCCCAGGCCGGCTGCGATGGACGATCCTGCGGGCCGCCAGTGCTGCGGAGTCGGGGGTCGAGGTTGCTGGGGACGATCCGTGGCAGGAGGAACGACTCGTCTGGTCGGTACTCGAGGTGCTGCAGGGTCCGGTCGACGGACTCGACGAGCGGCTCTTCTCCACGACCGGGACCTCGCTCGCCGCGCGGGCCCAGTCCGTGGCTCGGCTGTTCGATTCGTACAACTTCCATCGAGCCGAAATGGTCCAGGCCTGGGTCAGCGGTCAGGACGTCGACGCCACCGGCGGTTCCATCACTCAGGACCAGGCGTGGCAGCCGGAGTTGTTCCGTCGTGTCCACCGGCTCGTTGCCGATCGTTCCGGCGTGGAGCGTCTACCGTCGGCTCGGTTGGCTTCGGCGCTGGATGACGTCCGCTCGGGTGCGTTGTCGCTCTCGACGGCAGGTGGTGGCTGGCTGCCGACCAGGCTCTTCGCGTTCGGTCAGTCCACCTGGGGTCCGGACACCGGTCCGGTGCTCGCTGCGCTCGCCGAGCACCGAACCGTCACAGCATTCGTGCCGTCGCCGTCGGCCCAGACGTCGGTCCGGCTGGCCGCTGCCACGACGGTTCGAGCAGCACCAGGGTCGCTCACGTGGTCATCGCCTCGGCAGTTCGCAGATGGTCGTCTGGATGGGCGATCGTCCGAGGGTGCCGGTGGCGTCCTGACCTGGCCCGGGGTCGCCGAGTTGGATCCGCCCGTGGACCAGGCGCTGCTTGCATCCTGGGGTCGTCGGCCGTTGGAAACGGCTGTGCTCCTGGGCGCCGGCGCGGTGGTTCCCATCGCAGCGTCGCCGCAGCGCTCAGCACCGGGAGCGGCATCGGTGCTCGCCCGGCTCCGCGCTGATGTGCGATCAGGGAG
>CAYMKW010000186.1:0-2414 GCA_964391365.1 uncultured Microthrixaceae bacterium | reverse complement strand
GCCCTGCAGGTACTCGAAGGTCGTGTCGTCCGGGGCGATGAGCCCGGCCTTGGCCCCCGCCTCGCTGCTCATGTTGCAGACCGTCATGCGGCCCTCCATCGACAGCGACCGGATGGCCGAACCCCGGTACTCCGCGACGTGGCCCATGCCGCCCGAGGTGCCGAGGCGGCCGAGGATGGCGAGGATCACGTCCTTGGCCGAGACCCCGGGGCGCAGGTCGCCCTCGACCTCGACGGACAGCCACTTCGGCGGGCTCTGGGGAAGCGTCTGGGTGGCGAGCACGTGCTCGACCTCGGACGTCCCGATGCCGAAGGCGAGCGCCCCGAACGCACCGTGGGTGGCCGTGTGGCTGTCGCCGCAGACGATGGTCATGCCGGGGAGCGTCGCGCCCTGCTCCGGGCCGATCACGTGGACGATCCCCTGTCCGGCGGAACCCATGGGGTGGTTGACGATGTCGAACTCGCCGGTGTTGGCCCGGAGGGTGTCGACCTGCTTGCGCGACACCGGGTCGGCGATCGGCCGGTCGATGTCGGCCGTCGGGACGTTGTGGTCCTCGGTGGCCAGCGTCAGCTGCGGGCGGCGGACGCCGCGTCCCGTCATCCGGAGTCCGTCGAAGGCCTGGGGTGAGGTGACCTCGTGGACCAGGTGGAGGTCGATGTACAGCAGGTCCGGTTCGCCGTTGGCGGACCGGACGACGTGTCGGTCCCAGACCTTCTGGGCCAGGGTCCGGGGGGCGGTTTCGGACATGCGGCGCTCGCTCTCGTCTGTCGTTATCTCGCTATGTGGGATACAGTTCCCGACTGATGGAACAGAGGGTAAGCGCGGTCGGCGTCCTCGACAAGTCGGTCCTCGTGCTGTCCGCCGTCGAGGCGGGGCCGGCGACGCTGGCGGACCTCATCGAGCGGACCGGTCTGAGCCGGGCCACCGCGCACCGGCTCGCCGTGGCCCTGGAGGCCCACGGTCTGCTGCGCCGCACGAGCGACGGTCGGTTCGCCCTCGGGCTGCACCTGGTGGCCCTGGCCCGCCGGGCCACCGAGCAGTTCCCGCTGGCCGAGGCCGCCGCCCCCGCCATGGAGCAGCTGCGCTCGACGACCGACGAGTCGGTCCAGCTCTACGTCGCCGACGGTGACCTGCGGGTCTGCGTCGCGGCCCTCGAGTCGCCGCACGGCCTGCGGACGATCGTGCCCGTCGGGGCGGCCCTGCCCATGGACCGGGGCTCGGCGGGCCGCGTGCTCTCGGGCGAGGTCGGGGTCGACGGCTGGATCCAGACCGTCGCCGAACGCGAGCCCGGGGTGGCATCGGTGTCGGCACCGGTGCTCGACGTCGACGGGCTGGTCGTCGCCGCGGTCAGCGTCTCGGGCCCGGCCGAGCGCCTCGGCCCGACACCCGGCAGGCGACTCGGCCCGGCCGTCGTTCGCGCTGCCGAGCGCATCTCCATCGCCGCGAGCACGGGGACCTGAGGCCTCGGCTCCGCGATCGCCGGTGGGGGCCGGGGCCTGCGGGCTACGGTGCGGCCGTGGCGATGTGGGCGAACGCGGGGCGCAGTCGATCGGTCGGGTCCGTGGGCGTCCTGCTGGGCGCTGTGCTCCTGTTCTGCGCCGCCTGCTCGTCGTCGGGTGGCGACGTCGTTGACGCAGCCGGCGAACTCCGGCTGACCGCCGTCTCCACCCGGCCGGAGTACGTGACCGGCGGCGACGTGCTGGTCGAGGTGGCAGCGGGAACTCCCGACGATCCGACGACGACGAGCGGCGACGCCCCGACAGTCCGGGTCGCCGGCGCCACGGAGTCGGTGGTGCTCACCCCGACCGTGGACGGGACCTGGCGGGGACTCGTGACGGGCCTGCCCGACGGACCCGCCACCCTGGAGGCGCAGCTCGGCACGTCGACGGCGTCGCTCGAGGTCACGAACCACCCGGTCACCGGTCCGTTGTTCTCGGGGCCGCACCAGGAGCCGTTCGCGTGCACGACGGCGGAGCTCGGCCTCGGCGAGCCGCTCGACGAGAACTGCTCGATCGCCCCCCGTGTCGTCTGGCACTACCAGGCGGCAGACGGGTCGTTGCGGGAACTCCCGGTGGACCGGTCCATCCCGGCCGACGTCGCCACCGCCACGGTGGGCGACCGGACGGTGCCGGTGGTCGTGCGCACCGAGGTGAGGACGATCGACCGGGGTGTCGCCTGGGTGTCGGTGCTGGATCCGTCGCCGTCCACCGAGGCATGGGACGGGGTGTCCGACGGGTGGAACGGCAATCTGGTCTACCGCTTCGGCGGTGGATGCGGAACGAGCTACTCGCAGGGGGCGCCGCTGCTCGCGTCGGAGCGGGGTGCCCCGCCGACGCTGGACGTGACCCTGCTCACCCGTGGGTACGCGGTGGCCACCAACACGCTCAACACGTTCCAGGTCCACTGCAACGACG
>CAYMKW010000185.1:1520-2501 GCA_964391365.1 uncultured Microthrixaceae bacterium | reverse complement strand
CGAACCCTGCCCCGGACACCACGACCGTCACCTTCGGCACGACCCCTCTCCCGGACACCGCCACCACCGTCACCACCAGCACGACCCCTGTCCCGGACACCGCCACCACCGTCACCACCAGCACGACCCTGCCGACGCCAGCAATGGCTACCGCTCCGCCGGTCGAGCCGAACGACGTGTCGAGCACACCGGAGGAGGCCCCGCCCGACCTGATGGACGTGGCCGGGGTGCCTGCGACTGCAGCCAAGCCCGAACCCCGGCTCAGCGCGGCGCCGGGAGGGACGTCGCCGCTCCACTCCGCCGTCCACTCCGCCGTCCGTTCCGCTCCGATCGTCATCGAACGTGGGCACCTGGACCTCGTCGAGGTCACGGTCGTCGGAGGCGACCTCGTCCTGTCGGCGAAGGACCACACGACGGCCGGCGGGCCGACGTTCCGCGCACCCAACGACCTCCAGGTGCGGGTTGGTGACCGCTCTCGGACGGCCGTTCCGCCGGGTGGCGCCTTCGGCTTCCTCGGCCCCGCGGGCTCAACTGTCCACCTCCTCCCGCAAACGGAGGACCCGAACCTGGTCTGGCCCGGCTGGAGCACCGAGCGCTTGACCCCCGGCCAGGTGGCCGGCGACGCGGTCACCTGGCGTCTCCGATCCGTCGACGGGCCGGGTGCGGTCGCCCTGTTCACCACGGACCAGTTCGGCGCGCCATCGGTCGTGTTCGACAGCGACGACCTCGTGCCCGACCAGGTCACGGTGCGCATCAACACGCACGCTCACGCCAACTGGGCGTTCGCCGCGCCCGGGGCCTACCGGCTCACCTTCGAGGTGGCCGCCGATGTGGTCGGTCGGGGCTCGACCGCCACGACTGCGACCTACGTGTTCCTCGTCGGTGATGGGACCGCGGCCGTCGCCCCCGATGCTGTGCCACCTCCCCAGCAGGGCGTCGTCCCCAGTGCCGGTCGCCTCGACGGACATCCACGCCTGTTCG
>CAYMKW010000185.1:0-1510 GCA_964391365.1 uncultured Microthrixaceae bacterium | reverse complement strand
GCGCCGGTGGGCGCGCCGGCCGTGCCCCCCGGTTCGGGCGGGGCCGGCGGACCGGGCGCCACCGTCAGGGGAGCGACGGTGGGGGCCTCGAGCGGCAGCAGTGACTCGGCAGGTGGGGCGACTGGCGGGAGCGAGGGCACGGGCATCGGTGCCCTCCCCCTGACTGGCACCTCGACCGTCCCGATGACGTTCGTGGGTGTGCTTCTGCTGCTGCTCGGTGCCGTCGGTGTCGTCGTCGGCCGGTCAGCCCGGTCGCCCCGGCGGACCGAGGCCCGCCCCAGCCGTGGATCGTGAACCGGCCGTCCGCGGGAGCCGTCGCCGGTGCCGAGTCCGCCGGGCTGCGCTCGTGCTCGCGTGCTCGGTCGTCGTGAGCGCCTGCGTCGAACCGGCCGGTCTCTCCCCCTCGGACGATCGCGTCCAGGCGGTCACCACCACCGGCATCCTCCGCGACCTGGTCGCGAATGTGGGCGGCGACCGCGTCCGGGTGACGTCGCTGGTCCCGGACGGAGCGGACCCACACTCCTTCGAGCCCTCGCTGCGCTCGGTGCGTGATGTCGTCTACGCGGACGTGGCCTTCAGCAACTACCTCCTCCTCGAGCAGCAGTCGTTGATCGCAACGCTGGACGCCAACCTCCCCGCCGAGGCCGAGAACCTGTCGCTCGCCGAGGAGGCGGTCGCCTACGCCGCGGAGCTGATCCCGCTCGTCGAGGACGTCACCCTCGACACGCTGTGGCTCGGTCTGCGGGTGCGGGGGACCGGCGCCGACGTGGGGGCGAACCGGTCGTCGCGCGTGCTCCTCGCCGCCACCGACCTGGAGGCGCCCGGCGATCTGATCGCGTACGTGACCGGCTCGTTCGGCGAACCCCGCTTCGCTGTCGACTCGACCGACGGGTTCGACGCCGCCTCGGGCCATGCGGGTGACACGACGGAGCTGCCGCCGGCGGCCCACAGCCACATGTCGTGGGCGTTCACGGAGCCGGGGGTCTACCGCCTCGACCTCCGGGCCTCCCTCGCCCGGTCGGACACCGACCGGCCGAGGGAGGTCGCCCGCTCGACGGTCACCTTCGCCGTCGGCGTGGATCCGGTCACGGTCGAGGGCATGGGGAACGCCGAGGTGCTCGACGCCGGCCACGCCGATCTCACGGTGGACCTGGACACGGACCAGATCGTCGTCCTCCACGATCGGGAGGGGGCCTCGGTCGTTCCGGAGCGTCTGGACCCGGCGTCGACCATCCTGTCCGTACCCAACCGCGCCCGCCAGGAGGTCCCGGTCGATCCCGCGTTCCGGTTCCTCGGCCGTCCCGGCGACCCCTTGTACCAGTTGCCGCAGGCCGTGCTCGGGCGACACGTGCACGGCGAGATCGATCCCCACCTGTGGCACGACATCGACAACGTCGTCGCCTACGTGAAGATCATCCGTGACACGCTCAGCAGGGCCGATCCAGCCGGCGCCGAGGTCTACCGGTCCCGCGCCGACGCCTACATCGACGAGCTCGAGGAGCTCGATAGC
>CAYMKW010000184.1:0-2513 GCA_964391365.1 uncultured Microthrixaceae bacterium | reverse complement strand
GTTCGGCATGACCGAGATGGGCACCCGGCAGTGCTGGGACAGGTAACGGAGGTGCTCGCTCATCTCAGCGGGACCCGTGGCGCAGTTGATGCCGATCACGTCAGGTCGGATGGCATCCAGCGAGACCAGCGCGGCGCCGATCTCGGTCCCCGGGAGCATCCGGCCGGTGAGCTCGATCGTGACCTGCACCTGGATGGGGAGGTCGGTGCCGGATTCCCGCATGGCCGTCCGCACGCCGTTCACGGCCGCCTTCGCGCCGAGCAGGTCGAACTGGGTCTCGATGATGAACAGGTCGACGCCTCCGTCGAGCAGACCACGGGCCTGTTCGGTGTAGAGATCGCGCAGCTCCGCGTAGCGGATCTGGCCGAGCGACGCGAACCGGGTCCCGGGTCCGATCGACCCCGCCACGAACCGGGGTCGGTCGGCGGTGGACGCGTCGTCGGCCGCCTCCCGGGCCAGGGTGGCGGCGGTCCGGTTCAGCTCACGGGTGCGATCGGCCAGGCCGTACTCGCCGAGCGGCACGCCGAACGAACCGAACGTGTTGGACTCGACGACGTCCGCGCCGGCAGCCAGGTACTCGTCGTGCAGTCGCCGGATGACGTCAGGTCGGGTCTCGACCAGGATCTCGTTGCAGCCCTCCAGGTCCGGTCCGCCGAAGTCGTCGGCAGTGAGCCCCTGGCCCTGGAGCCAGGTGCCGGCGCCGCCGTCGAAGACGACGATCCGCTCGCTCAGGGCGCGGAGGTACGGGTGCGTGGAATCGGCCATGGCGGTGGCGAGGCTACCGGGCCGCCCGACGACGGCCCCAACGGG
This sequence comes from uncultured Microthrixaceae bacterium, assembly GCA_964391365.1. GTDB lineage: Bacteria > Actinomycetota > Acidimicrobiia > Acidimicrobiales > Microtrichaceae > SXMI01. The sequence continues at coordinate 1,703 of CAYMKW010000184.1, read as the reverse complement.
CCCGTTCGGCCGACCGCAGGGGGGTGGCTAGGCTCCCGACGGCATGAGGATCTACACGCGGACCGGTGACGACGGCACGACGGGACTGCTCTACGGCGGTCGGGTCCGCAAGGACGATCCGCTCCCGAGCGCCTACGGCGACGTCGACGAGGCGCAGGCGACCCTCGGGGTCGTCCGGGCCCACAACGGCAACGTCCGGCTCGACGCCACGCTGGTGTCGATCCAGCGTGACCTGTGGGTGCTGATGGCCGAGTTGGCCACGGCGCCGGAGAACCGGGAGCGGCTCGAGCCGGGTGCGTCGCTCGTCACCGCCGAGATGGTGGAGCGCCTCGAGCAGCTGATCGACGAGACCGCCGCCAGGTTCGAACCGCCCACCGAGTTCGTGGTGCCGGGCCAGACCGTGCTGTCGGCGCACCTCGACGTGGCCCGCACGGTGGTGCGTCGGGCCGAGCGGTCCGTGCTCGCCGCCGCCGCACCCGGATCGTCGGTCGGGCCGTACCTCAACCGGCTGTCCGACCTGTTGTGGACCATGGCTCGGGCGGAGGAGGGCGAGTCCCTGCCGACCCGGTCCGTGGCCGCACCGGCAGCCGACTTCGACCGGGACGAACGCTGAGCCGACACCGGCTCTGAACGAACGAGCGCGACCACCGTCGAGGCGGCCGGTCGGATGAACAGGGGAGCAGCACCATGGCAGAGATGATCAGCGTGAAGGTGGCCAAGGCCGTGCCGTCGTCGGCGACGGCGGTCGTCGTGACCGCCACGGCCGAGGGGCTCGGTCGGGTCCCGGGGATCCGGCGTGCCGCGCTCGACCGGGCCGGGTTCTCCGGTTCGCTCGGGTCGGTCGCCACGTTCGACGACGGCGAACGCGCGACCGTGGTGGTCGGACTCGGCCCGTCCGGGGCCGTGTGCACCGATGCGCTCCGGCGGGCCGGAGCGGCCGCCGCCCGGTCGCTGTCGCGGCACCGGCGGATCGCCGTGGAGTGGCCGACGGTCCCGGGGCTGTCCGACGATGCGATCGGCGGTTCGCTCGCCGAGGGTCTGCTCCTGGGTTCGTACACCTTCGACGAGTTCCGGTCCTCCGAGGAGCCGTCCCGTCGGCTCGGCTCGGCGACCCTCGTCCTGGACGCCTCGCCCGCCGACCTCCGCGAGGTCCGGGACGCCGTGGAGCGGGCTGCGGTCGTGGCGGACGCCGTCTGCTTCGCTCGGGACCTGGTCAACACCCCCGGGGGGGCCCTGACGCCCGAGGTCTTCGCCGACCGGGCCGCCGACCGGGCGCGGGCCGCCGGCCTCGAGGTCGAGGTGCTCGACGCCGATGGCATCCGTGCGGCCGAACTCGGCGGGCTGCTCGCCGTCAACCAGGGGTCGGTCCACCCGCCCCGCATGGTCGTGCTCCGCTACACGCCCGATGAGGATCTGGAGCCGACGGGCGACACGTTGGCGCTGGTCGGCAAGGGCATCACCTTCGACTCGGGCGGACTGTCCATCAAGCCGGCCGACGCCATGATCGGCATGAAGATGGACATGGGCGGGGCCGCTGCGGTGATCGCCGCCATGTGCGCCCTCCCGGCGCTCGGCTCGAGGACGGCGGCGGTGTCCTACACGCCGATGACCGACAACATGCTGGACGGGGACGCGCAGCGTCCGGGCGACGTGTTCACGGCGCGGGGAGGAACGACCGTCGAGGTGCTCAACACCGACGCCGA
>CAYMKW010000183.1:0-2570 GCA_964391365.1 uncultured Microthrixaceae bacterium | reverse complement strand
GAGTTCGTCGACGCCGGTGGCGGCACCCTCGGAGGTCTGCGGGTCGTGGACGTGGAACCCGGGGACGTGGACGGCCGCCCCGGCTTCGTGCCGGTCGCCGGATCCGAGCGCGTCCTCGAGGCCGAACTGGTCTTCCTCGCCATGGGCTTCGTCGGACCCGAACGCCCCGGCCTGCTCGAGCAGCTCGGTGTCGAGCTCGACGAGCGGGGCAACGTCGCTCGTGACGACGACTGGTCGACCAACGTCGACGGTGTGTTCGTGTGTGGCGACGCCGGTCGGGGCCAGAGCCTCATCGTCTGGGCGATCGCCGAGGGCCGGGCGTGCGCGGCGTCGGTCGACGAACTGCTGATGGGCGAGTCCGACCTGCCCCGGCCGGTGGTGCCCACCGATCGTCCGCTCGTCTGAGCCCGAGGTGCCGACGACGGGAGGGCGAGACGGCCGGGAGCCTCCGCTGCGGTTCGTCGTCGTGCACTGGAACCAGGCCGAGCGCTGTTCGGCCACGGTCCGTCGCATCCTCGACGACGAGGTGCCGACCGTCGTCACGGTCGTCGACAACGACTCCCGTGCGGCCGAGCTCGCACTGCTGCGGTCCGCTCTGCTCGACGAGGTGGAACGGGGTGAGGTGGAGATCGTGCCGTCCGGGCGCAACGCCGGTTTCGGCCCGGGCGCCAACGTGGGCCTGCAACGGTTCCTCGACCGCGTCGAGGACGGCGACTGGGTCGCCCTCTGCCCCCACGACGTCGATCTGCTCGACGGCTGCATCCGCGGCCTGCTCGACGTCGTCCGCTCGGAGCCGGCCGCCGGTCTGGCCTGTGCCGACGTCGGTGACGGGATGGTGCCGGTCATCGACCCGTACTTCGGGGGGATGACCGTTCCGGCCCCCGGTCCTCCGCCCGGAGGCCCCCCGCGGTGGGAGGAGGTCGACTATCCGCACGGCACCCTGATGCTCCTGCGGCGGGCCTGCATCGCCGAGGTCGGACTGTTCGACGAGCGGTACTTCTCGTACTGCGAGGAGGCCGACCTGGCGCTGCGTGCCAGGTCACGGGGCTGGCGGGTCGGGCTGGTGCGCAACGCCGGGGTCCGGAACCTGCACCTGGGTTCCTCCGTGGCGCTCGTGGACTACCTGCAGACCCGCAACACGGTGCTGCTCGTCCGTGAGATGAGCGGGCGCTACCACGCCACCATCCGGGCGCTGATCACCCTGTGGCAGGTGGCGACCGGGGTGCTGTGGCCGGAGCGGCGCCCGTTGGTGTTCGACGCCAGGGCCCGGCTGCTGGGGCTGCGTGATGTGGTGCTGGGCCGGATGGGGCCGCCGCCGGCCGCCGTCCTGCCCCGCGACCGCTGATCAGACCCCCGCCGGTACCCGTTCCTCGTCCGGCTCGGGATCGGCCCGGAGGCCCACGACCCGGTCGTGGACGCCGCGCAGCTGCCAGAGGGCCGCTCCGGCGAACAGGTAGATCACCATGGCGAGCAGCTGGACGGTCCGGAACCCGAAGCTCATGGACAGGATGGTCGTGAGCACGGACCCGATGACCGAGAAGACGCCGTTGATGGCCCAGCCCCAGGCGACGTACTCGTCGGCGTGGCTCGTCATACCGCCCACGGTCCGCAGCCCGAGTGGCATGAACATGCCGAGACACAGCCCGAGCGGTGCGAGAACGAGGAACGAGATCAGCACGCGCAGGGCGAAGGGGGCCGAGAGCGTGGCGTCGGTGAGCGGTGTGAGGCCGAACCGGTACAGCAGCGTGAGGACCACGAGGACCCCGAGCAGGGGGCCGATCGCCTCCCGGGGTCGATCGGCGAACCGGTTCGACAGGAGTGCACCCAGACCGGTGAAGACCAGGATGGACGCGAGCGTGACGGTGAGCGAGTACGTCGGGAACCCGAGGTACTCGGTCAGGCGCTGGATCATCGTGATCTCGTAGAGCATGAACGCCAGTCCGAGCGCTGCGAAGTACACCGCCGAGAGACCCTTGGCCGGGAGCGCTCGCCACTCCTTGCGGATGACGAGGAACGGCAGCACCAGGAAGATCACGGCGAAGATCGCAGCGATGACGAGCAGCAGGAGCAGCACCCGTTCGCCGACGGCGTTCTCACGGTCGGTCGGGTCGATCGACTCCGTGATGGAGCGCACCACGTCGGGGAAGGGGACGAAGTGCCAGAAGAACGGCGCATCGTCGGTGATCGCGCTCACGTCGTAGGGGTAGTCGGCCAGCAGGGCATCGAGCTCCGCCTGATCGGCGACGGGGATGGTCGAGACCAGACCCGGAGGATTGGCCGCTCCCGGCGCGTAGACGAGCGTGCCGCCGCCGGCCTCGGGGACGCTGGCCACGAACCGGTCGACCTCCTCCTGGGTGAAGGGGGTCCGCTTCACGACGATGGTGGACAGGCCGCCCGAGTACGGGTCGGTCGAGGTGGCGACCAGGACGTGCTGGCTGATGTCGTCGATGCCCAGGCGGGCGAAGGCCTCCCGGACCGTGAGGAGGTAGCGCGAGGTCCGGTTCGGCCGGTCGGCGAAGGACACCTCGCCGAACTGGGCCACGGAGATGCCCCGGTCGGACAGGTGCTCG
>CAYMKW010000182.1:0-2596 GCA_964391365.1 uncultured Microthrixaceae bacterium | reverse complement strand
AGACCTGCACCGGCACCTGCCGAACCTGCTCCTCGGGAACCATCCGGCAGACCTGCACGGGCACCTTGTTTTCGACCCGTTCCACCACCTTACGGACGGTCTGGACGGGCACCTGGCGGACCTGTTCCTCGGCGACCATGCGGCAGACCTGGACCGGCACCTTGTTCTCGACCCGCTCGACGACCTTGCGGACGGTCTGGACGGGCACCTGACGGACCTGTTCCTCCGCCACCATCCTCGTGGTCTGCACCGGCACCTGCTGGACGACCTGCTCGTCGACATAGCGGAGGGTCTGGACCGGCACCTGCTGGACGACCTGTTCGTCGACGTAGCGGACGGTCTGGACGGGCACCTGCTGGACGACCTGCTCGTCGACATAGCGCACCGTCTGCACCGGCACCTTACGGGTGACGACGCGATTGACGACGGTCGTCTCCGGCACCTGCATGGCGACGACGTTTGGCTGATAGACACGGTTGACCTGGTTGACGACCGCGCCCGGGGTCATCGTCCAGCCGTATCCGCCGCGCTGCCAGGTGGCGAGGCCGTTGTATGGGTTCACCGCCCACCCACCCGGCACCCAGGAGAGCTGGGTCATCCCCGGGGCGACCATCGGCGTCACCTGATCAACGTAGCCACCCTGATCGGCATAGGCGGTCCGCAGCGTCGTCACCGGCTCGGCGACGGTGTAGGCCTCCTCGCGCTCGGCGGTTTCGTAGACCGGCTTGCGGACGACGCTCACCTGCTGCTGCATGGCCGTCTCGTAGACCGGCTTGCGGACGACGCTCACCTGTTGCTGCACCGCCGTCTCCGTGACCGGCTTGCGGACGGTGCTCACCTGCTGCTGCATCACCGTCTCGGTGACCGGCTTCATGACGGTGAACCGCTCCTCCCGCGTGCTCGTCTCGACCACGTCACGGACCTGGTCGTAGCTGCGGTCCTGGACCACCGTCTCCCAGACCGGCTTCATGACGGTGAACCGTTCCTCGCGCGTGCTCGTCTCCCAGACGGGGCGCTGCACGGTGTAGCGCCGCTCCGAGGACTGGGTCTCCCAGACCGGGCGGCTGACGGTGTAACTCTTCGTGTCGTAGACGGTCTCGTAGCTCACCTGGGTGGCGTTGACCTGGCGCTCGTCATAGACCGTCTGGAAGTGGAGACGGTAGGTCTGCGTCACCACCGGGGCCGCGGCGACCTCGCCGCAGCATTGGCCGAACGCGACCGATGAACCGGCGAAACCTGTGCCGCCGAAACCGTTCGGCCCGAGGCCGGGCGGTGTCGTGGCGAGCTGCGCGGCACAGACCAGCATGATGCAGGTCAGCGCCGGGGAGCGGCGCCCGAACGGCCGGTGGTGTTGGGCCAACGTCGTGATGCCTAACAGGCTGTGGACAAACAGCCTGCCGCACCTCAGGGATGAGGTGCCGGGAGTGCAACTCCCGTGAAAAGCGCAGCTTTTCGAGCGGCCAAAGGCCATGGATGGAATTTGGCCACAGCCTGCCAGGGTCTGGGAGCGAAGCATCGGATCTCCTCCTCGTTTTCGGCCCACCGAGACTAATCCCCCCGACGCGGCCTTCAAGCGTTTTGTTCAGTTTTTCTCCCGGTTTTTCCCGAAAAAAACCCCGCCACAGCCGGCACGGCCGGTGCAATCGGCGCAGCTTCCGCCCCCTGCCGCTCCGGGCGGCGAGTCTGGCGAACCGGCGCGGATGGCGCGCTACAGGTTCTTCTCGAACAGCCGCCGGCTGCCGGGGTCGAGGGCCGCGACCGCGGGGATCCGGTACCGGACACCAAACGTGTCGGTGACGACGGCGCTGCCGTCCGCGGGCCGGTCGACATCGTCGCTGCCGGTGACGCGGAAGCGGCGCGGGCCGCGGTCGGTCTGCACGGTCCACTCGGCCGGTTCGGCGTCGTTGACGGCGTCGATCCGGGTGATCACGGGAAGGAATTCACGGGCCGCCAGCTCGGCCCGCAGCTCGGCAGCCAACCCCGGCCCCACCTCGTCGAGGCGTTCGATCCAGGCCAGTTCGTTGCCGTCGTCGGCGACGATCGCGACCAGACCCTCGGGCCGTGTGAAAGGAAAGGCGCGGACGATGTCGACGTCCGGATGGCGGACACCCGCGGCCGAGACGAAATCGACCCGGCCGTGCGGGAGGCGCTCGAGGCGCCACGCAGGGGGCTGGGGTTGGTCGTGGTGCTTCATCGGGTGTGGTCCGGAAGAGGGCTGGTGCGGGAGGGGCCGGCGTGCGCTCGGCGGGATGGTCCGGTGGTGGCGGAGCCGTCAGGCCGACGCTTCCTCGGCGGCCTTGGTCTGGGCGTGGTAGAGGCGGGCATACGCGCCATCGCGGGCGAGCAGCTCCTCGTGGGTGCCGATCTCCACGATCCGGCCGGCGTCGAGGACCACGAGGCGATTGGCACGCCGCAGCGTGGAGAGCCGATGGGCGATCGCGATCGTCGTCCGCCCGGTGACCAGCCGATCGATGGCGGTCTGGATCACCGCCTCCGTCTCGGCATCCACCGCCGAGGTTACTGCGAGACGTGGCAGGAGCTGCCGGAGCCATTCCTGGTGACGGACGAAGCCGTCGTCCCGCAGATGTGCCCGCAC
>CAYMKW010000181.1:0-2606 GCA_964391365.1 uncultured Microthrixaceae bacterium | reverse complement strand
GGCGCACGTGTGGTCACCGGCGGCTGCGATCTGCACCGCATCGCTGATGCCGGTCAACCGCGGCGACAGTGGAACATCGTTGAAGTTCCCGATTCCGACCTGGCCCGAGTAGTTCGCACCCCAGCAGAGCACACCGCCGGTGGCGGTCAGCGCACAGGAGTGGTCGGCGCCCGCCACCACCTGCAACGCATTCACGATCCCCGACACCTCGACGGGCGACCAGGCGTCGTTGGTGGTGCCGTCGCCGATCTGCCCGGAGGCGTTGCTCCCCCAGCAGCGGACGCGACCGCCGCCGACGACGGCACACGTGTGGGAGGAGCCGGCATCGACGACCTCACCGGCCCGGGGGAAGGCCTTCAGCGGCTCGTAGTAGCCGAGGACGTCGACCAGGTAGGCGGCCGACCCACCCAGGTTGCGGATCCCCAGGTCGGCCGTGCCGCTGGGCGCCAGCGGCAGGGTGCCGGTGTTCGTGATCCCGCCCGCCGGGCCGTAGTTGAGGAACGTCGCCGTGGGGGTTCCCCCGGCGGGAGCGATCTGGGTGAACCCGGTGCCGGCCGGCGACACCGCCGTCACCGACGCCTCGACGGCGGCCGCACGCTGCGGGACGCCGCACCCGAGACCGCTCGAGGTGCCCTGGCCGCTGAACGCGACCCGGGCGCCGGCCGTCTGGAACGTCCTGGTCACGCCGGCCGCCAGCGCGCCCCCGGCGTTGCGGGTGTCGACGGTCCGGCACGGCGTGACCGTCTGGTAGCGGGATCCCTGGCCTAGAGCGGTCGTGTAGTAACCCTGCACGTCGATGCGGACGTGGGCCGTTCCACCCAGGTTCTGCACCGCCAGGTCCGCCAGGCTCAGGTTCGACAGCGTGACGCTTCCGGTGTTCGTGATGCCCGTGCCGTTCGTGTAGTTGATGAACGCCGAGGCGGCGACCAACCCGTCGTTGGGGGACACCCGGGCGAACCCGGTGCCTGCCGGGGAGATGACCGTCATCGCGATCTCCACGCCCGGAACGCCGTCGGGGACACCGCAGCCACCCGATCGACCGCCCTGGGTGTCGAAGATCACGCTGGATCCTGCGATCTGGAAGTAGCGGAACGTGTCCGGGGTGACCGGCGAGCCACCGAAGGCGACGCGGGTGTCGACCGCCTTGCACGGAGCGGGCAGGGGCACGTAGTTCGCGCCTCCCGCCGGCGTGAAGTACCCCTGGACGTCCACGATCAGGTGGACCGTTCCACCGAAGTTCGCCACGCTCAGGTCGAGTTGTTCGGCGGTGTTGATCGGCACCGTGCCCGTGTTCGTGATGCCCCGGCCGACCGTGTAGTTGAGGAACGCCGCGTTGACGGACGGTCCTGTCGGGAACGCCCGCAGGAACCCGTTCGCTCCGGATGGCGCAACGGCGGTGATCGAGACCTCGACGGCCTCCGCATCGGTGGGTACGGAGCATCCGAAGACGTTGCCGCCCTGGAACCCCAGACCGCTCGAACCCCGCATCTGGAAGCTGCGGGTGCCACCGGGGGCGAGTGTTCCTCCGGCGACGCGGGTGTCGACGGCACGACAGGGAGCGGGCAGCGCCGAGTAGCCCAGACCGCCCTCGATCGGCGCCGCAGCCGCCTCCGGGGCCGCCAGCGCCGAACCGGCGGGCGCCACGGCCTGGGCGACGGTGCCGACCACGCCGAGGAGCGACCCGAGGACCGCCGTCGCCACCACCGCCGAGACCGCACGACCACGCCTCGAACTCACCATGGTTGCTCTCCTTGTCGACCCGTCCCAGCGGAAACAGGTGGCGGCGGGTGCCGCTCACGCTATCCGGGAGTCGGGGCCGTTTCGGTCTGACAGTTTCCGGCCGACCGGTCGCTGTCACAGGCCCTCGGCATGATGCATGCATGACCTCGCAGCTGAGCCTCATCCAGACCGGAGCCGACGAGTCGACCGAGCCCGACGCCGAGCCGGCGGCCAGCCGTCCGGGCGAGCGCCCCAACAACGGCGCCCTGTCGGACAGCCCCCGAACGGTCAGCCTCATCGGTCGTCTGGATCGGCGAACCATCACCCGGGGCCAACGGGGTGTGGCAGCAGCCCGGGCCGAACTGCAGGACGCCACGGCCCGAGCCGCCGAGCGGCAGCGGGCCCGCATGGCGGAACGGATCGCTCGACTCGAGGAACTCAGCCACCGTTCCCGCCCCGCCGCCACCGAGGACGGCAGCGGACCGGGCACCGAGCACCGGGCGGCCTGAGCCGGGTCGGTCGTCCCCGCACCCCTAGGATCCGACCATGCCCGACGTCGTCATCATCGATGCCCTCCGCTCCCCCATCGGCCGCCGCAACGGCGGGCTCGCCGGGGTCCACCCCGCCGACCTGCTCGGAACGGTGCTCGCCGGACTCGTGGAACGGTCCGGGATCGACTCCGCCGAGGTCGAGCAGGTGGTGACCGGGTGCGTGTCCCAGGTTGGCCAGCAGTCGTTCAACATCGGGCGGACCGCCTGGCTCACGGCCGGCCAGCCCATGTCGACGGCGGTGACGACGGTCGACACCCAGTGCGGGTCCTCCCAGCAGGCCACCAACCTGGCCGCATCGCTCGTCGCCTCCGGGACCGCCGACGTCGTGGTCGCCTG
>CAYMKW010000180.1:0-2804 GCA_964391365.1 uncultured Microthrixaceae bacterium | reverse complement strand
GCTGACCCGGCCACCACACGGGTCACGCTGACCCGGCCACCACACGGGTCACGCTCAGGTCCCGGGGACGCGCTCCCCGGTCGACGGGTCGAACCAGTGGAGCCGCTCGGTGACCACACCGAGTTCCACGCGGTCGCCCGCCGCCACGCCTGCCCCGTCGGGCAGCTCCGCAGTCCACCTCGCCCGGTCCGAGCGCATCGCGTTCGCTTCGAGTTCCTCGTCCTCGGTCCCCGCTCCGAGCCGGACCTGTGGGGCGTCGAGCGAGAAGGTCGCCTGGACCACTGCGCCGAGGTGTTCGACGTGGTCGACGTGTGCCGTGAGGGTCGGCAGGCCGGGGGCCGTTGCCGCCAGCACGAGGTCGGTGGGTCGGACCCCGAGGATCCACGAGTTGGTCGGACCGGAAGGTCGCGCGCTCACGGCCAGTTCGGTGCCGGCGAATCGGACCACATCACCGTCGAGCTGGGCGTCGATCAGGTTCATCTCGGGCGATCCGATGAACGTGGCGCAGAACAGGTTGACGGGCCGGTGGAACAGGTCGGTCGGGGTTGAGCACTGCTGCAGCACGCCGCTCCGCAGGACGGCGACCCGGTGGCCGAGGGTCATGGCCTCGACCTGGTCGTGGGTCACGTACACGGTCGTGGTTCCGGTCCGCTGGTGCAGATCGGCGAGCTCGGCCCGCATGGTGACGCGCAGCTTGGCGTCGAGGTTCGACAGCGGCTCGTCCATGAGGAAGGCCTCGGGGTCACGCACCAGCGCCCGGCCCATGGCGACCCTCTGGCGTTGACCGCCGGAGAGCTGCCCGGGCTTGCGGTCGAGCAGCTCCTCGAGGCCGAGCATTCCTGCGACACGGTCGACCGTCGATGCGATCTCGGCCTTGGGTCGACGGCGGAGCTTGAGGCTGAACGCCAGGTTCTTCCGCACCGTCATGTGCGGGTAGAGCGCGTAGTTCTGGAACACCATCGCCAGGTTCCGCTCCCGTGGCGGCACCCAGGTGATGTCACGGTCCCCGAGGAGGACACCACCCGAGGTGGTCTCCTCCAGCCCGGCGATCATCCGCAGCAGCGTGGACTTCCCGCAGCCGGACGGGCCGACGAGGACGAGGAACTCGCCGTCGGCGATCTCGAGCGACACGTCGTCGACCGCACGGACGCCGCCGTCGAAGACCTTGCTCACGTGGTCGAGCGTGATCGACGCCACCTCAGATCCCTCCCCTCGTGGCGGCGAGCGCCGCCGCGACACGGTCGTAGCCATGCTGCCGGTTGCGGCACCGCCACAGCCGCTCGTGCTCGGTGACGATCCGTTCGTGGTCCGCAGCGAGCTGGTCTCGTTCGCCGTTCGGATCGGGCCAGCCGAGCACGTGCCGGGCGGCGGCGACCCCCCACCGGAGGGCGTCGTGGACCCACCAGAGCTCGCTCCGCAGCACCTCGCCGTCGGGAGCGGTGACGGTCGCGCCGCGGAGCTCATCGGCAGCGCGGTCGAGTTCCGTGACGACGGCCTCGAGCACCTCCGGACCCATGCCGCGGAGGACGAGACCCACTGCGGCCATGCCGCCACTCCGGAACATCTCCGACACGGCACCCGTCTCGGGGGTGCCCGGATCGACGACGTCGTGCACCCGGCCGAGGCGGATCCATGCGGCGCCGAGGCCGCTGCCGCCGGCGACGGTGAGGTCGAGCGCCTCGGCGAGGTCGACCTCGCGGTCCGGGTTCCACGCCGAGGCGGCCCCCCAGACGAAACCGGGCCAGTCGGACACCGAGGGGAGGGCCTCCCAGCTCGTGACGAGCAGGCCGTCGGCACCGTGTCGCCCGGCGGCGCGCACGGCGGCACGGACGTTGTCCTGCATGTTGGTGACCCGACCCGAGATCGACGACCACCCTGAGGTCCCGGCAGCCACCCAGCACGACCGACCGGCGGACCGGATCCGACCCACCCGGGCGTCGAACGGGTGGGTCGACTCGTAGCCCCACTCGACCAGCGTCACCCCGTCGGGCAGCACCTCGAGGAGCTCGGGTTGCGCCGCGACGACGTCGGCCCACATCAGCACCTCACGGCCGTCGAGCGCAGGGAGCGCCCGGAGCCGTCGAACCCACTCGGCGTAGTCGCTGAGCCGGTCCGGGGGCAGTGGGATGCAGAACGTGCCGTCGTCCACGCCCGACCACGGCACCGATGCGCCGGGGACGTCGAAGATGGCGTCCCAGATCGCGGGGTTCAGGTCGATCGGCTCGTCGAGGCCGATGTGGACCCGGGGCTGGTCGAAGGCCACGGCCACGTCGCCGACCAGTTCGGCGGCGAGGTCGAAGGCCTCGTCGCTCCGGGGTTCCAGGCAGGCCGCCGGCTCGTGACCGCTCCCATCGGGTGTCACGTAGCCGCCGGGGAGCGCGGCGAGGTGTGCATACGCCGGGTGCGCCAGGAAGTGTTCAAGGTGTCCGAGCGAGGCCTGCTGGCCGACCAGTTCGACGTGTCGCGCCCGGGCGAACCCGACCAGGTGTCGGATCTCCTCCTCCCGGTAGGCCCCGTGCGGCTCGCAGACCTCGGCGTGGTTGGGGTGGGCGTAGGACGCCTCGAGGTACAACTCGACGTGGTTGATCTTCAGGCCGGCGAGCCGCTCGATGGTGCGTTCGAGTTCCTCGACGGTGGGGACACGACCCCGCGAGACGTCGAGGGTGATGCCGCGCCAACGCAGTTCCGGCCAGTCGACGATGGTGCGCTCGCCGATGAGGTCACCCGCCTGTCGGAGTTGCGCCACGGTGGTCGCCGCCCGGTATCGCCCGACCTCCGTGTGGGCCTGCACATCGACCCCGGCG
>CAYMKW010000179.1:0-2858 GCA_964391365.1 uncultured Microthrixaceae bacterium | reverse complement strand
CGTGGGTTGGGCGGCTGCGGCCGTCGCCCACACGACGCACGGAGCGAACGATGTCGACGACGCAGCAGGAGACCATGGCGGGCGGGGGCGGGGCGGATGCCGCTCCGCAGTCGGGGGCCGGCCGGAGCGGCGGGTTCAGCGGCAAGCGGGCCGCCGAGATCGTGGGGATCTCCTACCGGCAGCTGGACTACTGGGCCCGGACCGACCTGATCCGGCCGTCGGTGGCCGACGCCGCCGGGAGCGGCTCGCGACGGACCTACTCGTACCGCGACCTGCTGGAACTGAAGGTCGTGAAGTCGTTGCTCGACAGCGGCATCAAGCTGGAACTGGTCCGGAAGGTCTTCGCCTACCTCCGTGACCAGTTGGGTGAGGACGTCGCATCGGCCAACCTGGTGATCAACGGCACCCGCTCGGTGCTGGTCCACGACGGGGACGAATTGATCGACGTCCTGCAGCACGGACAGGGGGTGCTGAGCGTCCTCCCGTTGGCCGGCGTCGTCGACGAGATCGACAGCAGGATCGTGGCGCTGTTCCCGGAGTCCGCTCCGGCCGAGGCACCAGCTCCCGAAGCGGACGCAGTCTGAGCCCGGTGCGCACCTCACCGCTCGACGGCGCTCACCGCCGACTGGGCGCCAAGATGGTCCCCTTCGGTGGTTGGGAGATGCCGCTCGCCTACGGGGACGGGACCGTTGCCGAACACCTCGCCTGTCGTCGCGACGCCGTCGTGTTCGACGTGAGCCACCTCGGCACCGTTCGGGTGGAGGGCCCCGGAGCGTTCGAGCGGCTCCAGGAGAGCCTGACGAACGACCTCCGAAGGGTCGGTCCGGGACGCGCCCAGTACACGCACCTCCTCGATCCGACCGATGGCTCGGTGCTCGACGACATCATCGTCTGGTGGGTCGACGACGAGCGCTTCGACGTGATGCCGAACGCCTCGAACACCGACCGCGTGGTGGCCGCCCTGGGTGGGGGAGACGCCGACACCACGGTGCAGGACACGACGGCGGATCGAGTGGTCCTGGCGGTGCAGGGTCCGGGCGCCCGGGATCGGCTCGCCACGGTGTCGCCCGAGGCCGCGGCGGTGGGCCGCTTCCGCGTCACTCGATTCGTCCACGAGGGGGTCGAGTGCCTCAGTGCCGGGACCGGCTACACCGGCGGTGACGGCGTCGAGTGCGCGGTTCCGGTGGCGGTCGCCGAGGGCTTCTGGGACGCCATCCTGGCGGCAGGGGTCCCACCGGCGGGTCTGGGCGCCAGGGACACCCTGCGCCTCGAGGCGGGACTGCCGCTGCACGGACACGAGCTCGGACCCGGCACCACACCACTCAACGCCGGACTGGGCTGGGTCGTGGGCTGGGACAAGGAGGGGTTCCGTGGCCGAGATGCGCTCATCGTCCAGCGGGAGGCAGGCGTCGATCCGGTCCTGCGCGGCCTGCTCTGCGAGGGCCGGCGGCCTCCCCGGGAGGGGCACGAGGTCGTCGTCGACGGCAGGGTCGTCGGCCGCGTCACCTCGGGGAACTTCTCGCCCGTGCTCGGGCTCGGGATCGCGCTCGCGGCGACCAGTCCCGAGGTGGTCGTTGGCGACGACGTGGTGATCAGGGGTCCGAGCGCCGAACTGGCCGCCCGCTGTGTCGACCTGCCGTTCGTGGCGGGCTGAGCACTCCGAGTCAGACCAGGTCCTCCATCGGCGGACAGCTGCAGACCAGATTTCGGTCGCCGTGGCCGCCGTCGATCCTCCGGACCGGAGGCCAGTACTTCGTCTGACGGCGCACACCGGTCGGCCAACCCGCGATCGACCGGGGATAGGCGTGTCGCCAGTCGTCGGCGCCCACCGCCCAGGCCGTGTGGGGAGCGTTGACGAGCGGGTTGTCGTCGGCCGGCCAGGCTCCGGAGGCGACCTCGTCGATCTCGGCCCGGATGGAGATCATCGCGTCGCAGAACCGGTCGAGTTCCTCGAGGGACTCCGACTCGGTCGGCTCGACCATCAACGTCCCGGGCACCGGGAACGACATCGTCGGGGCGTGGAACCCGTAGTCGATCAGGCGCTTGGCCACGTCCTCGTTGGTGATGCCGACCCGACGCTCGATCTCCCGGAGGTCGAGGATGCACTCGTGGGCGACCAGTCCTCCGGCGCCTCGGTAGAGGACTGGGAAGTGCTCCTGGAGGCGGTGGGCGACGTAGTTGGCGCTGAGGATGGCGACCGCCGTCGCCTCGGCGAGCCGGTCACCCATCATGGTCACGTACATCCAGGGGATCACGAGGATCCCGGCGGAACCGAACGGTGCGCCCGAGACCGCACCCACCCCGTCGGGAGTGCTCGCCGCACCGGAACTGCGGTGACCCGGGAGGTACGGCACGAGGTGTTCGGCGACCGCGACGGGCCCGACCCCGGGTCCGCCGCCCCCGTGCGGGATGCAGAAGGTCTTGTGGAGGTTCAGGTGGCTCACGTCGGCGCCGAACGCGCCGGGGGGAGCGACGCCGACCAGCGCGTTCAGGTTCGCCCCGTCGACGTAGACCTGGCCGCCGTGGGCGTGGACCACCTCGCAGAGCTCGACGATGCCCTCCTCGAAGACACCGTGCGTCGACGGGTAGGTGACCATCGCCGCGGCGAGACGGTCGCCCGCCTCGTCGGCCCGGGCCCGGAGGTCCGCCAGGTCGACGTTGCCGTCGTCATCGGTGGCCACCACGACCACCCGCATCCCAGCCATCACGGCGCTGGCGGCGTTCGTCCCATGGGCCGAGGAGGGGATGAGGCAGATGTCGCGGCCGGCCTCCCCGCGCGCCCGGTGGTAGGCGCGGATCGCCAACAGACCGGCGAACTCGCCCTGGCTCCCGGCATTCGGCTGGAAGGACACGGCGGC
>CAYMKW010000178.1:1600-2866 GCA_964391365.1 uncultured Microthrixaceae bacterium | reverse complement strand
CGACCAGGGCGCCGGTGCGGGTGGTCTTGCGGCCGCTGAAGCCGTCGCGGCCGGAGTGACCAGCAGCGCGAGCACCAGGATGTTGCCGACGGTCTGCAACGAGACCACGACAGCGAGGGTCACGCAGACGTAGAGGACGAGGTCGAGCCGGAAGGTCGCAAGGCCCATGGCCCGGGCCATCTCCCGGTCGAGCGACACGGTCACCAGCTGGCGGTGCAGCACGGCCACGACCGACAGCACCCCGACCGCAGCGATCGCGGTGACGAGAACGTCCCGCGCCGGGATCCCGGTGATGGAGCCGAACAGGAACTGCTGGAGCGAGCCGGCGTAGCCCGGGGCGCGGGAGATGACCACCAGGCCGAGGGCAAAGGAGGCCACCAGGAACACCCCGATGACGGAGTCCTCCTTGAGACGGCGGTTCTGGGCGAACACGGCGACGAGGACGGCAGTGAGCACACCGGCGACAGCGCCGCCGAGCACGAGGCTCCCCTGCAGCAGGAAGGCGACCGCCAGGCCAGGGAACACTGCGTGTGCGACAGCGTCTCCGATGAACGCCATTCCCCGGAGCACGACGTGACAACCGACGATCCCGCACAGGACCGAGGCGATCACGGTGATCACCACTGCCCGCTGGAGGAACGCCAGGTCCGGGTTGAACAGGTCGGTGAGGAAGTCGGAGATCGGCACGGTCACGCCCCGTCGAGGATCCGCAGGAGCGGGCTGTCCTCGCCGACTCCGAACGTCCGACGCCACGGCGCCGGATCCCGCAACTCCGACCGGGCTCCCACGGCGACGACGGTCCGGTTGACCAACGCCAGGCGATCACAACCGTGCAGCGCAGCGAGCAGGTCATGAGTGGTCATCACCACGGCACGACCCTCGGCGGCGAGCCGGGCGAACAGGGTGGCGAGCTCCTCCTGAGCGGGCAGGTCGAGGCCCGTGTACGGCTCGTCCAGCAGGAGCACCTCGGGCTCTGCGACCAGGGCCCGGGCGACCAGGACCCGCTGACGCTGCCCGCCCGACAGCTCACCGACGGGGCGGCCTGCCAGGTCGGCGAGGCCCACTCGGTCCACCGCCTCGGCCGCTGCATCCCAGTCACGGGCACGCGCCCGGCGCCACACACCGAGCCGGGCCGACCGCCCAGTCAACACGGCATCGAGCACCGAGACCGGATAGTCCCAGGCGAACTCGTGGCGCTGGGGGACGGAGCCGAGGCGAGTGCGGACTCGGGACGGGGGGGAGCCGCGCACCAGGACCGTTCCCGAC
>CAYMKW010000178.1:370-1590 GCA_964391365.1 uncultured Microthrixaceae bacterium | reverse complement strand
AGACCGAGGATGGCCCGGAGCAGAGTGGTCTTGCCGGCGCCGTTGGGTCCCAGCACGCCGAGGAACTCGCCCGCCGGGACCGCGAGGTCGACGTCACGGAGCACAGGTCGACCCCCCAGGTCGACGCCGAGTTCACGGATGTCGAGCGCGTCGGCATGGGTCCCCCGGGACGTCGCGTCGCCGCCCTCCGTCATCGCCGAGTGGGTGAGCTCGGTCCCGAGGTGGGTCACGATCGTCCGCCACCTACGAGGCGCCAGCGAGCCGCACGCGCCCGGGCGACACCCACGGCCACCGAGACCGCGAGCACCCCCGCCGCCACGACCACCGCTGCGACGAGCGCGGTCCTGCCGCCTGAGGACTCGACAACACTCTCCGGGTCGGCCGCGGCGGACGCCTCGTCACCATCGACGGGGGCGGAGGACGCGGCTTCATCGACCTCGAACACCGCCGCCGCCGCCTCGCCGATCTGCGTGGCGTCACCGACAGCGACGCGTACGTCGGCCACATCGCTCACCTTGCTCCCGTCGAGGAGGTCGGCGGTGGCCTCGAGCCGCACGACGTAGACCCCCGGCGCGGAGAACACCCAGTTGGCGTGCGTGTGGGTGTTCACGTCGACCCAGAGCGGGTCGGTCACCTCGGCGTCGGACTCCCAGAGGACCTCGGGCCCCGAGAGGTCTCCGGACTGGAGGTAGACCGAGAGCTTGCCCGGGCCGTCGGCCCCGAGCAGCCGGAGCCGAACGCCCCGATCGATCCGCTCCATCACGGCCGGGTCCTGGGTGTTCCATCCCAGCCACACGACACCGGGGTTCTCCGTCTGCGGCACCACCCACACCGGGCTGCCTGCCGGGGCCCCGAGGAATGAGTAGGCCGGATCACCCGGCACCGACGACCGGCCGGCGTCACCGACACGGAGCACGACGTCGTCGGGAAGGCGCCATACCGGCGGTTGGGTGACGGTGTCGTGGACCAGCAGGCGCCAGGCGCCGTCGACGAAACGCGGCCCGAGATCGACGTGGCCCGAGGTGAGCTCTGCGGACCCGCTCACGACCGGCTGGTCGCGCGGAATGGTCTGGACCAGCGAGGGATCGTCCTCCTCCTGGGACGACACCGCCCCCGCTGGTGCGGCGAGGACCACGGTCGCAAGGGCGGCCGCCAGAGCGAGCAGCACGACGGGCGTGAGCGACCTCGAGGACGGTACGAAACGGGGAGTCATGGGGCGA
>CAYMKW010000178.1:0-360 GCA_964391365.1 uncultured Microthrixaceae bacterium | reverse complement strand
CGGGCGTTGGCGCGCATGAGTTCGACGTAGGTGCGGGCCTCGGCGTCGAAGGTGTCGCCGCGAAGGGGACACACCTCGATGCCCTCGGCCTCGGCGACCTCGGTGAGCATCGAGGATCTGGCGATCAGGTTCGGCTCGAGGAACACCGCCGGGACATCGAGGTTCCGGATCGTCTCGGTGAGACGCCGACGATCGGCCAGCGAGGGCTCGGTGGCGGGGTTCGGGGTGACGAACCCGGCGATGTCGAAGCCACGGTCCCGGGCGAGGTACCTGAACGCGTCGTGGGTGGTGATGAGGTGTCGTCGCGATCGTGGGATCGCCGAGAGCTCCTGGTCGATCGCGCGATCGAGCTCCTCGAGC
>CAYMKW010000177.1:0-2889 GCA_964391365.1 uncultured Microthrixaceae bacterium | reverse complement strand
GACATGGACGTCAACGGCGTGCTCGGCTCGCTCAACTTCCCCTCCATGACCGGCTTCACCGGCCAGCTCTTCATGACCATGGAGGAGAAGGACATCGCACTCGAACTCCTGCGTGCCTACAACGACTGGCACGTCGAGGACTGGTGCGGCACCTACCCCGGCCGCATGATCCCCCTGGCGGTGCCGCCGGTCTGGGATCCCCAGCTCATGGCAGATGAGGTCCGCCGGATGGCCGAGCGAGGCTGTCACGCCGTGACGTTCTCGGAGAACCCCGAGAAGCTGCGCCTTCCGAGCTGGCACAGCGACCACTGGGACCCCTTCCTGTCTGCCTGCGAGGAGACCGGCACGGTCATCTGCCTGCACATCGGGTCGTCATCCAGCACCGTCATCACCGCGATGGACGCACCGATCGACACGATGATCACGTTGCAGCCGATGAACATCGTCCAGTGCGCCGCCGATCTGGTCTGGTCACCGGTGTTCCGGAAGTTCCCCAACCTGCGCATCGCGCTCAGCGAGGGTGGCATCGGTTGGGTTCCCTACTTCCTCGAGCGGGTCGACTACGTCTACAAGCACCACAAGGCGTGGACCAACCAGGACTTCGGCGACCGCCTGCCCAGCGAGGTGTTCAACGAGCACGTCCTGACCTGCTTCATCGACGACGCAGTCGGCATGGAGGTGCGCCAGCACCTCAACCCGAACCACATCCACTGGGAGTGCGACTATCCGCACTCGGACTCCACCTGGCCCGACGCACCCGAGATGGCGATGCGCTACCTCGAGGGCGTGCCCGACGACGAGATCAACCAGATCACTCACCTCAACGCCATGCGCAACTTCAACTACGACCCGTTCGCTCACATCCCGCGTGAAGAGGCGACCGTGGGTGCCCTACGTGCCCGGGCGACCGACGTCGACACCACGCCGCGCGTCTTCGGCACCGGCAAGTTCCAGGAGGACGGCATCGTCACGGCACTCACCCTCGCCGAGCGCATGGCGAAGCAGGCCGAAGAGGCTGCCGCCCAGCAGGCCTCCTGAGCAGGTGACCGACCTGCCCTTTCGCGTCCAGCCCGCGCTGGACGACGAGAACCGCTTCTTCTGGACCTCTGGCGAGGACGGCGTGTTGCGCTTCGCCCGGTGCTCGGACTGCGGTCACTGGCTGCATCCTCCGCTCCCCCGGTGCCCGCAGTGCGGCGGGCGCGACGTCGAGCCACAGGCGGTGAGCGGCCGCGGTGAGGTCTTCTCCTACACGGTCAACCACCACTCCTGGGACGGCAGCATCGAGCCCTATGCCATCGGCCTGGTCGAACTCGACGAGCAGCCGGGGCTCCGGTTGACCACCAACCTGGTCCGTTGCGCTCCCGAGGACGTGCACATCGGCTTGCGGGTACGGGTCACCTTCGAACAGCACGGCATCGTCTGGTTCCCGTTGTTCGAACCCGACACGGGGGCGGCATCGTGACCGACTTCGAACGGCGGGCGGTCATCTCGGGCATCGGGCAGTCCGACGTCGGGCGACGGCTCGGACGCACCGGACTCGACCTGACCCTTGACGCCGCACTCGAGGCCATCGCGGACGCAGGGCTCACCACCGACGACGTCGACGGCATCGCGACCTACCCCGGCGCCAACCAGGGACCTCCCGGCTTCTCGGGTCCCGGCACCCCCGACGTGCAGGATGCGCTGCGCCTGCGGGTGAACTGGCACTCGGGTGGCATCGAGGGCGCCGCCCAACTCGCCGCGGTGGTGAACGCCGTACTGGCCGTAGGCGCCGGCCTGGCGCGCCACGTGCTGGTGTACCGCACCGTCACCGAGTCCACCGCACAGGGCGGCGGCGGGCGCGGTGGAATCGGCATGGACAGCGGTGGCGGCACAGGAGGTGGAGCGCCCCGCTTCGGAGGACCGCTGCAGTGGAGCCTGCCGTTCCGGGCGTACTCGGCGGCGAACTGGCTGGCAATGAACTGCCACCGCCACATGCACGAGTTCGGCACGACACCCGAGCAACTCGCGCAGATCGCGCTCAACGGCCGCCGCAACGCCGAGCGCAACCCGAAGGCGGTCTACCGGGATCCGATGACGGTGGAGGACTACTTCGCGTCGCGGGTGATCACCACCCCGTTCCGGCTGTTCGACTGCGACGCACCGGTGGATGGCTCCACTGCGGTGATCGTCAGCGCCGCCGAGCACGCCCGGTCGGTGGACCACCCGGTTGCGCGGGTCGAGGCGGTCGGCACCGCCCTGCGGGGCCGACCCTCGTGGGACCAGTGGGACGACATGACCACGATGTCGGCACGTGACGCCGGCGCGATGGTCTGGGAACGCACCGAACTGACCCCCGCGGACGTCGACATCGCGGAGCTGTACGACGGCTTCAGCTTCCTTGCGATGACCTGGCTCGAGGCGCTCGGCTTCTGCGGCAAGGGCGAGTCCGGACCGTTCGTCGAGGGCGGCCACCGAATCGCCCTCGACGGCGAGCTGCCGCTCAACACCCACGGCGGGCAGCTCTCGGCAGGACGACTGCACGGCTTCGGCTTCATCCACGAAGCCGTCTTGCAACTGCGCGGCGAGGCCGGCGAGCGCCAGGTCGGCGGCCCGGCAGCGCCAGGACGACTGCCCGAGGTGGCAGCGGTGGCCAACGGCGGCGGCCCGATCGCCGGCGCGATGATCCTGACGAAGGAGGACGGCCGGTGACCCTGGTCATGTTGCTGGAGATGGTGGCGGCCGCGTTCGGCGAACGGCTCGGGATCGGAACCGCAAGCCGGGGACTGACCTACGGCGAGCTGGCGGACCATTCCGCCCGCGGCGGCGCGCTCATCGGTGAGCGTGGGGCCGGAGCCGTGGCCTACCTGGGGACCACCGACCTGGCGTTCCCGGTCGCGCTCTTCGCCG
>CAYMKW010000176.1:0-2911 GCA_964391365.1 uncultured Microthrixaceae bacterium | reverse complement strand
GACCGGGATCCGCCCACTGCTCGAAGGCCTCGGTGACGTGATCCGCCGTGGCGGCAGGGTGCGCGTGTTGACCACGACGTACACCAACTCGACTGAACGCAAGGCGTTGGACGCGCTCGTTGCGGCCGGCGCCGAGGTGCGGGTCTCCTACGACCTGTCCACCACACGTCTGCACGCCAAGGCGTGGCTGTTCCACCGGCCGGCCGGCTACTCGACGGCGTACATCGGGTCCTCCAACCTGACCCACTCGGCACAGGTCACCGGCTTGGAGTGGAACGTCCGCATCAGCGGGGCCCGCAACCCGGACGTGGTCGACAAGGTGCGGGCCGTGTTCGACTCGTACTGGGAGAGCAGTGACTTCGTCGAGTTCGACCCGGACGAGTTCGAAGCCCGCACGCAGCGCGACGAGGCGTCGGGACCGCAGATCTACCTGAGCCCCGTGGGGGTGACACCGCTGCCGTTCCAGGCGCGGCTGTTGGAGCAACTCGCGGTGTCCCGAGCTCGGGGGCACCACCGCATCCTGCTGGTCTCGGCGACGGGTACGGGCAAGACGGTCATGGCGGCGCTCGACTACGCCCGACTCGCAGAGGAGCTGCCGAGCGCCCGCCTGCTGTTCGTGGCGCACCGCGCCGAGATCCTGAACCAGAGCCAGGCGACGTTCCGTCACGTCCTGCGGGACCCGTCGTTCGGCGAGCAGTGGATCGGTGGCAAGCGACCCGAACGGTTCGAGCACGTGTTCGCGTCGGTGCAGAGCCTGAGCAAATCGGATCTGAAGCACCTGCAGGCGAATCAGTTCGATGTGGTGATCGTGGACGAGTTCCACCACGCTGCGGCCAAGTCCTACAAGCGTCTGTTGAAGCACCTGCAGCCCGTCGAGCTCCTCGGGCTCACCGCCACCCCTGAACGGGCCGACGGCATGCCGATCCTGCACTGGTTCGGCGACCGGATCGCCGCGGAACTCCGGCTATGGTATGCCATCGACCAGCAGTACCTGGCACCATTCATCTACTACGGCATCCACGACGGCACCGACCTGAGCGAGATCCCGTGGAAGCGGGGCACCGGCTACGACGTCGACGCGCTCACGAACGTCTACACGTCGACCGACAGGTGGGCGCACTACGTCGTGCAGGAGTTCGCCGATCGGGTGCCGGACCTGCGACGGTACGGGCGCTCGGGTTCTGCGTCAGCGTCGAGCACGCGCGCTACATGGCTCGCACGTTCACCGAGGCCGGAATCCCGTCGGTGGCGGTGTGGGGCGAAACGCCTGCAGAAGATCGCCACGCTGCGCTGCGCGATCTGGCTGACGGGTCAGTCACCGTGGTGTTCTCTGTCGACCTGTTCAACGAAGGCGTCGACGTGCCGAGTGTCGACGCGCTGCTCATGCTGCGGCCGACCGACAGCGGGACGCTGTTCCTGCAGCAGCTCGGCCGGGGACTGCGCAAGGACTCCGGCAAGGCGGCGTGCACGGTGTTGGACTTCGTCGGCCAGCACCGCCGAGAGTTCCGGTTCGACCGTCGACTCGGGGCGGTGCTCGGCGCCGACCGGCAGGCGGTCGCCCGACAGGTCGAGCAAGGGTTCCCGTACCTGCCGGCCGGGTGCCACATGGAGCTCGACCCGGTCGCCCGCGACATCGTGCTGCAGGGAATCCGGGCAGCCATCCCTGACCACTGGAACCAGAAGGTCGACGAGCTCCTGAGCCTGATCGCCACCGGTGCCGCAGCGACCCTCGCCGCCTATCTGGATCACACGGGCCTAGACGTCGCCGACATCTACCGCGGCAACCGGTGTTGGTCGGACCTGCTCGATGCCGCTGAGGTCCAAACTGCAGCAGCGGGCCCGGCCGAAGCGCTGCTGCGACGAGCATGCGGTCGACTCCTGCACGTCGACGACGAAGTCCGGCTGGGTGGCTACCGCGACCTAATGGGCATGGTGGACGCACCTCGGGTCGATGGACTCGACGAACGCGACCGGCGCGAGGTGCGCATGCTCGTCAGTCAACTCGTCGACCAGGTGCCCCGGGACCTCCTGCCTGCGGACGCCAACCTGCAGGACGGCGTGGATCTGGTGTGGCGACACCCCCAGGTCTTGGCTGAGCTCGCCGAGCTCTTCGCTGTGCTCGACGACCAGGTCGACCACATCCACGAACGGCTACCGGCCCGACCCGACGTGCCGTTGCTCGTCCACGCCCGGTACACGCGGCTCGAGATCCTCTCGGCGTTCGGCCACGGGAGCGGAACTCGGGTCTCGTCCTGGCAGAGCGGCGTGATGTGGCTGTCCGACGAGCAGGCCGATCTGTTCGCCGTCACCTTCGACAAGACCGGATCCGGGTTCTCGCCGACCACCCGCTACCGCGACTACGCGATCAGCCCCGAGCTGTTCCACTGGGAGAGCCAGGCCGCCACCCGGGCCGATAGCTCGACAGGTCAGCGCTACCAGCAGCACGAGCAGCTGGGGAGCGACGTGCTGATCTTCGCTCGCATGAACGTCAACGACCGGGCGTTCTGGTGTCTCGGCCCGGCGGTGTACGTGGAGCACGACGGCGAACGCCCCATGGCGATTACCTGGCGGCTCCGTTACCCCTTGCCGGGCGACCTGTTCACACAGTTCGCTGCCGCAGTCGCCTGAGGCCTGACCGGCCCGTTCAGCGCCCTTCGGACAGCCCCGGCGTGGCGCGCAGGCCGGCGATCAGCTCGTCGATCTGGCCCTGGGTGAGGTTCGCCTCGGGGTGCAGGCCGAACCGCGTGTAGTAGCCGGGTGGCATCTCGCCGTTCGCGACGACCTAGACAGACTCCTCGGCCGCGCCGGGGCTGGTGGCGAACTCCGAGTAGTTGACCGCCTCACGGCCCTCATCGACGTGGTGCTGCACCGCCCACGAGAACGGCGCGACGTTCGAGTACCACGGGTAGGT
>CAYMKW010000175.1:0-2961 GCA_964391365.1 uncultured Microthrixaceae bacterium | reverse complement strand
CGTCACCATGATGAGCGCCGGTTTGGCCCACTGGGGGTCCCGGAACCACAGCGGCGCCTCGGCACCGAACAGTCCGAACAGGCAGGACAGGGGACCGCCCTCCTTCAGGAGGAAGAAGAAGAGGGCACCGCTGGCCACCGCCGGGACGATCGACGGGATGTAGAACATCGTGCGGTACACGCCGTTGCCCCGACGGGCCCGAACCAACAGGGCCGCCGCGAGCAGGGCGATGCCGATGCGCACCGGCATCCCGAACACCGCCAGGTAGGCGGTGTTGCCGAGGGCGGTCAGCAGTTCGTCGTTGGTGAACAGCAGCTCGTAGTTCGCCAGTCCCACCCACCGTGCCGGCGACCCGTACCGCTTGACCGTGAACGACCAGTAGAACGAGTTGAGGATCGGGTAGAGCGTGAACACGAGGAACCCGATGATCCACGGGGACAACAGGAGCAGGACCGTCAGCCGTCGCTTCCGATCCGCGCGTCGCTTGGCCCGGAGGCGCTCCGCAGGGACCACCGGGACCGCCGACGGCGAGGGGCCGACGACGTCGTCGTCGGCCCCCTCGGGCGCTGCAGGGCGCGCCGCGGTACCGGTCACTCAGCCTCCGGTCTCGAGGTCCAGCTCGTCCTGCAGTCGGGCGGCGAGCGCCTCGATCTCGGACTGGAGCTGGTCGTCGGCGACCTCACCCCTCCGGTAGCGCAGGGCCAGGGTGGTGAGCTCGTCGTAGGCGGCCTCGATCACCACCGAGTTGCCGGGCACGGTCGCATTCGGCGACCGGGCGAGCTCGATGAACGTCTGGTACTCGGGCACCTTGGTGGCCTCGATCTCCTCGAAGATCCGCAGCGCCTCGATGTTGGCCGGGATGTTGCCCTGGACGACCTCGAAGTCCGCGATCTGCTGGGCGGCGGTGGCCATGCACTCAGCGGCGAGCCACGACGCCTCGGGGTCACCGGCCGCCGGGTCGGCCGGCAGGAAGAAGCTGTTGCCCGACGAGATCAGGGAGAACTCCTCGGCGTCGGCGACACCGTCGGGTCCCGGCATCGGGACGACGCCCCACTCGGCCGGCTTCCCCTGCCCGAACCGGCTCGGCCACGTCGTGAAGTACGACAGCTCCGTGTACAGCGGCACCTGGCCGGTGATGAAGAAGTTCTGGGCCGAGTCGTAGGCACCGAGCGAGGCGGCGAACCGGGCGGCGTCCTCTGGTGGTCCGAGCAGGTCGAGGAACCGCTTCTGCATGCGGAACGACTCCGCCCACCCGTCACCCTCGCCGATGAGCACCTGCGTGCCGTCCTCGCTGAAGAGCTTCCCCCCGTACAACAGGCCGAGCGGGATCACCGACGAGCCGTCGCCGACGTCGGGCACCCAACCGATCCGCTGGATCGACCCGTCGGGGCCTCGCTGGATCAGCTGCTCCGCAGCCGCCTCGATCTCGGCGAACGAGGTCGGGGGCTGCAGCCCGGCCTCGGCGAGCACGTCCCCGTTGTAGAAGAGCGCCGCCGTGTCGAGCGACAGCGGGAGTCCCCACTTCGCGCCGTCGAAGGTCACGAGCTTCTGGGCGCCCGGGGTGAACTGGTTCCAGTCGAATCCGTCCCGGCTCGCGAACTCGTCGAGCGGCAGGACCGCACCCGAGGCCTGGAGCTTGGCGAGCCCACCGGCGAAGTCGGCCTGGATGACGTCGGGCAGGGTGCCCGCCTCGGCCGCCGCCGTCACGGCGTTGGTCATGTCGTCCTTGGCGACGTAGTTGATGGTGAGCCACGGATTGTCGGTCTGGCAACGCTCGACGATCGGCCGGAACGCGTCGATGGACACCTGATCGGTGAAGCTCGACCAGAGCTCGAGCGTGACCGGGGCGCGATCGGCCGGCGGGGTGGTGGTCGGTGACACCGACGTGGGCGCCGGGTCGGCCGACTCCCCACCGCTGCAGGCTCCCGCCAGCATCGCCGTGGCGACGGCGGCCACGACCCCCACGCGGCTGCGGAACCGGGCTCGGCGAACGGATCGATGGTGGTTCATGTGGTGCTCCCCGTGTTCGTGACGATCTCGGCGGCGTGCTCCTGGATCCGGGCCACGGCCCGGGCGACGTCGAGGACCTCCTCGACGTCCGCGAGGAGCAGACGGTGCTGGAGCCACACGGTCGACGCAGCCGCGTGCTCGGCGACCGGGAGCCGGACCGTGGAGTAGTCGAGGGCCGGGGCCGACGCCCGCAGGCGTGGTCCGAAGTTGCCCGTCCTGAAGATGGCGAGCTCGTTCAGGCTCGGGTACGACACGCCCATCGGGATGCCCTCGGCGCCGAGTGCCGCCTCGAACTGCCGCAGCGGCAGGCCGGCGAACGCCTCGGAGTCGTAGTGGAACACGTAGCAGTAGTTGCCCTGGGAGTCCATGCGTTCGTCGCGCCGCTGCGGCCGGACTCCCTCGATCTCGTCGAGCGCGGCGCCGAGGGCGACGGCCGCGGTGTTCCTGCGGGCGTTCTGCTCCGGGAAACGCTCGAGCTGCGCTGTCAGCACGGCCCCCTGCCACTCGGTCATCCGCAGGTTCGAACCGTAGTTGGGGTGGTGGTAGAACCACTCCCCCGCCTGACGACCGCAGTCCGCGTAGGACCACGCCCGGTCCCGGAGTCCGGCGTCGTTGCAGATCAGCACTCCGCCCTCCCCGGCGGTCATCAGCTTGGACCGCTGCATCGAGAAGCTCCCGAAGTCGCCCCACGAGCCCACACCTCGACCGCGCCAGAAGGTCCCGTGGGCGTGCGCACAGTCCTCGATGAGCCGCAGGTCGTTGGACGCGCACAGCTCGAGCAGGGCGTCGAGGTCGGCAGCGGCACCGGCGACGTGGACGGCGATCACGGCGCGGGTCGCCGGGGTGATCGCTGCGGCGACGGCCGCAGGGTCGATGCACAGGGTCTCCGGGTCGACGTCGACGAGCACGGGCGTGGCGTTGACCGCCAGCACCGCCGACGCCGATGCGATG
>CAYMKW010000174.1:0-2966 GCA_964391365.1 uncultured Microthrixaceae bacterium | reverse complement strand
GAGGGGTCGGGCCGGTTCGCAGCCAACCACGAGCGGAACTCGGCTCGGAACTCCTCGACCGAGTCGTCGAACCGGAGCTTCATGCGGCCTCCTCGGCTTCGGGCACGAGGGACATCAAGGACGCAGCACGCGCCCGGTGGAACGCCCGACCACCGAACAACAGGTCACCGGTGACGGCGCGCTTCAACAGGAAGTGCAGGTCGTGTTCCCAGGTGAACCCGATGCCGCCGTGCAACTGCAGCCCGTCGCGCGACAAGAGCTGCGCGCAGTCACCCGCGGCGGCCTTGGCCATGGCGACCGCAAGGGGCCGGCGGGGGTCGTCCTCGGCGATCGTGAGGGTGGCGAACCATGCCAGGGCCCCGGCGCGCTCGACGGCGAGGAAGCAGTCGGCGAGGCGGTGCTTGAGCGCCTGGAACGACCCGATGGGCCGACCGTACTGCTCACGCACCTTTGCGTACTCGACGGTCGCTTCGAAGATCGCCCGACAGGTCGACACCGTCGACAGCGCCATGGCGACGGTGGCCTCGTCGAGTGCCAGCGCGACCACCAGCGCTGCGGCCGGGTTCCCCGGCTCGACCAGCACGCGTTGTCCGTCGACCTCGACGCCATCGAGGTCGACCGTCGCCAGCGGCATGGTCGGGTCCATGGTCGGCGTGACGACGGCACGGACCGCAGCGCCCGGAACGACGAACACCCCGAGCCCGGCGTCCGAGCGGGCCACGACGGCGACCTCGTCGGCGGTTGCGGCGTCGAGCACGTGGTGCTTGGTCCCGGTCAGGCGCCAACCGTTGCCGGCACGCTCGACACGGGTGCCCTGGGCGCCGAGGTCCCAACGTCCACCCTCGGCCACGGCCAGGGTCCCCGTGCAGTCACCTGCGGCCACCTCGGCGAGCCGGAACGTCGAGGTGGCGGCGCGCACCGCGGCGGCGAACTGCGTGACCGTCGCCAGGTAGGGGCCGGGCGCGGCGACCCGTGCGAGTTCCTCGACCAGGATGCCGACCTCGACCACGCCCAGGCCCAGCCCTCCGACGGACTCGGGCAGTCCCAGACCGGGCCAGTCGAGCTCGCGGACGGTGGCCCAGAGCTTCTCGGGCTCGCCGGAACCCTCGTAGATGTTGCGCACCAGCGACGGGGGGCAGGCGCCCTCCATCACGGTCCGGGCGGTGTCTCGCAACTCGAGCTGCAGCTCGGTGAACTCCAGATCCATGGTCCTCTGCCGTTCCTCAGTCGTCGTCCAGGCCGAGGAACCCCCGGCGGATGATGGTGAGCGTCGCCTCGATCTCGCCTGCGGTGGTGCTGAACCCCAGCACGAACACCCGGTAGGGGCCGCGTTCCAACAGCGCGAGCAGCATCGCGCTCGCAATCTGCGGATGGCCGAAGTCACGCTGGTCCAGCAGCTTCTCGAGGCGGCTGAACACGGACGCGGCGATCTGTTGGGAGAAGGCGACCAGCTCGGGGCTGAAACGCATGTCCTGCCAGGTGCTGATGACACCACCGTCGGCCTCGTACGCGTCGAACCAGTCGCGGAGCCAGGCACGGAACTCGTCGGCCGAGGCATCCAGGTCCAGGCGGTCGATCAGCTCGACGAGTCGGACCGACGCGTCCTCGGCCAGGGCCCGGAAGAAGTCGTCCTTGCTGTCGAAGTAGCGGTAGAAGGTGCCGTGGCTGACGCCCGCAGCCTCGACGATGCCGTCGACCCGGACGTCATGGAAGCCATGAGCGGGCAGGATCTCGGCCCCTGCACGCAACAGCATGGCCCTGGTCCGCTCGCCCCGGGAGCGAAGGCCGCTGGGCGCGGCGGGCACCACGGGGGCGACGATCTTGACCCGACGGCGCCCGGCCGAACGACCTCGGTTGAAGTTCACGCCCTCGACGGGTCCCGCCAGGACCCGGTGGAACAGGCGGGCCAGCCCCAGCAGCAGCGGCCGGTGGCTCATTCCAGCGGGCGCCACGTCCGCGTAGAAGCTGCAGCGGATGAGCACCCCGACCAGACTGCTGACCAGCCGCTGGTTGGCCGCGGACCGAGACAGGTCGAACGCCTGCAGCAAGCGCTTGGCGGTGTGACCGGCGATCGACCCCGACTGCGAGACGCGCTCCCCTGCTCCACGGGTCGCGTCCGGGAACGCCTGGAACACCGGCGCCCACGCCTCGTACAGGCTCATGAACTCACCCATCCACTCCGTGAGCTCGGCCAACCCGTCCTCGTCAGGTGTCACGGGGCCAAGTCGGTCGGCCAGCGCGACCATCTCCTCGCCGAGCTGGGTGGCAAGGGTCCAGAACACCTCGTCCTTGGAGGAGAAGTACTGGTAGAAGGCCGGCCGCGAGCAACCAGCCTTCTCGGTGATCTGCTTGACGCGAGCCTCGGGGTAGGCGCAGACGGCGAACACATCCATCGCCGCGTCGAGCACCCGCTGGCGGGTGTCGCTACCACGTGGGCCCACCGACGGATTGCTACCGAAGGGCGGGCGTCGGACGATGTCGGAGGCCATGTCCGACACGCTACTGACGACCGCTCGATGACCTGTCCATCGCGAACCCTCCCGCCCGACACGTGCTCATCGGCGTTGGGCTAATCTAACAACGACGTCAGGTAGTTGTCGCCCGCAGCAGCGCGGACCACGCAATTGGAGGGCAAGTGCAGATCGACGATCTGATCCTGGTGAGTGTCGACGACCACGTGGTCGAGCCCCCGAACCTGTTCGACGGGCGACTCAGCAACGCCGCTGCCGAACGAGCGCCACGTCTGGAACGACTCGCGAACGGCCGTGAGGTCTGGATGTTCGAGGGCGCGGCCCTGCCGAACGTCGGTCTCAACGCCGTGGTCGGCCGCGTCCCCGAGGAGTACGGTCTGGATGCCCTTGCGTTCGACCAGATGCGCCCCGGGTGCTTCGACATCCACGAGCGCATCCGTGACATGGACGTCAACGGCGTGCTCGGCTCGCTCAACTTCCCCTCCATGACCGGCT
>CAYMKW010000173.1:0-3007 GCA_964391365.1 uncultured Microthrixaceae bacterium | reverse complement strand
ACGTCCCCGACTCCCGGATCGAAGGTCGGGTCGTCTGCCCGGGGTCCGTGCGAGATCCAGCACTCGACCACGAGCGTGCGATCGACGTCGTTCGGATCGAAGTAGAGGTCTGGACCACTCACATGCTCCACGGTAGTCACCTCTCAGGGCGGAAGCTCGGGTTGGCCCGCTCCGTGAAGCGAGCCCGCACGCGACCGAACTGTGTCGGGCTGGGCTCGGAGAGCACGACCGTCCAGTGGGGGTATGCGCCAGTCGGGAACAGCGGGAATCCATCTGCGAGCAACGCCGCCGACCCAGCGACGAGCAATCGAGGGCGCCGCTGCAGCATCGGGAACAGGCGAGCGAGTTCCTCGAATCCACCGCTCGGAAGCTCGTGAACCGAGAATCCGAACACCCCCCACCGTGCGTAGGACTTGTCGCAGCTTCTGGCGAGTTTGTCGTCGTTCAGGGTCACGCTGCCCTGGCGGACCATCACGACGGCGCCGGGGAGCGGTTCGGCTCTGAGTTGCAGTGGTTCGAGATCCACAGATGCGGCCTCATCTCGGCAGGAATATCGAAGGGAGTCGTTGGTGGCTCCAGGTGATCGCGAATGGTGGCAGAGCACTGCGACACGACTGCGGCCTGGATGGTGATCCGGCCACGAACCCCCCCCGGTCACGCTGCTCCTCGTGGGGCCGGATTTGTTCTCAGGTCGTCCGATCCCGGGGACGATGTCACCCGACGTGTGCAGGATGGTGCTCCCCGTCGTAGCTTGCGAGCAGATGGGGACCGGGACGATCTGGACGAGCACGCCGCGACGAGGACGAGCGGCGAGTGACGTGGTCCCGGCAGCACCGCCCGCACCGGTCGCCAAGGGGGCCTTCCCGACGAGCCCGGGGGGAGCGTCGTGACGCTGCCCGAGTGGGCCGATCCGCTGGTCGTCACCTTCGTCGGCTCGGTCGCCTCGATCCTGATGGGGAGCATGCTGCTCCTCACCACGGCCGAACGGCGTCACGAGCCCGCAGCGCTGCGGCGGATCCACGAACCCCTCCGCTCCCGTGGCACCCGCCGCGACCTGCCCCGCCGGTTCACCGCCGCCCCCGACGCGATCGGCACCACCATCGTGGGGGGCTGGGGGCCGCAGGGCGCAGTCGGCCGGCACGACCCCGGGGTCGGCGACTGGGCACCCGGTCACGGTCAGCCGCTCGTGGACGCACCGGTCGTGCACACGCCGCCGCCGTACTCGGCGCACCCCGTGGGCATGGACGTTCCGATCGATTCCGACGCGACCGTCGCCGACGGCCACCCCGGCTCGTTCGTCATCGTGCCGGTCGTGCCGATCGATGGCCCGGCCACGGACCGACGACGGGGCCGCCACCTGCCGATCCTGTCGCCGGGCGTCGTGTCGCCCGACGTCGACGCCTTCCCGACCGGCCACGCCGGCGGGCCGCCGCCCGTCGACGCTCCGCCACTCACCTCCGCCGCGCCGCCCCGCTGAGCCGCCGGTCGTAGCGCTGATCGCAGCGCCGGTCCGCCCGCCGTCGCCGCGTCGGACCGTCCGCCTCGGGGATGATCGCCCGACAGTTGGCGTACCCTGCGCCCATGGATGTCGGCGTCGCACTCCCCACCATGGCCCCCGACTACAGCCGGGCCACCACGTTGGACTGGGCCCGCCGGATCGATGCCGGACCGTTCTCCAGCATCTCCTGCGGGGAGCGCATCACGTTCCGCAACCAGGAGATGATGGTCGTCAACGCCGCAGCCGCCGCCCTGACCGAACGGGTGCGGGTGTTCGTCAACCTGGTCGTCCTGCCGTTCCATCCGGTGCCGGTGATCGCCAAGCAGCTCGCCACGCTCGACGTGCTCAGCGGCGGGCGGGTCACCGTCGGCGTGGGCGTCGGCGGCCGGGAACACGACTACCGGGCCGCCAACTCGACGTTCGATCGTCGCCACGCCCGGCTGGACGAAGGCGTGCAGGAACTTCGACGCATCTGGTCCGGCGGCGAGGCGTTCGACGGCAGCGACCCGGTCGGCCCCTACCCGGTGCAGCCCGGCGGACCGCCGCTGCTCGCCGGCGCCATGGGACCCAAGGGGCTGGCGCGGGCCGCCGTGTGGGCCGACGGGATCTCCGGCTTCGCCCTCACCGCCGACGCCGGTGAGATGGCCTCGGCCGTCACCGCCGCCCGGCAGGCCTGGGACGACGCCGGACGTGACGACCCACCCAAGCTGGTGTCGGGTTGCTTCGCCGTGCTCGGCACCGCCGACGACCAGGGCGTGCTGCAGGCGTTCACCTACGACTACCTGGCGATCTTCGGGACCAAGCTGGCACGCACCCTGGCCGACGACGCCCCCGTGTGGAACGCCGAGCGGCTCGGCCGGGCGCTCGACGACGCCGAGGCAGCCGGGGTCGACGAGTTCATCCTGGTGCCCGGCACAACCGACCCGGCCTGCGCCGACGCCTTCGCCGAGGTGGTCGCCTCGCGGTGAGCGTGCAGTCGGCCGTGGCGGGGCGGGACACCGGGCGGGCCGGGTCGACGTCGGGTGCGCTGGTCGCGCTCACCGTGTTCGGCGCGCTCGGCGCGCTGATGGCGGTGGCCGCCTGGTGGATCGGCGTGCGGACCGGATGGGGCCAGCAGCTCGAGGACTACGCGTTCGAGGGTCGCAAGGCCACCTGGTACCGGTTCCGTCAGGTCGGGACCCGGGCGTTCAGCGCCGTCTGGGTGCCGGTGGCGCTGGTGTCGGCGGTCGGGGCAGTGGTCGTGGCCTTCCGGCGGCGGGGTCTCGTGCTGGCGGCCGCGGCGGCCGTGGTCGTGGCCGTCCCCCCGGTGCTGGCGACGGGGCTGAAGCGGGTGATCGAGCGGCCCGACCTGGTGGAACTCATGTGGGCGAACCCCCGCAACTCGTTTCCCAGCGGTCACGCTGCGCTGGTGGCGTCGGTGTCGCTGGCCTGGGTGGTCGTGGTTGCGGAGCGGTCGCGGGCCTGGGTGGCGGGCGCCGCAGCCGTGGGCGTGGGCGTCGGCGCGGCAGC
>CAYMKW010000172.1:0-3110 GCA_964391365.1 uncultured Microthrixaceae bacterium | reverse complement strand
GGAGGTTCGCGAAGTTTTTTGTCAACCCTGCGGCAGAGCCGTCCGTTAACAGCGGGGCACGAAGGGAACGGAGCACCCACATGGCACTCATCAAGGCAACCTGCAGCGACTGCGGCGACGTCGAGCTGCGCTCGAAGGACCTGACGGTCCGGATCTGCGAGGACACCTCCGACGCCACGTACTCGTTCCGCTGCCCGGTCTGCCGCATGGTCGAGGTCCGTGGCGCCGAGGAGCACGTCGTCGACGTCCTGCTCGCAGCGGGCGTGCGCTGCACCGAGTGGCACCTGCCGGCGGAACTCCGCGAGCCGCACCGGGGCCCGGCCATCTGCCACGACGACGTGCTCGACTTCCACGCCGTCCTGGAGCGGCCGGACTGGTTCGAGACCCTGGCGTCGATGACGCCCCGGAGCTGAGTTGACTCCGGTCCTCATCGGCTGCTGCCTCCTGGCCACGGCGCTCGCAGCGGCGGCGCTGTCGGGCTCGGCACGCCGGATTCGCGAGGCGGTGGCGTCCCTCCGGCCCGGGGCGCACCACGTCGGCTTCCACCACGAGCTTCGGCTGGATGCCCACCGACTGGGCGCTGCACTCGACGATCGCTCCGACCGGTAGCATGCGGCCATGGCCGGGAGCGGCCTGACCGGCTTCCTCCAGAACTTCGGCGGCGGGGAGATCCTCCTCATCGTCCTCGCCGCGCTCGTGATTCTGGGTCCCGACCGGCTCCCCGAGGCAGGACGCAGCATCGGGCGGGCGATCCACAAGGTCCGTTCGATGTCCTCGGGTGTGGAGTCACAGGTCCGGGACGTCATCGACGATCCGGCGATGCAGTCCATCCGTGAGCTCGGCGAGTTCGCCGCCCGCCCTCGTCAGAAGCTGGCCCAGTACGCCCTCGAGGCCGAGGCCGAGGCCCGGGCCGGCACGCAGGCCGCGACGCCCGACCCTCAGGTGGCCTCCGTCGACGGATCGGCTCCGGCCGGCGGCGCACTCGACCAGACCGGCCGTACCGATGAACCCGATGCCGTCGGAGGCCGGGACTCGGGTGACCCCGCACCGGACGGTCCGCCCGCGAGCGAGCCCGAGAGCGTCTGACAGGTGGCGTCGGTCTTCAAGGGAGCTGAGCGGGACGCCGGCAACATGGCGCTCGGCGACCACCTGTCCGAGTTGCGGACGCGGCTGCTCATCTGCGTGGGCACGGTCGTCGTGATGATGATCCCCGCCTGGTTCCTCTACCCGTGGATCACCGACATCCTCAACCAGCCCTACTGCGACGCAGTCCGCAACGTCGAACCCGAGGCGAGCTGCAAGTTCCTCGAGACCAACCTGCTCGAGCCGTTCACCCTGCGTCTTCGGATCGCCGGTTACGGAGCGCTCTTCCTGTCCATGCCGGTGATGCTGTGGCAGCTCTGGCGGTTCGTCGCACCGGGCCTCTACAAGCGGGAACGGCGCTACGCACTGGCGTTCACGCTCTCGAGTCTGGCGTTGTTCGCCGCCGGCGCCGCCGTGGCCTACGTGACGCTGACCAAGGCCGTCGAGTTCCTGGTCACGCTCGGCGGGCCCGATGTCGAGATCCGCTCCGGGATCGGGAACTTCGTCAAGTTCTCCATGTTCATGATGCTGGCGTTCGGGGTGGGCTTCCAGTTCCCGGTGCTGGTCGTGGCCCTCCAGATGGTCGGTGTGGTCACCCCGCAGCGCCTGGCGTCGTGGCGCCGACAGATCATCGTGGTCATCGTCGTGCTCGCGGCCGGGATCACGCCGAGTGGCGATCCGATCTCGATGCTGGCGTTGGCCGTACCCATGTACCTGTTCTTCGAACTGAGCCTGCTCATCGGCCGGCTGTTCCTGTGGCGCAGGGCCCGCAGGGAGGATGCGCCCGTCGCCGATGCGGCCGATGCGGCCGAGCCGGCGCCCGTCGATCCGACGTCGTGACGGGTGCCGCCGACGGGCCCCCGCGGATCCGTCACGACTTCCCGCTCGACGACTTCCAGGTCCGGGCGATGGACGCCCTGGGACGGGGCGAGAACGTGCTGGTGAGCGCCCCGACCGGCTCGGGCAAGACGGTGGTGGCGCAGCACGCCGTGAACCTGGCCCTCGACGAGGGGCTGCGTGTCGCCTACACCGCACCCATCAAGGCCCTGAGCAACCAGGTCCACCGCGACCTGGTCGCGGCACTCGGTCGGGAGCAGGTGGGACTGCTGACCGGTGACCACTCCGTGCGGGCCGAGGCGCCGGTCGTCGTCATGACCACCGAGGTCCTCCGGAACATGATCTACGCCCGCTCCTCGGGCCTCGACTCGCTCCGCTGGATCGTGCTCGATGAGGTCCACTTCCTCCAGGACGCGTACCGCGGCCCGGTCTGGGAGGAGGTCCTGGTCCACGCACCTCCGGGCATCGGATTCGTGTGCCTCTCGGCGACCGTGTCGAACGCCGACGAGCTCGGCGAGTGGATCCGCACGCTCCGGGGGCCCACGACGACCGTCGTGAGTCACGTACGCCCGGTCGAACTCGAACCGCTCTACCTGGTGGGGGACCGGAGTGCACCGCAGGACCACCTCCTGCCCGTGCTCATCGACGATCGACCCAACGAGGTCGGTCGTCGCTTCGATCTGGAGGGACGTGACGGCCCACGGGACCGCGGCCGCCAGCGTGGACGTCAGGGGGACCGGCGCTTCCGGACTCCTCGGCGGGTCGAGGTCGTCGAGCGACTGGCGGCCGAGGACCTGCTCCCGTCCATCACGTTCGTCTTCAGCCGGGCGGGCTGTGACGACGCGGCGCGGGCCTGTCTGGATGCCGGAGTCCGGCTCACCGAGCCGGAGGAGCGCGCTGAGATCCGCGCCATCGCCGAGGAGCGGACCGCCGAGCTCGGTGACGGCGATCTCGACGTCCTCGGTTTCGACACCTGGCTGGCGGCGCTCGAGGTCGGCGTCGCGTCCCACCACGCCGGTCTGGTCCCTGCGTTCCGCGAGACCGTCGAGGCGTGTTTCGTCCGCGGACTCGTCAAGGTGGTCTTCGCCACCGAGACACTGGCGCTCGGGATCAACGTCCCGGCCCGGTCCGTCGTGCTCGAGCGGCTCAGCAGGTTCACCGGGGAGCACCACGAGTTCCTCTCCGCGGCG
>CAYMKW010000171.1:0-3208 GCA_964391365.1 uncultured Microthrixaceae bacterium | reverse complement strand
AGCACTTCTTGCCGAGCAGGGCGTTGCCGCCGTAGCCCGAGCCGTAGGACCAGATCTCCCGCGTCTCCGGGAAGTGCGAGATGTACTTGTTGTCGCCGTCGCAGGGCCACGGCACGTCCGCCCTGGCCACACCGTCGGCATCGACGAGCGGGTAGCCGACGGAGTGCACGCACGGCACGAACTCGCCGTCCGCACCGAGCACGTCGAGCGCTCCCTGACCCATCCGGGTCATGATCCGCATGGACACGGCGACGTACGGCGAGTCGGTGAGCTGCACGCCGATGTGGGCGATCGGCGAGCCGAGCGGTCCCATGGAGAAGGGCACCACGTACATGGTGCGCCCGCGCATGGAGCCCCGGTAGAACTCGAGCATCTCGGCCTTGAGCTCGGCCGGGTCGCGCCAGTGGTTCGTCGGGCCGGCGTCGATCTGGCGCTCGGATGCGATGAACGTCCGGTCCTCGACGCGGGCCACGTCGGCGGGATCGGACAGCGCCAGGTAACTGTTGGGGCGCTTTGCGTCCTCGAGTCGCTCGAAGGTGCCGCCCTCGACGAGCATGGCGCAGTAGCGGTCGTACTCCTCGGCCGAACCGTCGCACCATTCGACGGCGTCGGGCTGGAAGATCGACTCCCACTCCGCGACCCAGTCGATCAGCTTCTGGTTGGTGCTCGATCCCGGCATGGTGCTCCTCGGTTTCGGACCGCTCAGGCGGTGGTTCCGTCGGGCGCCGGTTCGGCGTGCCCCTGGAAGTCGGGTGTTCCCATGTCCCGCTCGGACCCAAGGTTGAGACCGGTCGCCCGGCCGTCACCATCGAGTTCGAAGCGGACGCGCTGGCCCTGGCGGAGCATGCGGAAGACCGAGCCCACGATCGCGTCCGGAGCCAGGTCGTACTCGGCGAATCCGACGTCGGTCACGACGATGCCGTCGCCGGTGGCCGGATCGTAGGACTTGATCACGCCTTGCACTGGTTGGCTCCTCGGTGCGATCGGACTCGACGGACCGTTGGTCGCGGCCCCCGTGCTCCACGGGTGCGCTCACGGTACCGACCGGCTCCGTGAGCGGCAAAGCGCCCCGTCAGGCGGTGCCGGCCGTCGTCGAACGCCGAGCGGTGGGCTTGGTGATCTTCCCGGCCTTGATGCAACTGGTGCAGACGTTCATGCGGCGTGTGCCACCGTTGACCAGGACGCGGATGCGCTGGATGTTCGGGTTCCAGCGCCGCTTGGTGCGTCGGTGTGAGTGGCTGACGCGCATGCCGAAGTGAGGGCGCTTGTCGCAGATCTCGCAGACGGATGACATGGATCAGGTCGCTCCAGGTCGGGGGCCCGCAGAGGATCGGCGGCGCTCCGGTGGACGTGGGTCCGCGGGTGCACTGCGGACCGGACGGCAACCGTAGCGGCTGGGCGCCGACCGGCGAAAGTCGACCGGAGGGTCGGTCGGGTCGAGCCGGAGGGTCGGTCGGGTCGAGCCGGAGGGTCGGTCGATAGGGTCTGGAGGTGCCCGGCGAGCCCCCGCTGACCCTGCTGGACCTGCACGCCATGGGAGTGGAGCGCCTGAGCGGGGTGGGGCCGGCCAAGCTGGAGTCGCTGCGCGGTCTCGGGATCACGTCGATGCTGGACCTGCTCACCTGGTACCCGCGTCGCTACCTGGATCGGACCCGAGAGGCGTCGGTCGCCGAGCTCGAGTCCGGGATCGAGGCCCTGGTGCTGTGCCGGGTCGCATCCTGCAGCTCCCGGCGGGTCCGTGGCGGACGGAGCATGGTGACCGCCGACCTGCGGGATGCGACCGGGACGCTGCGGTGCACGTTCTTCAACCAGCCGTGGCGGGTTCGTCAGCTCGAGGGCCTCCGTGACGACGAGGTCGAGGTGGCGGTCTTCGGGAAGGTCGAGGTCTTCCGCGGTCGGCGGCAGATGACGAACCCGATCGTCGACCCGGTCGGGAACCGGACGGGACGGATCGTGCCCGTCTACCCCCAGTCGGAGTCCAGCCGACTGTCGACCTGGGAGTTCGCCGAGTGGATCGCCCAGGCCCTGCGCCGCTCACGGACCCGCGGCATCGCCGACCCGCTCCCCGAGGAGCACCGGTTGCGACTGGGGCTCCTGGTCCGAGACGAGGCCGTCCGGGACATCCACGAGCCGTCCGACCTCCACGACGTGCACGGCGCCCGGGACCGGCTCGTCTTCGACGAGCTCCTGCGGATCCAGTTGGCGCTCGTCCGCCACCAGCGCCAACTGGCGCACACGTCGCGGGGGATCGCACACCCGGTGGGAACGGGGTCGGGCGCCGCTCCCGGTCTGGTCGAGTCGTTCGTCGACGGGCTGCCCTATCCGCTGACCGGTGCCCAGCGCCGGGCCGTCGACGAGATCCTGGTCGACCTCCGGCGGCCGCACCCCATGCACCGGCTCCTCCAGGGCGACGTCGGGGCCGGCAAGACCGTGGTGGCCGTGGCGGCGATGCTCGCCGCCGTCGAAGGGGGTCATCAGGCGGCGCTGATGGCCCCGACCGAGGTGCTGGCCGAACAGCACGCCTCGAGCATCCGCTCGGTGCTCGCCGGGTGCACCATCCGGGACGATTCGCTGCTCGGGGAGCGACCCCTCGAGGTCGCAGCGCTGACCGGGCGGACGCCGGCGGCGGTGCGGCGCCGCGTGCTGGCCGGGCTGGCCGACGGGACCATCCCCTTGGTGGTCGGGACGCACGCCCTGATCGCCGACGGCGTGGAGTTCGACTCGCTCGGTGTCGTCGTGGTGGACGAGCAGCACCGCTTCGGCGTCGAACAGCGGGCAGCGCTCCGGGACGCCGGCGCCGACGGCGTGGTGCCGGACGTCCTCGTGATGACGGCCACCCCGATCCCGAGGACGGCGGCGATGACGGTCTTCGGTGATCTCGACCTGACGATCCTCGACGAACTGCCTCCGGGTCGGACACCGGTGCGCACCGAGTGGTTCGTCGGTGCCGAGGGCGAGGAGGTCGCGTGGGCGGCGGTGCGCGAGGCCGTGGATGCGGGACACCGTGCCTTCGTCGTGTGCCCACTCGTCGAGGACTCCCCGAAGCTGGAGGCGTCGTCCGCCGAGGCGACCTTCGAGCGGCTGACCTCCGGGCCGCTCGGGGGGCTGGACGTCGGTCTGCTCCACGGTCGCGTGCCGACCGAGACCAAGCAGGAGGTCTTCGACTCCTTCCGGGCATCGAACAGCACGAGCTTGATGTTGCCCGAAA
>CAYMKW010000170.1:0-3339 GCA_964391365.1 uncultured Microthrixaceae bacterium | reverse complement strand
GATCTTCGCGAGCGTGTGCGTGAAGTCGACCAAGGACCCGGACTTCCAGGTGGGTGTCCACTGCTCTCCGCTCGCCCAGGTCGAGGTCAACGGCACCGCCGACGGGAGTGGCTCGGCGATGGTGCCGGTGTTCCGCGGGCAGGAGCCGACCACCGACCTGCCGTGGGGGTGCTTCGCTCCCGGTGACGCCGTGCCGCCCGGGGTGCTCGGCGCCACGTCCTGCTACCTGCGGGTCACCAACAACCTGGTGCTGAACAACGACGACGCCGTCGAGGTCGCCATCGCCGTGACCGGTGCCGGCGACCCGGTCGACCGGGGGGTGCTGGGGGCGCCCGTCGCAGCGGCGCCGGTCGCCCCGGTGGCGCCGGCGGGCGCAGCGGCATCGAACCCCGCCGGGACCACGACGCTCGAGGGCGTGCCCATCGCGTTCACCGGCTGACGGGGTCGAGGATTGGTTCGACGGCGCGACTGCGCGTCGGGCACCGGAACACACTGGGTCGAACCACCCAGGGGTCCCGCTCGGTTCACCTGAGGTTCACCTGAACGCGCCGCAGGGTTGGCCGAGGGGTCGGACCGGGGCAAGGTCCGACCACCACACTCTGCGACGTGGCGGTGACCATGCCGGACGCCCCGGCCCCCGACGGAGCGGTCCTCGAGGATGTACCGCGCCCCATCGTCCAGTCGCGGACCTTCGGCGACCGGGTGTTCCGAGGCATCTCGGCCGGTGCGGCGGCGACCTGCCTCCTGATCATGTTCACCACGGGCGTGTTCCTCACCTGGAAGGCGTTCCCGGCGATCAGCGCCACCGGCCCGATCGACTTCCTGACCGGCGACACCTGGCAGCCCGACGACGAGGCGTTCGGCGTCGGCGGCCTGCTCGTCAACACGATCATGATCGCCCTGACGGCGCTGGTGATCGGCGTGCCGGTGGCGCTCGGCCTCGCGTTGTTCATCAACGAGTACTCACCCGCGAGGATGCGACCGCTGCTCACCGGCGGCGTCGACCTGCTCGCTGCGATCCCCAGCCTGATCTTCGGGATGTGGGGCCTGTTCGCCCTGTCGGAGCCACTCAGCGGTGTGGCCGAGTGGTTGGCGTCCCATCTGAATGCGATCCCGATCTTCCGGCTCACCGAACCGGACGTGGCGCTGACCCGGTCGACGTTCATCGCCGGGTTCGTCGTGGCGATCATGATCACGCCGGTCATCACCTCGGTCAGCCGTGACGTCATGGCGCAGGTGCCGCGCGTCCAGTGCGAGGGCGCGCTGGGACTGGGCGGAAGTCGCTGGGGGATGATCCGCGACGTCGTCCTGCCGTTCGGCAAGAGCGGCATCGTCGGCTCGATCCTGCTGGGGTTCGGCCGGGCGCTCGGCGAGACCATCGCCGTGGTGCTCGTCATCGACCTGGTGTTCCAGCCCAACCTGAACATCCTGGAGCAGGGCAGCGGTTCCATCTCGGCGCTGATCGCCACCAAGTTCGGCGAGGCCCAGGGGCTCGAGATCAACGGACTCATCGCCGCCGGTCTGGCGCTGTTCATCATGACGTTGATCGTCAACCTGATCGCCCGGGCGATCGTCAACCGGTCGAAGCTGGCGGGCTGAGCCGTGACGGTCGAACTGGAGCGCACCGACACCATCTGGTTGGACGAGTCGGCCGCCGTGCCCGAGGTCGACGAGGTCGTCGAACCGGTCGCCGAGCCGCCGGTCGTCGACGACCCGGATCCGCCGGTGTCCGACCCGGACGTCCCGTTCCGGCCGTCGGCCCTCGGTCCATCGGACCGGCTCGAGTTCGTCCTGTCGGCCGTCTCGGCGTTGGCGTTCGCCTGGGCGCTCTGCCTGGTCATGGACTGGTCCGCTCCGCTGACGTTCGCGATCTGGGCGATCATCTGGTTCGTCACCGGCACCTACGTCACCGCCCGGGCGCGCACGTCCAAGGTCGTCGCCATGGACCGTCTGGTGACGACCCTCATCTGGTTGAGCGGGGCGTTCGCCGTCGGGGTGCTCGGCTGGATGATCGTCTTCGTGCTGATCGAGGGCATCGGCGGGCTCGTCGACGACCTGCCGACCGGCGAGTGGGTGGCCCGACTGGGCGCCGTGGCGCTCATGGTCGCGTTGGCCGTCGTGGTGCGGTGGCGGCTCGGCCGGCGCGAGGCCGCAGGCACCGGCACGGCGCTCACCCGACTGCTGCCCCGGGTCGTCGGCGCGGCCTGCGCCGTCGGGGCCATGTTGGTGATCCTGCCGGTGATCAACACCGAGTTCTTCACCAGCGACATCGCCGAGGTGGGACCGCTCGACGAGGGCGGCGGCATCTACCACGCACTCATCGGGACGCTCGAGCAGATCACGATCGCCACGGTGATCTCGGTGCCCATCGCCATCCTGACGGCGATCTACCTCCACGAGATCAAGGGCCGACTCGCTGTGCCGGTTCGTTTCATCGTCGACGCGATGAGCGGCCTGCCGTCGATCGTGGCCGGTCTGATCGTGTTCACCGTCTGGGTCAATACGGGACGCGGCTTCTCGGGTGCATCCGCCGGCGTGGCGCTCGCCATCATCATGATCCCGATCGTCACCCGGACCGCCGAGGAGATCCTGCGGACGATCGACAACGGCCTGCGCGAGTCCGCACTCGCGCTCGGTGCCCCGCAGTGGCGCAGCGTCGTCCAGGTCGTGCTGCCGACCGCCCGGGCCGGCCTCATCACGGCGTCGATCCTCGGTGTGGCCCGGGCCATCGGCGAGACCGCGCCGGTGCTCCTCACCGCGTTCGGCAGTGCGGTGACGAACTACAACCCGTTCTCCGCCCCTCAGTCCGACCTGCCGCTGTTCATCTGGGGTCTGCTGCGTGAGCCGAACGAGGCCCAGATCGCCCGGGCGTGGTCCGCCGCCGTGGTGCTCCTGCTGCTCGTGCTCGTCCTGTTCATCACCGCCCGCGTCATCGGTGAGCGCGGTGCTCGCAAGCGAACCGGAAGGTGACCGTGAACGCGCCCACCCCGCCACCCCCGCCGCCCTATGCGCCGCCGCCGGTCCCGCCGGTCGTCGACCTGACCGCACCTGTTGCGCCGCCGGTCGAACCGTGGGCCGAGGTCCCGCCCCCGCCGCCGGTCGCGCCACCGCCGGTCGCCCCGGCTCCGGCCGAGCCGTGGAC
Organism: uncultured Microthrixaceae bacterium; assembly: GCA_964391365.1. GTDB lineage: Bacteria > Actinomycetota > Acidimicrobiia > Acidimicrobiales > Microtrichaceae > SXMI01. The sequence goes on along the minus strand of CAYMKW010000170.1, from coordinate 197 downwards.
CGGGGTCGACCCGGGCATCGCCCCTCCGCCTGCGGCCCCGGCGGGTGCGCCGGTCGCCGACCCCACGGCCCCGTCGCTGCACGTGGGCAACATGGTCCCGATCATGGGGCTCGTGCACTTGCAGCGCGCGGGACACCGCCCACTCGCGCTTGTTGGCGGCGGCACCGGCATGATTGGCGACCCCAGCGGCAAGACGA
>CAYMKW010000169.1:0-3674 GCA_964391365.1 uncultured Microthrixaceae bacterium | reverse complement strand
CAGGCGATCACCGGGCTCGCTGCCTTCTCCTGAACCTGGACCGGGGAGCTGTCACCGACGATCGTCGCCTCCACCGGCTGGGACACTCGAGCCCGAGGCAACGAGGCGTTCAGTCGGCCGCTCGTGGAGGATCATCTCCGGTGGCTGCTCGAACTCCTCCGTGCTCAGGTCCCACCCGGGTCCGTCGTGCGCCGTCGCTGACGCCGATCCGATCACGATCCTCCCGGGCGCGCCCGGCCCGAACGCCGGCGATTCACCGCACGTCCTGCCACACCGGCCACGCGCCTCCGGTCTCGGCGACCGCGGCGAGCACGAACAGCGTGATGGTTCGCAGTTCCCGCACGCCGTGACGGTGGCGGCGGAGCGGCCCACCGGACCGGTACCGTGCGACAATGAACGGCCCCACCTCTGCCGGGACGCCGAGCGCCCCGGGCCTCGCCATCGTGGTCAACGGTGCGAGTTCGTCAGGCAAGTCCCGGCTCTGCAGGGCACTGCAGCTCCGACTCACCGAACTCGCCGACGGCGATCCGGCGGTGGTGTACGCCGGCGTGGCGTTCGACGACATGGCGGCGCTGATCGCCACGAACCTGTACCCGCACAGCTTCGTCGAGCTGCAGGACGGCGACGTCGACGCGCTCGTGTCGCGTGCGCCACACGACGGTCGAGCCGCGTGGGAGTACGTCGACGACCGTCACGCCGAGGGCATGCACGGCGGTCACCCACGGGTCCGCGTGGTACTCGGCCCGGGGGCACGGCGGCTCCTGAGCGGGGTGCAGCAGGGCTGGGGGGCGCACCTCAAGCTGGGGACGAACCTCATCATCGACCACTTCCTGCAGGAACAGGACTGGGTCGACGAGTGCCTCGCCACGCTCCGGGCCTCGGGCGCCACGGTGTTCACCGTGGGCGTCGAGTGCGCACTCGAGGAGTTGGAGCGCCGCGAGTCGACACGATCCGACGGAGCGGCTGAGGTGCGTCCGCTCGGCCTGGCCCGTCGGAGCGACGAGTTGTGCCGAGCCACCACGCTCACCTACGACGTCAGCGTGTCCACCAGTGACCAGAGCACCGGTGCGTCCGTCGACGTGATCGTCGCGGCGCTGCGCTCCGGCGGGCACCTGCGGTAGCCACCGACGCTACGTTCGGGGCATGGAACTGCTGCGCACCCCCGACGAACGCTTCGACGGCCTGCCCGGCTGGCCCTACGAGCCCCGGTACGTGACGGTCACCGACCCGGTCGACGGCACCGAACTGCGCATGGCGTACGTGGACGAGGGGCCTGCGGATGCGGACCCGGTTCTTCTGCTCCACGGGGAGCCGTCGTGGTCGTACCTCTACCGCACGATGATCGCCGGGCTCGTGGCGGAGGGTCACCGCGTCCTGGCCCCGGACCTGATCGGGTTCGGCCGCTCCGACAAACCCGCGGAACGCAGCGACTACACCTACGCCCGCCACGTCGCCTGGACGACCCAGTGGCTGGACGCCGTCGCCCTGCAGCACGTCACGCTGTTCTGCCAGGACTGGGGCGGGCTGATCGGCCTGCGCCTGGTGGCCGCCCAGCCGGAGCGCTTCGACCGGGTCGTCACCGCCAACACGTTCCTGCCGACCGGCGACCGGGACCCGGGCGACGGGTTCCGCATGTGGCAGGAGTTCTCCCAGTCCGTCCCCGAGTTCTCCTGCAGTGCCGTGGTGGCGATGGGCTGCACGTCGGCGCTCTCCGACGACGTGCTCGCCGCCTACGAGGCCCCCTTCCCCGATCAGACCTACGTGGCCGGCGCCCGTCAGTTCCCGATGCTGGTGCCGGCCACCCCGGACGATCCGGAGTCCCCGGCCAACCGAGCGGCGTGGGAGGCCCTCGAGCAATTCGAGCGGCCGGTGCTCTGCGCGTTCAGCGACCAGGACCCCGTCACGGCGGGTGCCGAGCGGGCGATCCTCGAACGCATCCCCGGCACCGCCGGACAGCCCCACACCACGGTGGAGGGCGGCGGCCACTTCCTGCAGGAGGACCGGGGGGAGCAGCTCGTCGGGATCGTCCACGACTTCATCAGCGGAACGCCGGCGGCGCGGGAACGGTGACGCCGACACCCGGCTCCGGTTGGTGAGCGGACTCCATCGAGGAACACCGGTGGCGCCTCCGGACCGGAAACCTGTCACCGACCGGGCCGACGGCGCTCCGGACGACGTGCGACCACCACTCCCTCGCCAACGACCCCACGCCGAGCGCAGCGTCCGTCCCCCGGGTCGGACGCCGATCCGAGGGGCCGCCGCGCTGATCGTCGCACTGCTGCTCACGGGCTGGTCGACCACCATGGTCGCGGCGCAGGAGCCCACCGGCACCGACCAGGTCACCTGCCCGGAGGTGCCCGTCCAGGCCGCCGGCGCCGTGTTCAGCCCGACCTTCGGCGACCGCGAGATCGGTGATGTCGACTTCCGTTGCGGCGATCTGCGGGGCGCGGTCTTCGACGGCCTGGACCTGACCCAGGCTCGACTCGACGGCGCCAACCTGACCGGCGCGTCGTTCATCCGGACCGATCTGGGCCAGGCGAGCCTCCAGCGGGCCGTCCTCCAGCAGGCCGTCATCACCGAGGCGGACATGATCCAGGCTCACTTCGACGGAGCGGACCTCCGCGGGGCCAGGGTCACCGAGGGGACGATGTCGCAGGCCGAGCTCCCGGGGGCGAACCTGGTGGGGGCGACGCTGCGGGACGTCGAGCTGGGTCAGGCGAACCTGACCGCCGCTCGGATGGCGGGCGTCGATGCGTCCGAGTCCAGGTTTTCCCAGGCCGACCTGCCGGGCGCCGACCTCACCGACGCCGTGCTCCGCGACGTGCTGTTCACCCAGACCGTCCTGGTCGATGCGGTCCTCCACGGGGCGGACCTCACCGACGCCGCAGCGCCCCAGGCGCGGTTGGCGCGGGCCGACCTGACCGACGCGGATCTGACGGACGCGTCGTTCTCCCAGGCCGACCTGTCCGGCGCGGACCTGACGGGTGCGACCGTCACCGGTGCCGACTTCCTGCAGGCCGACCTGAGCGGAGCGAAGGTCGACCAGGTGATCGGGGCGAGCTCACCGTTCCCCGGGACCGCGTACCTGGCGCTCGCAGCGGGACTGGCGATCGTTGCGCTCAGCGTGGTCGGACTGGTTCTGCGGATCGTCCGCCGTCGCATCGGCCCGGTCAACCCGTACGACACGCCGATGACCGTGGGCAACACCACCGCCTCGTTCGTGCTGGTCCCCGCCTTCGCCGTCGTGCAGGCCGCCGGCCTCTACCTGCTGGTCTGCGGCGTGGCCGGAGTGCTGAGCACCAACCTGAATCCTGTCGGGACCCCCTCGGGCCCACCACTGCTCGGCGACCTCGCCTTCGAGCCGACCACCATCGTGATCGGCTTCATGCTGATGCTCGGCGGAGGCATCGCCCGGAGCTTCGCCCGGCGGTTCTGACTGCGGAGCGCCGTCCGGCTCAGATCGCAGCGCCGGCGGCGCCGTCCTCGGCCGCGTACCCGGCGAGCAGCTCGAGTTCTCGCTGGCGGTCCGGGAAGCAGAACCAGACGAGCACCGCCCCGAGGGCCACGGCGATCGCCGCTGCACCGAACGCCCGGTCCTGGCCCGCCACGAAGCTCTCTCGGGCCCCGGCGATGATCGCGTCCGAGTACTGCGGGTAGCGCTCGGCCACGTTCGC
>CAYMKW010000168.1:0-3699 GCA_964391365.1 uncultured Microthrixaceae bacterium | reverse complement strand
GGTGGCGATCGTGCTGCGCGACCTGCGTGAGCGGCTCGCTCCGCTGGTCGAGGAGACCCTGTCGGTGTCGGTCAACGTGTCGGCCACGCACCTGCCCCAGCCGGGGTTCCTCGACGACCTCGGCGAGCTGATCGCCTTCGGCGAGACCTCCGATCCCGTGCGCCTGTGGGTCGAGCTCACCGAGAGCGGGGTGATGGTCGGCAACGAGACCGTGCTCCGCCACCTCAGCGAGCTCGCCGAGCGCGGGATCCGGGTCGCAGTCGACGACTTCGGCACCGGCTACTCGTCGTTCGCCCGTCTGCGGCACCTGCCGATCGCCGGCATCAAGGTCGACCGTTCGTTCGTCAGCGGCATCCAGGGCGACCAGGTGAACCAGACCCTGGTGCGGGCCCAGGTCGACATCGCCCGGGAGCTCGGGATGCTGCTGATCGCCGAGGGGGTCGAGGACGAGGCGGAACGCTCGACGCTCGCATCACTCGGCGTCGCCTACGGGCAGGGGTTCGGCCTACACCGGCCGATGGACGTCGACCGGTTCGAGTCGCTCCTGCGGGACCAGCACACCGCCGACGGGGGGTGACCCGCGAGCTCGTCGCCGACGGGACCGGATCGACCACGACGGATCGGTCGACCTGCCGGGACCCGCGTCCCTGAGGGACCGTCGTCCTCGGTGCCCGGGGTGGGACTCGAACCCACACGCCCTCACGGACAGCGGATTTTGAGTCCGCCGCGTCTGCCATTCCGCCACCCGGGCCGAGAGCGGCGATGCTACCCGCGGCCCCGGATCCCGCCACCGAGCACGTCGTCACCCACCTGACCTACCGTGTGCGCGTGAGCGAATCCGGATCGGGAACCAGCCGACGCAGGTGGTTCGGCCTGCTCGTGCTCGCCTCGGCCGCCATCGGCGCCGTGGCCGCCGGTCGCCAGGTGGCCATGCGACGGGCCGACCGGGAGTTCGAGGTGCGACTCCGCTCCACGGACGCCAACCGCGACTGACCCGTTGCGGGCCGGCTCAGCCGAGCGAGGCGAGCAGGCGCTTGGGCGTGTCCTTCGGGCTGACCTTGTACCAGGCCTGTTCGACCCTGCCCCGCTCGTCGATGAGGAACGCGGAGCGGATGATGCCCATGTAGGCCCGGCCGTAGAGCTTCTTCTCGCCCCAGACGCCGTACTTCTCGGCGGCGACGTGCTCGGGATCGGACAGGAGCGGGAACCCGAGCGAGTACTTCTCGTCGAACCGGGCCTGCTTCTCGGGTGCATCGGGGCTGATCCCGATGACCGCCACGTCGCCGATGTCGCCGAGCACGTCGCGGAGACCGCACGCCTGGGCGGTGCAGCCGGGCGTGTCGGCCTTCGGGTAGAAGAAGACCAGCACCTTGCGGCCCTTGAACTGCGACAACCGGACGGTGGTGCCGGCCTGGTCCCGGAGGCCGAACGCCGGGGCCCTGTCACCGGGAGTGAGTGCGTTGCTGTTCGCCATGGCACCGAGCCTAGGGCGGGCTCACGATGCGTTGGAACGGCAACGGGGCCGCCCCGGAGGGCGGCCCCGCTGCGGAGACCTCGGCGCTCGGGGCGCCGGAGAGGACTCAGTTCACTTGCCGGACTTGGCCCGGTTCTTCAGCTTGGTGCCGGCGGAGACCTTGGCGGCGTTCGAGGCGGGCACCTGGATGGTCTCACCCGTCTGCGGGTTGCGGCCCGTGCGGGCCTTGCGGTGGGTCTGCTCGAACTTCAGGAAACCGGGGATGGTGAGGGTGTCCTTGCCCTTGGCCACGACGTCACCGGCGATGTCCTCGAACGTGTCGAGCACGGACTGCACGTCCTTCTTGGAGAGATCCGTCCGCTGGGCGATGGTCTCGATGAGTTCGGTCTTGTTCATGTGATTCCTCCAGGTGGGCGCCGGATCGGACGGCCCGACGGCAAATTTCAGAAGTGTGATTATCACGACGGACGGCGTTGAGGGCGGATTCTCCGCGTGTTTCCGCCAATTTCCGGCTGGCTCGCGCCGAGCGTGACGACCCGGGGGTCGACACGCGCCCCGGAGGTCACGCAGAGTGGTCGGAACTCAGCCGGCGTCGAGGGCCCGACGGAACGAACCGACGAGCTCGGCCACGACCTCGGTGCTCTCCGGGCCGGCGCCCGACTCGAGGACCTGGCGGACCAGGGCCGAACCGACGACGACACCGTCGGCCACCTCGCACACCTCGACCGCCTGTTCCGGCGTGGAGATCCCCACCCCGACCAGCACCGGCAGGTCCGTCACCTGCTTGAGTCGAGCTGCGATCCGGGTGGCGGAGTCGGCCAACTCGGCCCGCTCTCCGGTGATACCGAGGAGACCGACCGCGTAGACGAACCCGCGCGACCTGGCGACGATGCGCTCCAGACGCTCGTCGGGTGCGGTCGGTGCCGCCAGCAGGACGGTCTCCACCCCGGCGGCATCCGCCGCCTCGCACCACGGACCCGTCTCCTCCAGGGGGATGTCCGGCAGGATCGCAGCCGACACCCCGGCGACCGCCAGCGACGAGGCGAAGCGCTGCCAGCCGGCCCGGTCGACCAGGTTGGCGTAGGTCATGACCGCCGTGGGGACACCGATGTCGGCCCGGGACAGTTCGTCCAGAATCGTCACCGGTGTCGCTCCCGCACGCAGGGCCCGCTCCGACGCCTCCTGGATGATCGGCCCGTCCATCACCGGGTCCGAGAACGGCACGCCGACCTCGATCGCGTCCGCACCGGCTGCCGCCGCCGCCCGGAGGTACGACGTCCACTCCCCCAGCCCGCCCGTCAGGTAGGGGACCAGGCACTTGCCACCGGCGCCCCGGCGGGCCAGGAGCGCGTCCTCGAACGCCCCCATCAGATGCGGTCGCGCAGGACGTCCATCATCTGCGCCACGTCCTTGTCGCCCCGACCGGACATGTTGATCAGCACCGTCCTGCCGGCGAGCGCCCCCCGTTCCCGGGCCACCCAGGCCAGGGCATGGGCCGGTTCCAGCGCCGGGATGATCCCCTCGGTCCGGGAGGCCAGCACGAACGCATCGACCACCTCGGCGTCGTCGACCTGCTCGTAGCGGGCGCGGCCCGAATCGGCGAGGTACGAGTGCTCCGGACCGACGCCCGGGTAGTCCAGCCCGGCGGAGATGGAGTGCGCCTCGAGCACCTGACCGAACTCGTCCTGCATGAGGTACGAGCGCATGCCGTGGACGATCCCCGGCACCCCACGACCCACTGCGGCGCCACCCGCCGGTTCGACCCCGACGAGGTCGACCGTCGGGTCGTCGGCGAACCCCGAGAAGATCCCGGCGGCGGCCGAGCCGCCCCCGACACAGGCGACGACCAGGTCGGGCGCACCGCCGTCGAGCAGCGCCGCGCACTGCGCCGCCGCCTCCGTGCCGATCACCCGGTGGAACTCCCGCACCATCCACGGGTACGGGTGCGGCCCCATGACCGAACCCAGGCAGTAGTGCGTGTGCTCCACGGTGGCGACCCAGTCGCGCATGGCCTCGTTGACCGCGTCCTTCAACGTGCGGCTGCCCGACACCGCCGGGGTCACCTCGGCCCCCAGCAGCCGCATCCGGAAGACGTTGAGCTCCTGGCGGGCGATGTCGACCTCGCCCATGTACACCAGGCACTCCATGCCCAGCAGCGCCGCAGCGGTCGCCGTGGCCACACCGTGCTGGCCGGCGCCGGTCTCGGCCACGAGCCGGGTCTTGCC
>CAYMKW010000167.1:0-3729 GCA_964391365.1 uncultured Microthrixaceae bacterium | reverse complement strand
ACCGGGTCGGGGGCGATCGCACTCTCGGTGGCATCCGAACGGGTCCGGACGCGGGTCTGGGCCACCGATCGGAGCGAGGACGCGCTCGTGGTCGCCACCGCCAACCTGGGCGGACTCGGACGTGCGGCGGCCCGGGTGCGCATCGCCCGGGGCTCGTGGTTCGAGGCGCTCGACGACGACCTGCGGGGCCGGATCGGGGTCGTCGTGTCGAACCCGCCCTACGTCGACCCGTCGGCGCCGCTGCCTCCCGAGGTCGTGGACTGGGAGCCGCACGCCGCACTGTTCGCCGCCGACGGGGGGCGCGCCGACCTGGAGGTCATCGTCACGGGCGCCGGTTCGTGGTTGCGTCCCGACGGGGCGCTGGTCTGCGAGCTGTCGCCCGAGCAGGCGACGTGGGCACTGGAGCTGGCCCGGGGTGTGTTCGGGGAGGTCGGGATCCTCCGGGACCTGGCGGGCCGGGAGCGGATCCTGCTCGCCCGGCACCCCCGCCGCTGACGGTCCTTGAGTAGTGTCCGCGTCGGAGGTCCAGAGATGACGCATCGAGCTGCCCACGATCCGAGCGTCCTCGACGGCGTCCCCTTCTTCGAGGACGTCGACACCGAGGAGCGCCGCCGGATCCTCGAGCTGTCGACACCGCGTGAGGTCGCCGCAGGGGACCTGCTGGTCGATCAGGGCGACACCGCCGTGGAGTGCTTCCTGGTGCTCGAGGGGCGGCTCGCCGTCTACGTCCGGGGCGAGTACGTGGCCTCGGTCGGGGCCGGCTCCATGGTCGGCGAGATGGCGCTGGTGGACCACCGCCCCCGGACGGCATCGGTCGTGGCCGAGACGGCGGCCCGGCTGCTCGCCTTCCGGACCAAGGAGTTCCGCCAGCTGCTCGACGAGATGCCGCGGGCGTCGGAGCGGATCCTGGCCGAGCTGCAGGCCCGTCTGGACCGCAACCGCGACGCCTGAACCCGTCGGTCGTCCAGCCGGGTCAGTCCGACAGTCGGAGCTCGTTGCCCGCCAGGAGCGCCGGACGGCCCCCGACGTCGGTCGTCTCGAGCAGTTCCATCAGGTCCGGGTCGTGGGACACACCCCACACCCGGTCCCCGCCCGGCGTCAGGCAGGCGGCGTGTGCACGGGAGCGTGAGCCGTCACGTTCGTGGACCACCGTCCACCCCTCCACCGAGCACGGCCCGTCGTGGGTCTCGAGCACGGACCGTCGGCCGGCGGCGTCGATCTGCTCCTGGGGGTGCTCCCAGCGGAACCCGTCGGCTGGTGGTGCGGTCGAGTACACCCCGAACGCGTGCTTGTCGACGTTGCCGCCGTTGGCGGTCACGAGACCGGTGCTGCCGGGGTCCTCACGCAGGACCCGGACCATGGTGGCGATCGCATGGCTGACCGGGTTGTTCCACGGTCCGCCGGCGAAGGGCAACCCCCCGTAGACGGTGAGCTGTCGTCCGGGATCGATGCCCAGCTCACGGCAGGCCAGCTGCACCGCCGAGGGGAAGCACGAGTAGAGGTCCACGTGGTCGACCTCCTCGACGGTCACGCCGGCGAGCTCGAGGGCTCGGTTCCCCGCCACGCCGATGGCGGGCGAACTCACCAGGTCGACCCGTTCCGACATCACCCGGTCGACGCCGTCGGTCCCGGCGTGCGGGAACACCCACCGGTCCTCGTCGATGCCCAGGGCCCTCGCCCGGTCCACCGAGCACACGATGCACCCCGCCGCCATGTCCACGTCCGGGTTGGCGACCATGCGCTTGGTGTAGGGGAACCCGACGAGCCGGTTCTCGGCGCTCGGCGTGGTCAACTCCTCCGCCGAGGGTGCCTCCCGCCTCCATGCGTACGGGTTGTCTGCGGCGACGCGGGCGAACCCGGCCCACAGCTCGCCGATCGCCCGGAGGTGGTCCTCGAGCGACCGTCCGGAGTCGTGCCAGAGGGCGGTCTCGAAGACGGGGTACGCCTGGGTCGGCATGGCGATGCCGAGGGCGAGCTCGGCGGGGTGACCGAAGCTGAACCTGCCGTCCTCGTTCCAGTCGGCCCGGACGTCGTCGGACTGCCGGGTCCAGTCGAGCTGCTCGTCGGCCCGCTTGGCGGCCATCCGGCTCCGGTACGACTCGCCTCCGACGACGACGCCGACGTCGGCCTGCCCCTCGGCGATCGAGCGGCACAGCCGGTTCACCAGCATCTGGGGCGTGTTGCCGCCCATGGCCGGGTACCAGGTCGTGGCCGACGAGCCGAGGCGGTCGGCGAGCAGGCGTCCCGGGTCCCGGTACCCCCACGAGATGACGGGGACGACCGCGACCACCTGGGCCAGGCCGGGCAGGTCGCCCGATCCGGCATCGTCGGCGGCGGCACGCAGCGCCAGCTCCATGAGGTCGACCGGCTCGAGCGGCTCCTCCCCGCGGTCGGTGCGCTGCAGGTGCTGTCCGACGCCGACGATCACGGGCGTCCGGGGGTCGATCGACACGTTCTCCTCCAGCTCGGCGCCCACGGGTCGCCGGCTCGTCCGTCCCGGAGGGTCCTCCGGTCGGCCCCGATGGTAGGACGGGCCGGGTCGACCGGGTGCACCGGAGGTAGTCTCGGCGCGTCCGCCCGCACGACCCCCACGAGGAACCATGCCCTGGCCCACTTCACGCGACGACGAGGTGTTCGACCTGATCGACCGGGAGGTCGAGCGTCAGAACACGGGACTGCAGCTGATCGCCTCGGAGAACTTCACCTCGCCGCAGGTGATGGAGGCGGTGGGGTCGGTGCTCACCAACAAGTACTCCGAGGGCTACCCCGCCAAGCGCTACTACGGCGGCAACGAGTTCGTGGACGAGGTCGAGGAGCTCGCCCGCCAGCGGGTGTGCGCCCTGTTCGGGGCGGACCACGCGAACGTCCAGCCGCACTCCGGCGCCAACGCGAACCTGGGCGTCTACCTGGCGCTGCTCGACCCGGGGGCGACCGTCCTCGGCCTGAGCCTGGACCACGGCGGTCACCTCACCCACGGGTCGCCGGTCAACATCTCGGGTCGGTTCTACGACTTCGTCTCCTACGGCGTGACACCGAGCGACGAGCGGATCGACCTGGACCAGCTTCGGGACCTGGCACTCGAGCACCGTCCGGCCATGATCGTCGCCGGCGCCACCGCCTACCCGCGGGCGATCGACCCGGCACCGATCCGGGAGATCTGCGACGAGGTCGGCGCCCTCTTCCTGTTCGACGCCGCCCACATCGCCGGGCTGATCGCCGGTGGCGCCCACCCGAACCCGGTGCCGTACGCCGATGTCGTGACGTTCACCACGCACAAGACGCTGCGCGGCCCCCGTGGCGGCTGCATCCTCAGCACCGCCGAGCACGCGGCGGCGATCGACAAGGCGGTCTTCCCGGGCCTGCAGGGTGGACCGCTCGAGCACGTCATCGCCGGCAAGGCCGTCGCCTTCCGGGAGGCGTCGACGCCCGAGTTCCGCGAGTACGCCCACCAGATCGTGGCGAACGCGTCGGCGCTCGCCGAGGCGCTCGCCTCGGAGGGGTGCCGGTTGGTCTCGGGCGGAACGGACAACCACCTGCTGCTCCTCGACCTGCGCAGCATCAGTGAGGACCTGACCGGCAAGGACGGCCAGCTGGCGCTCGACCGGGCCGGGATCACCCTCAACAAGAACACCGTGCCCGACGACCCCCGATCGCCGTTCGTCACGTCGGGCCTTCGGATCGGCACGCCCAGCGTCACCACGCAGGGGATGGCGGAGCCGGAGATGGCTC
>CAYMKW010000166.1:0-3847 GCA_964391365.1 uncultured Microthrixaceae bacterium | reverse complement strand
GCCGACGAGATGGGTGAACTGCAGGAGCGCATCACCTCGACGGGCGGCCGGTCGATCACCTCGCTGCAGGCCGTGTACGTGCCGGCGGACGACTACACCGACCCGGCGCCGTTCACCGCCTTCACCCACTTCGACGGGACCACCGAGCTGAGCCGTGACATCGCGGCGCTCGGGATCTACCCGGCGGTGGATCCGCTGGCCTCGACCTCGACGATCCTCACGCCCGAGGTCGTCGGCGAGCGCCACTACGCCGTCGCCCGCCGGGTCCAGGAGATGCTGCAGCGCTACAAGGAGCTGCAGGACATCATCGCCATCCTCGGGATCGACGAGCTCTCCGAGGAGGACCGGGTCACCGTCGACCGGGCCCGCAAGATCCAGAAGTTCCTGGCCCAGCCCATGTTCGTCGCCGAGGTCTTCACCGGCCTGCCGGGCATCTTCACGCCGGTCGACGACACCGTCGAGAGCTTCGAGATGCTCTGCAACGGTGACCTCGACCACCTGCCCGAGCAGGCCTTCTTCAACGTCGGCGGTGCCGAGGACGCGATGCGCAAGGCGGCCGAGCTGGAGAAGAACGCCTGATGTCGTTGCTCGTCGAGCTCGTCTCGCCCGAACGGGTGGCCTACTCCGGCGAGGCCCGGATGGTCATCTGTCGGACGACGACCGGTGACATCGCCTTCCTGCCGGGTCACGTCCCGTTCATCGGCGTGCTCGCCACGCACCCGGTCCGGGTGCTGCTCGAGGACGGCGAGCTCGTGATCGCCGTGCACCAGGGGTTCGTCGAGGTCTCGCCCCCCGACGACGAGGGCCGGACCCGGGTGACGATCCTCTCCGACGTCGCCGAGCTGGCGGACCAGATCGACGTGGATCGGGCCCGAGCGTCCAAGGCGCGGTCCGAGGAGCGGCTCCGCACCGATCCCGACGACCCCGAGGCCATCTCGGCCCTGCGCCGGGCCGAGGTCCGGCTGTCGGTCACCGACGCCGCCTGAGGCGTCACCGTCCCGGGTCGAGGGCGACACCGTCGTGGCCCGGACCCGGCTGTTCGTCGCACTGCTCCCCGAGCCCGACACGTGGGCGACCCTCGACACCCTGCGCCGGTCGCTCGGTGTCGACGAGCCCTTCCGGATCCCGCCGCACGTGACGCTCGTGCCGCCCGTCAACGTGGCGGCCGACCAGCTGGACGAGGTGGACCGGGTCCTGACCGCGGCGGTCGCCTCCGTCGCGCCGTTCGACCTGGAGCTCGGTGCCGCGACGACCTTCCTCCCGGGCGCCCCGACCCTGCAGCTGTCCGTCCACGGCGACCTGCCGGCCCTCGGTCGACTGCGGGACGCGCTGGTGTCCGGCCCGCTGGACCGGCCCGGCCGTCGGCCCTTCGTGCCACACGTGACGCTCGTGCCGAACGCCGAGCCGGACCTGATCGAGGCGGGCCTGCGGGCGCTCGCAGGAACGGGTGTCCGCTGGCCGGTGCGTGCCGTCCACGTACTGGAGCGTCGCCACGACCCGGGCCGGTGGGCGACGGTGGCCGAGCTGCCGCTCGGCGCTCCTGCGGTCGTGGCCCGGGGTGGTCCGGCGTCGTTCATCCGGGTGCTGCACATGGTGCCGGGGACGGTGGCCGAGCTGTGCCGGGTCGCGGCACGGGGCCCGGCCGAGGACGCGAGCTCGGACCTGCCGCTGGTCGTCGCCGCCGAGGCCGAGCCGGGTGACGGGACGGGCGGTCTCCAGGCGGCGGCGGTCGGGTTCCTCGGTATCGGCGGCGCCGAGCTCCGGTCGCTCGACGTGGCCGACGAGTGGCGTGGTCTGGGTGTCGGATCTCGGGTGCTCGCGGCGTGGATCTCGGCGGCTGCGGACCGGGGCGCGCGACTGGTGACCGCACCGATGGACGACGAGGCCGGTTTCCTGGCGCGTCACGGGTTCACGCTGCTCGGGCGCGCGAACGCGGCACGGTTGGTGCGACTGCTGTGACGGGTTCCGCACCCTCGGCGCTGCCGGGTGCTCCGGTGCACCGGTAGCGTGGCTCCCGTGGGAGCGGGAGCAGCGGGCGAGCGGCGGTCGGAGCCGCTGCGATGGCGCCGGGCGCTGGTGAGCGGGGCATCGAGCGGCATCGGCCGGGCGTTCGCGGAGCGACTCGCCGCCGAGGGCACGGCCCTGGTGCTCGTGGCGCGGCGTGGTGAGCGGTTGGAGGCGTTGGCCGAGGCGCTCACGGCCGCCCACCGGATCGACGTCGAGGTGCTCCCGGCCGACCTGGCGGCACCCGTCTCGCGTCGGGCGGTGGAGCGCCGGCTGTCGCAGTCGCTCGATCCCGTCGACCTGCTGGTGAACAACGCCGGAGTGGGCACGCACGGGGACTTCGCGGAACTGCCCGTCGACCGGGAGGAGCAGCAGGTGCAGCTCAACGTCGTGGCGGTGCAGCGCCTGTGCTCGGCGGTGCTCCCGGGGATGCTGGAGCGCCGGCGGGGTCACGTGCTCAACGTGTCGTCGATCGCAGCCCTGTACCCGGTGCCGCACAGCGCCACCTACGGGGCGACGAAGGCGTTCATCTGCTCGTTCACCGACGCGCTCCACGAGGAACTGCGCAGCAGCGGCGTCGTGGCCACCTCCTCCCTGCCCGGTTTCGTGCGGACGGGGTTCCAGGAGGCGGCCGACTGGGACGGCCAGGAACGGCTGCCGTCGTTCGTGTGGTTGCGGGCCGAGGACGTCGCGACGGCATCGCTGGACGGTGCGTGGTCCGGACGGGCCCGGGTGGTGCCGGACCTCCGCTACCGGACCGCCGCCGCGGTCACCGCGGTGGTTCCGCCGAACGCTCGCCGCTGGCTGCTCGGTCGGAGCTCCGGCCTGGTGCGCTGAGGTCGTTCAGATCCGGCCCGAGAAGGTGTCGCACCGGTCGGGGTCGGCCGTCTGTGCCCCGACGGTGAACCACCGCTGCCGCTGCTCCGACGTCCCGTGCGTGAACGTCTCGGGCGAGCTGCGGCCCTGGGTGTTCTCCTGGATGCGGTCGTCACCGACGGCGGCAGCGGCGTCGAGCCCCTCCGCGATGTCGTCGCGGGTCAGGGAGGAGATGAACCCGGTCGCCTCGGCGTTCCCGGCCCACACCCCGGCGTAGCAGTCGGCCTGCAGCTCGACCCGGACGGCGTCGGACTGCGGCCCGGACGAACGTCCGGAGCGGAGTGCGCCGAGCAGGTTCTGGACGTGGTGGCCGTACTCGTGGGCCAGCACGTAGGCCTGGGCGAAGTCGCCGCCCCGGGCGTTGAACGGCGGCCGCTGGAGCTGGTTGAAGAACGACAGGTCGATGTACACGGTCTGGTCCGCCGGGCAGTAGAACGGCCCGGTCGCCGCCGACCCGGGTCCGCAGGCCGTCTGGGTGCGCCCCGAGAACAACTGCGTCGTGGCGGGCTGGTAGCGCAGGCCCGACTCGGCGAACTCGTCGGCCCAGTAGCGCTGGACGCTGTTCACCACCGCCACGATGCGGCAGTCCTCCCGGCGGTTGGCGTCGGCGCCGGTCCGGCACTCCGCCGACAGGCTCGAGGATCCGCCCGCCAGGGTGCTGGGCGGCCCGGCGGCGGTGCTGCCGGTCAGGTCGATGCCGCCGCCGCTGCTGCAGAACCCGAGCGCCACGACCAGGAGGACACCCATGAGCAGGACGCCGAGTCCGCCGGCGGCCTTGCCGCCCCCACCGCCGCGTCGACCCCCGCCGGCCCCGCCGCCGAGGGCACCGCCCAGCGCGCCGCCCAGCGCGCCGCCGAGCCCGCCGCCGAGTCCTCCCCCTCCCCGGCCACCACCGCCGCCGCCGAGCAGGCCACCGAGTCCGCCGCCCGGTGCTCCCTGGCCGCCGCGGCCGCCACCGAGGGCGCCG
>CAYMKW010000165.1:0-3903 GCA_964391365.1 uncultured Microthrixaceae bacterium | reverse complement strand
CTTGGTCAGCGCCGTGGCGTCCGCGATGGCGAACGGCACGTTCAGCATCCGGGCCAGCGTCTGGGCCAGCAGCGTCTTGCCGCATCCGGTGGGCCCGACGAGCATGATGTTGGACTTCTGGAGCTCGATGTCGTCGACACCCGAGCGGCTCCCGTGCTGGACCCGCTTGTAGTGGTTGTAGACCGCCACGGAGAGGATCCGCTTGGCCCGCTCCTGGCCGACGATGAAGTCGTCGAGGAAGGCGAAGATCTCGGTCGGCTTCGGCAGCTCGTCGAGGACCAGCTCACCGGTGTCGGTCAGCTCCTCCTCGATGATCTCGTTGCACAGGTCGATGCACTCGTCGCAGATGTAGACGCCCGGGCCGGCGATGAGCTTCTTGACCTGCTTCTGGGACTTCCCGCAGAAGGAGCACTTCAGCAGTTCGCCACCATCACCGAACTTGGCCACAGGTCTCCTCACGCATCGGACGGTCGTCGGGGGTCACCCTCCGGAACGGTCGACATCCGGCGGGGCGTTCATTGTGGCCGATCCGGGACGTCGCGTGACGGACTGGACGGCAGGACGCCGCCGGTCAGCGGATGGCGGTGATGGGACCGCTGTTGTCGGCCGGGTTCCGGGTGTCGATCACCTCGTCGATGATCCCGTACTCCTTGGCCTCGGCCGCCGTCATCACGTAGTCCCGGTCGGTGTCCCGGGAGATCCGCTCGACGTCCTGACCCGTGTGGTGGGCGAGGACGTGCTCCAGGGTCGCCTTGAGTCGCAGGATCTCGTTGGCCGCGATCTCGAGGTCCGACACCTGGGCGTAGCCCGACTGGGCGTACGGCTGGTGGATCAGGACCCGCGCGTTCGGCAGCGCCAGCCGCTTGCCGGGCGAACCGGCGGCGAGCAGCACGGCCGCCGCCGACGCGGCCTGCCCGAAGCACAGGGTGGCGATCTCGGGGCGGACGTACTGCATCGTGTCGTAGATCGCCATGAGGGCGTTGATGTCGCCGCCCGGCGAGTTGATGTAGATGCTGATGTCGCGGTCGGGGTTCTCGGACTCGAGGAACAGCAGCTGGGCGCAGACCAGGTTGGCGACCGTGTCGTCGATCGGGGTGCCGAGGAAGATGATGTGTTCGCGCAGCAGGCGGGAGTACAGGTCGGACTGGCGGGTCCCCTTGGGCGTCTCCCACTCGACGCTCGGCATGTAGTAGCTGGTCGGCTCGATCACTCGCTCGCTCCTGGCGTGGTTCACGGTCGTGGGGGTTCAGTCGTGGTCGTGGTCGTGGTCGTGCTCGGGAAGCTCCAGGAGCTCCGCCGGCACGGCGACGCCGTCGGGGTCGACGACCTCGGTGTGCTGGACGAGCCACTCCATGGCGGCCCGCTTCAGCAGTTGGGAGCGTACCGCCGAGAGCTGACCCTCGGACTGCAGCTGCTCGCGGGCCTCCTCGACCGTGACGTCGGCATCGCCGATCAGGTGGACGATCTCGTGGTCGATCTCGTCCTCGGCGACCTCGAGGCCCTCGGCAACGGCCACGGCCCGGAGCGCCAGGTCGGTCCGGACGGCCTCGTCCGAGGCCTCCTGCAGCTCGGCGGTGAACGTCTCCGGGTCACGGCCGGTGATCCGCAGGTAGTCGTCGAGTGCGATCCCCCGACCCTGGAGTTGGTAGGCCAGCCCCTGCAGCCGGGACTGAACGTCCTGGGACACCATGGACGCGGGCACGTCACCGTCCACCAGCGCCGCCAGTGCCGCTCCGATCCTGACCCGGACCGACGAGCGGGTCTGGTCCTCGCGCTGGGCCGCTGCGGTCGATCGGAGGTCGTCCCGCAGTTCCTCGACCGTGTCGAACTCGGTGGCCTCGGCCACCCACTCGTCGGTCAACTCCGGCAGGACCCGCTCCTCGACGCCCTTGACCAGCAGCCGGAAGTCCACCGGCTCCTCGTCATCGCCGCCCGGCGCCGCAGCGCTGAACTGCACCACGTCGCCGACCGAGGCGCCTCCCAGGTGCTCGTCGAACTCGGGGGCGATCAGCCCGGAGCCGACCAGGTACTTGTAGTCGTCGGCGGTCAGACCCTCGACCGGCTCGCCGTCGCGGGTCCCGTGGATGTCGATCTGGACGTAGTCGCCCTCACCGGCCGCACGCTCGACCGACACGAGCTCGCCGTACTGGGACCGGATCCGATCCACCTGGGCATCGACCTCGTCGTCGGTCACGACCGGGGAGGGCACCTCCACCCGCAGCCCGTCGTAACCGGCGACCACGATCGTGGGTCGGACCTCGACGGTCGCCGTGAACGTCAGGTCACCGGACTCCTCGCCCGACGTGATGGACAGCTCGGGGGGTGCGATCACGTCGACGTCGTGGGTGATCGCGGCCTCGGCGTAGAACTCGGGCAGGGCCTTGCGCAGCGCCTCGGCCCGTGCGTAGTCGGACCCGAGCTGCGCCTCGAGCAGCTTCCGTGGGGCCCGTCCGGGGCGGAAGCCCGGCAGCTTCACCTCGGCGGCGATCTCCCGCCAGGCCTGGTCCACCATCGGTGCCAGTTCGTCCTCGGTCACGGTGACCTCGAGGACGACGAAGTCGCCCGTCTTCTCGTCGAGGCCTTCGGGTTCGGTGTTCACGGTCGCATGCACAGGAGGGGCAGCTTACCGATGCCCCGGGTGGCGCCCGTCATCGGCGCGGCGCCACCCGGGCCCGGCACCCGACCGTCGGGTCGGCCATCGGCCCGACGGTAGGGTGCCGGGAACGGGACGTGGCGCAGTCTGGGAGCGCACCGGCTTTGGGAGCCGGGGGTCGCGAGTTCGAATCTCGCCGTCCCGACCACCGCCGAGCCACCGGCCGGGGTCGAGCGTCGCCGGACCCCGGTCAGGTGGCGACGATGCGGCGTGCCGCCGCCCGCAGCTCGTCACGGAACTGGGGTGCGGCGATCCGGACCAGCGCCTCGGCCCGTTCGGCGAGCGTCCGGCCCTCGAGCTCGGCCACGCCGTGCTCGGTGACGACCTTGTCGACGACATTCTTGTGGGCGCTGACCACCGCACCCGGACTGAGCTCGGCCACGATCCTGGACACCGTCCCGTCGAGCGCGGTCGACGGCGTGACGATGAAGCTCTGGCCGTCCTCGGCGAGCTGGGCACCGCGCAGGAAGTCGGCCTGTCCGCCCGTGGAGGACACGTAGTGGTGCCCCAGCGACTCCGATGCGCACTGGCCGAGCAGGTCCACCTGCATGGTCGCGTTGACGGCGCTCAGACGGGGCTGGGACCCGACCACCCGCGGGTGGTTGGTGTGGTCGACGGAACGGAAGTCGACCAGGTCGTACTCGCCGAGCCACCGGTGCAGGTCGTTGGAGCCGAACGAGGTCGTCGTCACGATGCTCGGCTCGCCCTCCGGGCCCCGGAGCCGCACCGCGCCGGACTCGACGAGACCCACGAGCGCATCGCCGAACAACTCGCTGTGGATCCGCAGGTCGCGGTGGTCGGCGAGCAGTTCGGCGACCGCGCTGGGCACGGCGCCCACACCGATCTGGAGGGTCGACCCGTCGGGGATGCGTTCCGCCACGAGCGCTGCGATCGCCCGGTCGACCTCATCGGGCGGACGCACGGGCACCTCCACCAGTTCGTTGGTGGCCTCGAACCAACCGACCGCGTCGCGGAGCGCCAGGAGGTGCGCACCCGAGGTCCGTGGCATGTTCGGGTTGACCTCGACGATCACGGGTACCTCCCCGAGGAGCGCCGCCGCGTAGTCGGCGGTGACACCCATCGAGACGACCCCGAGGTGGTCCGGTGGCGAGGCGGCCACGACCAGCAGCGGCGAGGCGCACCGGTGGCGCACCAGGACGGGAACCCGATGGAAGTCGTTCGGGACCAGGTCGAGGTGGCCGGCGGAGAAGTCCTCCCGGATCGCAGCGCTCAGGAAGTACGAGACGTGC
>CAYMKW010000164.1:0-3916 GCA_964391365.1 uncultured Microthrixaceae bacterium | reverse complement strand
CATGGGTGATCGCCGGAGTCGTGGTGGCCGTCATCGCAGTCGTGCTCTTGGCTGCGAATGCCGGCAGCCGCTCCGAGGTCGCCACGCGATCGAGCAGAAGTTCCTCGTCGGCGGATTCCTCAGGTTCATCGTCCGGCTCCTCGAGCTCGGCCTCCGACAGCTACACCCCACCAGCCTCTGACACACAGGACCTCCTCGATCAGGCGTGGGACGACCTGAGCTACACCGATCGAAGCAATCTCTGCGATGCCGTGGACCAGTTCGGGATCGACTTCGCAGCTGCGGCGATCGTCAGTGGTTCCGATGGCGCCCTCTCACTCAGTGACGCCCGCACATTCCTGTCGAGAAAGTGCTGATTGCGTCAGGTCGCCGGGTGATGAGTGAACCGGCCAAGTGACACCGTCCCACCCGTCAGTTGACTGAAGGCCTCGCTACCTTCGACTCCTACTGCCGTTCAAGCGTCAGCCCAGCTCCAGCACCGCCACGTTCACCGGGCCACGCTTCACGGTCGCATCGGCAGGTCGAGGTCGCCCGCCCACCCACACCGCCGGCTCGGGGTCGACGGCCAGGTTCCGCACCCACTGCGAGTCCGACCTGACGGTGCTGACCACCAGTCGGTTCCCGATCCGGGCGGACAGCAGCGGCACCTCACGCATCAGACCGCTCCGTCGTCCGGTGGTCTCCAACATCACCAGCCCAACGCCCACCGGAAGCGGTCCGGCCAGCCCGGATCGGGCGAGCGGCGCGACGAGCCGGTTGAGCGGCCCGAACACCTGGCGGACCGATGGCAGGCTCACTCCACGACCTGCACGCCACGCCAGAACGCCACCCGACCGGCGACCTGCTCGGCACCGTCCTTCGGTGTCGGGTAGTACCAGGCGGCGTCCGGGTTGCGTTCGCCGTCGACGACGACGGTCCAGTACGAAGCCTGGCCCTTCCACCCGCAGACGGTGTGCGTCTCGGAGTCCTCGAGCAGGCTCCGATCGAGCGAGTCGACCGGGAAGTAGTGGTTGCCCTCGACGACGACGGTGTCGTCGCTCTCGGCGATCACGGTGCCGTTCCACACTGCCTTCACGCTCGGCCTCCTCACGACCTGCGCCGGCCGTGGTTTCCGACCGACGCTCTGCTTGCTCCAACACCTGCGACGGGGCGTTGTTCCCCCCGCCCGCCCTGGCGGCAAGGTCACCCGTCACCAGCCGACCCGACACCAACCCACCCGACACCGTCGGACGCACCGAGGCCTCGGAAGAACCACCGTTCCCGACCGGTTGAACTCGTCGTGGTGGTCGACCGGTTCGTGCCCGCAGCACCCGAGGTGGTGTGGGACCTACTGGTCGACACCTCCCGCTGGCCCGAGTGGGGACCGAGCGTCACCGCCGTGGAACTCGATGACGCACACGCCACTCATGCGACCACCGCCCGGATCACCGCCGGGAGCACCGGCCGGGTGCGCACGGCGTCGGGCGTGTGGGTGCCGTTCCGGATCACGGAACTCGACGACGGTCGCCGCTGGTCCTGGAACGTGGCCGGCATTCCGGCGACGTCGCACACGGTCGAGCCCGCACCGGGCGGCTGCCGCGTCGGCTTCGGCATCCCGCTGCTCGTCGCTCCCTACGCGCTCGTCTGCCAGGTCGCTCTCGCACGCATCGAGCGGCTGGCCCGCTAGATCAGACGCACTCGATGGTGCGGTCGGCCAGCGTGCAGACCCCGAGCGGTTCGCCGTCGAAGCGGTACTGGTCGATCGTCCACGCTCCCGGCGTGTCACCGGGGCGAGCGAGCGCGTAGCCGTACTCGACGCGGGTCCACAGGTGCGTCGCCGTCGGGTACGGCTCGATCCCCGGGACCATGGGGGTGCCGTCGGCGAACGCCAGCGGCCCGGTCGGCGGGATCGCGTACGGCCCGGACGGGTCGAGCAGCGCCCCGCCGTTGCCCATGATCAGCGCTCCCGGCTGCCCGGGGATCTGGACCGACTGCACGTAGTGGTTGTGGCTCGCCAGGATCATCGAGAAGTTCCCGAGCAGCCCGTACGACGCCACCATCTGGCCGTCGGAGCTCCACGGCTCGGCGAGCGGGTCGTCGTCGGGCACCTGGTTGCCGCTGATCAGCGCGAACAGCGGCCGGTGCGTCACCAGCCACGACTCGACACCCGGCTCGGGGGCCGTCAGCGCGGCGGCCTCCTGGTAGGAGACCCGCTGGCGGTCGACCCACGGGGTCAGCTCCTTGTCGGAGCCGTACGCGCTGTCGACCATGGCGAGCCGGAGGGTGCGGTCGTCACGCAGCGGCAGGTCGAACGACCACGTCGGCGTCGTCTGCGGTTCGGCGACGACGAGTTCGCCGTCCCGCTCGATCGGCGCACACGTCCCCTCGGTGCCGGGCCGGGGGTCGAAGAACAGGAAGAACCCGTTGCCGGCGCGCCCGCAGTCCTCGTGGTTGCCCCGCAGCATCGCCATGGGCGCCGTGGAGAACAGCGGCTGCATGGGGCCGATGGCGTCCTGCAGCCAGCCGGCGTCGGACTCGTCGAACGGGTACCCGGGCACGGGTGGCACCGTGCCGCCGCAGAGCGCCTCGTCCTCCGGCGGGCAGCCGATCTCCCGGTAGTAGTAGTCACCGGGATCGAGGATCAGGTCGGGCTGTGCGGCGGCGACGTTGCGGGCGATCTGGGCGAGCGGCCAGCCGTCGGGGTCGTTGCAGTCCTGGATGCGCTTCTCGTCGACCCGGCAGCCGCTGTCGGCGAAGATCGCCAGCTCGTCGACCTGCTCGGGCATGGCCGCCGGGATCGACCGGTCGTCGACCGTCGCGGCGCTCAGCCCGACGGGCAGGGCGGCGGTGCAGACGGTGATGTCGGCGAACACCGGCGCGGCGGTCGGCGCCGGGGCCCGCACGGTCATGGGCACCCGCTGTTCGCCGGCGGGACCGGTGGCGTCGACCTCGGGGCACTCGGCTCCGGCGTTGAGGATCGCCCGGGCCACGACACCGGACTCGGCCACGTCGGTCGGGGCGACGAGCGTGTACGCCGCGATCAGCTCCCGCCGGCCGCTGTGGCCGACCCAGAGGAGCGCCCCGATCAACGCGAGCGCCACGACCACCGCGCCGGCGGCGAGCAGCACGGCCCGTCGGTCCGGGCGCTCACCGTCACTTGGCTCGGCGGACGGTTGCGTCGGGGTGTCGTCGTGGCTCACCCGTCGATCGTACCGGCGGCCCGACGCTCGGACTCAGGTGGCCCCCGGCCCGGCCAGCCAGGCGTCGGCCACGGCGGCGAACCCGTCCCGCCATGCGACCGGGATCCCGATCACGCCGCTACTGCACGAATCGCACGCCCCCGAATCGGGGCTCGGCCGACGCAGCCATTCAGATTCCAGCGGTGGTCACCACCGGGACCTGGTGTCAGGGCACAGGTACAGGGTCGAACGTCGCAATCACTGTCTTGGAATCGTCCATCCGGACAAAGCATCCCGAGAACGAGGGGCGAACTTCACAGTTGGGTGACCAACTCGACAACTGCACTGACGGACTCACGAAGGCGAGGAGTTGAACCTCGGCGTCGGTAGGCACCGATACCGAACACAAGGTTCCAGAGAGTGGGCCCTCGCCGTTACCGCAAAGCAATCCAGCATCCTCGCCGGATGAAGCCAGAAGACCGCGAACCAACCCCGGCCCGTTGACCTGGATGGTCAGGCCGAACTCAGGTGCCCAGAACTCGGCTGTGACGGCTCTGGGGCCGCTCATCGTCACCTGACACACCGGATCCGTTCCCGAGCAGTCACCGGACCATTGCTTGAAGCGGTACCCCTCGGGAACCGCAACGTCAGCCCTCAACGTGATCACTTGGTCGGGGAGCGGTGTCGGGTCGTTGAGGAACAGATCAGAGCACCCGGGCCCGGAGGGCACAGTGCAGTTGATCCCGCCACCAACCGAG
>CAYMKW010000163.1:0-3952 GCA_964391365.1 uncultured Microthrixaceae bacterium | reverse complement strand
GGTGCTGATGCCGACGTCGGCGCCGAGGTCGCGGCGACCGGGCTCGACGACGACACGGCTCCGGTCGCCGTCGCCGGGGCGACCGAGGAGCGGATCGCCGACGTGCTGCGGGGACTCCTGTACGTGGCGCTCCTCGGCGCCGTCGGCGGCGTGGCCTACCTGGCCGCCGTGTACCGCGGGCCGCGGCGCGAGAGCAGCCGACTGGTCCGGATCGTCCAGGGTGCCGCCATCGGCGTCGGCGTGCTCGCCGTCGCCGGGGTGATCGCCGAGGTGGTGGTGACGTCCGGAGGGGCGTGGTCCTCGCTGCTGGACCCGGCGGCGTGGACCGACGGACTGTCGGGTGGGTTCGGGGTCGCCACGCTGCTGCGCCTGGTCGGTGCCGTCGGCGTGGTCTGGTTCGTGGCCGGTTCGGTGCAACGGCTCCCCCAGCCACCGGAGGAGGCACCGGCGAGCGGTGACCCGGTGACCGGTCCGTCAGCCGGTGGACCCGACGGCGACCTCGCCGCGAGCGGCGGAACCGCCGTGGCGGTCTCCCGACGCGTCGTCCGCCGTCGGCGCAGTCGTGACGAACTGGTGCGGGTGGTGCCCTCACCGCTCGCGTGGATGGCTGCGGCCGGGCTGGTCGCGTCCGAGACCTTCACGGGCCACACGGCGGCCACGGAACCCCGCTGGCTGATCGCGGCGTCGGACGTCACCCACCTGGCGGCGGCAGCCGTGTGGGCGACCGGTGCGGTGCTGTTGTGCTGGACGTTCTGGCAGCGGAGCCGGGTCCGACCCGGCGACCCGCTGGCCGGGTCGGTGCTGCGCTTCTCGACGCTGGCAGGTTGGGCGCTCCTGGCGGTGTCCGTCACCGGCGTCGTGCAGGCCGGTCTCATCCTGGGGTCCGTGGACGCACTGGTCACCACCACCTTCGGTCGCGTGCTCGCGCTCAAGGTGGTCCTCGTCGCAGCGATCGCGTGGACGGGCTGGTGGAACCGACGCCACCTGGTGCCGGAGTTCGAGGGCGCCGCCCCGTCCTCGGCGGCGGTTCGCCAGCTGCGCACGTCGCTGTCCGTGGAGGCCGTCGGGTTCCTTGTCGTCGTCGCCCTCACCGCCGTCCTCGTCGTCTCGTCGCCCATCTGACCCAGGAGGTCGGTGATGTCCAGTGCTCTCTCGAGCGAGTCCTCGTCGACGACATCGAACCGGATCGCTGCCGCTCGTCGCCTGGTGGCGGTCGGTCTCGTGGTGGCCGCCCCGGTCGTCCTCGCCGCCTGTGGCGGCGACGACTCGGCGACCGGCTCGACGACGACAGCGCAGGCGGCCTCCGGGACGCCCACGACCGCGCCTCCGTCCGGTGGTGCCGTCCACAACTCGATCGACGTGGCGTTCGCCCAGGGGATGATCCCGCACCACGCGCAGGCCGTGGAGATGTCGGAGCTCGCAGCGACGAACACCTCCGACCCCGAGGTGCAGGCGCTCGCGACCGAGATCATCGCCGCCCAGGGGCCGGAGATCGCGCTCATGACCGAGTGGCTCACTGCATGGGGGGCGGAGGTGCCCGATCCCGGCGCCAGCATGGACGAGAACATGGAGCTGGCCGGCGGGATGATGATGTCGGGGATGATCTCGGACGCCGACCTCGACAGGCTCCGGTCGGCCCGCGACGCCGAGTTCGACCGGCTCTACCTGGAGCTGATGATCCAGCACCACGAGGGCGCCATCGAGATGGCCCAACAGGAGCTCGACGGTGGGGATTCGCCCGAGGCGACGGCACTGGCGCAGCGGATCATCGACACCCAGCAGGCCGAGATCACCCGGATGGAGCAACTGCTCGGCGTCTCCGGCTGATCGACCCGGCCGCCGGCGGGCCGTTCACGTCGAGTTCACCCCGGCCCGCTGGCCGCGGGGCGAGGCGCTGGGTACCTTGACCTGAGGGTCTCGCTTCACGGAGGGCGACGGTGGATCGACGAACGTTCCTGACGGCATCGGCCGCCGGCGCAGGGGGACTCCTGCTCGCCGGCTGCACCCCGCCGTCGCCGGACTACCCGCCGCAGTCGGGCGTGCCGTTCGAGGGCGTCGGCCCCTACCCGTCGGGTGTGGGGTCGGGTGACCCGGCCCCCGACTCGGTGCTCCTGTGGACCAGGGTCCATCCGGAACGTGACCTCGGGGTGGGGGTCCCGATCGCCGTCGAGGTCGCGACCACGCCGTCGTTCTCCAACATCGTCTGGTCCGGGTCGGCGCTGGCGACCGGCCTCCGTGACCACTGTGTGACCATCGAGGCGACCGGCCTGGAGCCCGCCACGACCTACTGGTACCGGTTCCGCTACGACGCAACCACCAGCCCGGTCGGTCGGACCCGCACGCTGCCGGTCGGAGCGGTCGACCGGTTCCGGGTCGCAGCGTTCTCCTGTCAGCGTTGGACCCACGGGTTCTACACGGCGCACGAGGACCTGGCGTCGCTCGCCCTGGACCCCGACACCGACGTCGACCTCGTGTTGTCGCTCGGCGACTACGTCTACGAGACCGGGTACGCCGACCGGGTCAACATCCCCGGGCGCGACGACCCCATCCAGAACGCCGTGACGCTCGAGCAGTTCCGGTCGAAGTACCGCATGTACCGCTCGGATCCGAACCTGCAGGCCATGCACGCCGCCTACCCGGTCATGCACATCTTCGACAACCACGACGGGCTCTCGCAGCCGGGCGACCAGCAGGCCGCCGGTGCGCTTGCCGCCTTCGACGAGCACGTCCCCGTCCGTAGGCGGCTCCCCGGTCGGATCGACCGTTCGCTGCGCTGGGGCGACCTGGCCGAGGTGTTCGTCACCGACCAGCGGTCGTTCCGTTCGCCGACCCTGCCCGACGCCACACCGCTCGGCACGTCGACCACCGACGAGCCCGGCATGCTCGACCCGGTCCGCACGATGCTGGGCATCGACCAGCGCGACTGGCTGGTCGACGGGCTCACGACGTCCAGTGCCCGGTGGAAGGTCGTCGGCAGCCAGCTGATGTTCTGGCCGTGGCGGTCCGTCGGCCGGTTCCCGGGCCAGCCCCGGGGCTCCGGCGTGTACTTCAACACCACCCAGTGGGACGGCTACATCGGCGAACGCAACCACATCCTCGATGCGCTCGATGCCGCCGACACCCGTGACGTCGTGTTGTTCTCCGGCGACAGCCACGTCTTCTCGGTGGCCGAGGTCAGCTCCGACGTCGACCTGCTCGGGTCGACGCCGCGGGTGCTCGAGTTCGGCACCGGGTCGGTGACGTCCAACAACGCCGACGAGAACGGCCTGCCGGCGGACGAGTCCACGGTGCCGTTCCTGAACCTCTCGAACTCCAACCACCTGCGCTGGTTCGAGTCGGACCGTCACGGCTACGTGCTGGCCGAGTTCACCCCCGGGGCGGTCACCGCCGAGGCCCGGTCGCCGCGGACGATCCGCCAGCCCACGTCGCCGTCGGACGTGCTGATCCGGTTCCGGGCTGCGAGCGGATCCCAGCACCTGGAGCGACTCGCCGTCTGAACCGGCCGCCCGGTCGATCCGGCGAACCAAGCGGGCGTGGCGTTCGCCTCATCGAGTCGTCCTCAGGACGGTCCCGGCACGGACGTCGGCCATGCCCGAGCGACAATTCCATACCCCCTATGGTGATCCCTTCGATCGAGATGGGAGTGCACCGATGATCAAGGGGTTCAAGGAGTTCATCAGCCAGGGGAACGTCGTCGACCTCGCCGTCGGCGTCGTCATCGGCGCCGCATTCGGAGCGGTCGTCACGTCGTTCACCAACGACGTGCTGATGGGTCTGATCGGTGCCATCGTCGGCGAGCCGAACTTCGACTCGCTCGTCCTGCAGATCGGCAACGGTGAGGTGGCCTACGGCAAGTTCCTGACGGCGCTCGTGTCGTTCCTGCTCGTGGTGACAGCCGTCTACTTCGCCGTCGTGGTGCCGATCAACGCAATGCGGAACCGGAAGGACAAGC
>CAYMKW010000162.1:0-4002 GCA_964391365.1 uncultured Microthrixaceae bacterium | reverse complement strand
AGGGCGACCACGGCGTCGACCTGGGCAAGGACAAGATGGCCATGCAGCGTCTCAAGGAGGCGGCCGAGAAGGCCAAGATCGAGCTGTCGCAGGTGCCGTCCACCCAGATCAACCTGCCGTTCATCACGGCCACCGATGCCGGCCCGCTGCACCTGGACTACGCCCTCACGCGGGCCAAGTTCCAGGAGATGACCGAGGACCTGATCCAGCGCTGCAAGATCCCCTTCGAGCAGGCCATCAAGGACGCCGGACTGTCCACCGACCAGGTCGACCAGATCATCCTGGTCGGAGGCTCCACCCGGATGCCCGCGGTGCAGGAGATGGTCGAGGGACTGACCGGTCGTGAGCCGCACAAGGGTGTGAACCCGGACGAGGTCGTCGCCATGGGTGCGGCCATCCAGGCGGGTGTCCTGAAGGGCGATGTGAAGGACGTCCTGCTGCTCGACGTGACCCCGCTGTCGCTGGGCATCGAGACCAAGGGTGGGGTCATGACCCCGCTCATCGAGCGCAACACCACCATCCCGACCCGGAAGTCCGAGACCTTCACCACGGCCGACGACAACCAGCCCTCGGTCGAGATCCACGTGCTGCAGGGCGAGCGGGAGATGTCGGACTTCAACAAGACGCTGGGCAAGTTCCAGCTCGTCGACCTGCCCCCGGCGCCTCGCGGTGTTCCGCAGATCGAGGTGACCTTCGACATCGACGCCAACGGCATCGTCAACGTCTCGGCCAAGGATCGGGCGACGGGCAAGGAGCAGTCGATCACGATCACGGGACAGTCCTCGCTGTCCAAGGATCAGATCGACCAGATGGTCCGGGACGCCGACGCCCACGCCGAGGAGGACCGCCGTCGACGCGAGGAGGCCGACACCCGCAACCGGGCCGACAGCCTCGTCTACCAGGTCGACAAGCAGCTCGCGGACTTCGGTGACAAGGTGTCGCCGGAGCAGCGGGCGCAGGTCGAAACGGCACTCGAGGAGCTCCGCGCCGCGCTCAACGGAACGGACAGCGAGCGGATCAGCGCCGCGGCCGACGCCGCCATGACCGCCAGCCAGCAGTTGTCGCAGGTGGCCTACGAGCAGGCCTCGGCGTCGGCCGCCGGCGACGACGGCGGCGTCAACGAGTCGCCGAACGACGACGAGGTCGTCGACGCCGAGATCGTCGACGACGATCAGGCGGACCGGTGAGCGGGCCGTCGGACGGGACCACCTCGTTCGGCGGTCGGTCGGTCCCTCCCCCCGGGGGAGGGTCCGACCGCGAGCCGTTCGACCTGGACACCGGTGAGGAGATCGACCTGGAGGCCGAGGCGCGTCGCATCGTCGCCGACCTCGATGCGGCTTCGGCCGGCGTCGAGGGGCTCGAGCAGAGCGCCGAGGACGCCGTGGCCGAAGCGGTGGAGATCGCCCAGCAGGTCGAGGCCGAGCGTGACGAACTGCGGGACCTCCTGCAGCGCGTCCAGGCGGAGTTCGCCAACTACAAGCGACGGGTGGACACCCAGCGTGACGAGCAGCGCGCCTCGGCAGCGGCCGACCTGGTCCGGGAGCTCCTCCCGGTCCTCGACGCCGGCGAGGCCGCACTCGCACAGGGGCTGGCCGAGGTCGAGCCGTTGCACACGCAGCTGCTCGGCACCCTCGAGAAGCTCGGGCTGGTCCGGGTCGCGGAGGCGGACGTCCCCTTCGATCCGAACATCCACGAGGCGGTGATGCACGCAGAGGGTGACGGCGACCCGTCGGTCGCCCAGGTGCTGCGGTCCGGCTACCTCTGGAACGGCAAGGTCGTCCGCCCGGCCATGGTGCAGGTGGTGGGCTGAGTCGTGGACGCGCCACCACGCGAGTGGTTCGAGACCGACTACTACCGGGTGCTCGGCGTCTCGGAGACCGCCTCGCAGAAGGAGATCACCAAGGCCTACCGCGCGCTCGCCCGGAAGCTGCACCCCGATGCCAACCCGGGGGACACCGCGGCCGAGGACCGGTTCAAGGAGGTCTCGTCCGCCTACGAGGTGGTCGGAGATCCCGAGAAGCGCACCCGCTACGACGAGGTCCGCAAGCTCGGCCCCATGGCCGGCGCCTTCGGTGGCGGCGGTGGTGGCGGCGGGTTCGGTCCCGGCGGCGCCACGTTCGACGCATCGGACCTGTCGGACCTGTTCGGCGGGCTGTTCAGCCGCGGCCGGTCGGGTGGTCCGTCGCGCAGTTCGACCGGCCCCCGACGCGGGACCGACATCGAGGCCGAGCTCACCATGTCGTTCGAGGACGCCGCCCGGGGTGCGACCACCACGGTCAACGTGACCTCCGAGGTCCGCTGCCCCGACTGCTTCGGTAGTGGGGCCGCCGTCGGCACGGCCCCGCGGGTCTGCTCCGACTGCGGAGGGACGGGGGCGGTCCAGGACAACCAGGGGCCGTTCTCGTTCAGCCGACCCTGCACGAGCTGCGGAGGTCGGGGGCGGGTCATCGACACGCCCTGTTCCACCTGCGGCGGGGTCGGTGCCGTTCGTCGGCCACGTCAGGTGAAGGTCCGGATCCCCCAGGGCGTTCGCGACGGCCAGCGGATCCGGGTCAAGGGACGCGGTGGCGCCGGCGCCAACGGCGGGCCCGACGGCGACCTGTTCGTCCGGGTGCGGGTGACCCCCCACCCGACGTTCGGCCGCGACGGTGACAACCTCACGGTCACGGTGCCGGTGACCTTCGCCCAGGCGGCGCTCGGCGCCGAGGTGCCGGTGCCGACACTCGACGGAGGCACCGTCACGATCCGGCTCCCGGCCGGCACCCAGACCGGTCGACGTTTCCGGGTCCGCGGTCGGGGCCTCAGCACCACGAAGGCCACGGGTGACCTCATGGTCACCGTGGAGGTGTCGGTCCCGACCGACCTCACCGATGAGGAGCGCGCCGCCATCGAGGCGCTCGACGCCGCAGGTCACCAGAGTTCGTCCAACCCGTCGGCGGGTGCCGGAGCCACCTCCGGGGGCGACGGTGCCTGAGTACGAGCAGGCCGTCTACGTCATCTCGGTGGCGGCCGAGCTCGCCGGGGTCCATCCGCAGACGCTGCGAATCTACGAGCGGAAGGGCCTGGTCGCCCCGGGTCGAACCCGGGGCGGGAGCCGGCGCTACAGCCAGGCCGACATCGACCTGCTGCAGCGCATCCAGGAGCTGACCAACGAGGGCCTCAGTCTGGCCGGGGTGAAGCGGGTGCTCGAACTGGAGAACGAGGTCCGCCGCCTGCGCGAGGAGGTGGCGCAGCTGCACCGCCAGTACCGGCGTGATCTGGTGCCGGTCAGCCCCCGTCCGCAGGTGGTCCGACGTCCCCCGCGAGTCTGAGCGGACCCTCCAGAACTTGAGTGTCGCTCTAGCAAGTTTATTGAGTCCGGAGTAGACTGACCGTATGCCCCTCGACCCCAACACCTGGACCCACAAGACCACCGAGGCGATCGGCGAGGCCCAGCAGTCGGCCCGGCGTCGCAACAACCCCGAGGTCACCCCCGACCACCTGCTCGCCGCGCTGCTCCGCCAGGAGGACGGCGTGGTGCTCCCGGTCGTCCGCAAGCTGGGCCTGTCCCCCCTGGAGCTGCGGGACGCAGCGGATGCCGCTGTGGAGCTGCTCCCCTCGTCCTACGGCTCCGAGACCCGGCCGGGCCGGGCCTTCGTCGCCGTGCTCGACGACGCCGATGAGGCCCGCCGGGAACTGGGCGACGACTACATCTCGACCGAGCACCTCCTGCTGGCGCTGGTGGGTGGCGACGCCGGTCGGCCCGTCGGCGAGCGGCGCTTCGACGGCACCACCCGGGAACAGGTCCTGGGGGCGCTCGCCGAGGTGCGCGGGACCCAGCGGGTCACCTCGCAGAACCCGGAGGACACGTTCCAGGCGCTCGAGAAGTACGGACGCGACCTGACCGAGGACGCCCGCAGCGGCCGGCTCGACCCGGTGATCGGCCGCGACGAGGAGATCCGTCGGGTCGTGCAGGTGCTGTCACGGCGCACCAAGAACAACCCGGTGCTGATCGGCGAGCCC
>CAYMKW010000161.1:0-4083 GCA_964391365.1 uncultured Microthrixaceae bacterium | reverse complement strand
GCCGGAGCGGATCGACCGTGCGCTCACCCGTCGCATCCTGCGCGGCGAGTACGCCGTCGGCGCCAACCTGCCACCGGTTCGCACACTCGCCGAGGAGTTCGAGGTCAACCCCAACACGGTTCAGCGGGCGCTCGCCCGGCTCGAGGCCAAGGGACTCGTCACGGCGCGCTGGGGCAGCGGTGTGGTGGTCAACGACCCGGCCCGCTCCGGTGACCTCTCGCTCGTGCCGGAGCGCCTCGCCGCGCTGGACGACGACCCGGAACAGTCGGCCGGCGTCCTGGCCGACCTGCTGGAGGTGCGCCGGGTGCTCGCGGCCCGGCTGGTCACGCGCCACCGCGAGCAGGTCCTCGACGTGCTCGACCCCCTGCCGATGGTCGCACTCGATGGCGGACCGGAGACGGTGTGGAGGGCCGACATGGCGCTCGCCCGTGCCGTGGTGGGCGCGACGGGCAACTCGGTCATGGTGGCGCTCGTGAACTCGATCGAGCGGGCACTAGAGGAACTCCCCCTGCTGGTCGCGGCGATGTACGGCGACCCGGAGCGCAACATCCGTTCGGTCGAGCAGGTGCTCGCCGCGGTGCGCGACGGGGGCAGTGACCTCGCTGCACGCTTGGAGCGGGCGATGGCCGATGTCGACGAGCACACGATCGCCGAGTACCGGCTCCTGCTCGAGCGGTCGGTGGCACCGTGAGCAGTGGGGCTCGGCGCGACGCGCTCGTCATGGCACTGGTCGGTCGACCTGCGGACCTGCCGGGTCCGGAACGGGTCGACCTGCCGGCGTTCTGGCGCCGCTTCGACGCGACCGCTCCCCTCCACGTGCGCGCCTGGTTCGCCGTCGCCGTGGTGGCGCTCTCGACCGTCGCGCCGCGCTGCTACGGCCACCGCCGTGGGCTCGCGTCGCTCGACGCGCCGACCGCCGATCAGGTGGTCCTCCGAGCGGGACGGTCCGCGCTGTTCCGTCCGCTGGTCGACGCGGCCACGGTCGTCGCCTGCTTCGCGTACTTCTCCGACGATGACGTCGAGGCCCTGGTGCGGGGCCCGTTGCAGGTCGGACCGGCGGAACCGGAGTCGAGTCCATGACCGCCCGCATCGACGGGCGCGAGGTCGGAACGGGACTGCGGATCGACACGGACGTCGTGGTGGTGGGCAGCGGCCCGGCGGGTGCCGCGGTGGCGGCGGAACTTGCGCCGCTCGGGCTCGACGTCGTCGTCATCGAGGCCGGCCGATGGTGGGAGCCGCACGAGTTCCGGGCCACCACCTTCGGGTCCATGGCCGACACCTACCGGGACATGGGCTCCTCGATGGTCGTGGGCGGCGCCCCGATCCCCTACGTGCAGGGCCGGATGGTCGGCGGCAGCTCGCCGGTCAACGGCGCCATCTGCTGGCGACTCCCGGCCGATGTCCACCGCTCGTGGCTCGTCGACGATCCTGCTCTTGCCGACGCGCTCCCGTGGGGGGTGCTGGAGCAGGTCACCGACGAGATCGAAGGCCGGCTGAACGTCCGGCCCACCGACCCCTCGGTCGCCGGCGCCAAGAACCTGCTGATGGCACGGGGTGCCGAGGCGCTCGGCCTGGAGCACCGACCGATCCGTCGGAACGTCGCAGGGTGCCGAGGTCTCGGCCGCTGCCTCCAGGGATGCCCCGAGGGGCACAAGACATCGGTCGACCGGACGCTGCTCGCCGATGCGACCGGAGCCGGCGCGACCGTGCTGTCGTCGGTCCAGGTCACGTCGGTGCTCGCCACGCGAGGTCGCGCCGTCGGGGTGCTCGGCACGGCGGAGGGCGGCGGTGCGGTCCGGGTCACGGCGACCCGTGCGGTGGTCGTCGCTGCCAGCGCCGTGCAGACCCCGGCGTTGCTGCTGGCGAGCGGCATCTCGCAGGGGCCCGTCGGTCGGCACTTCCAGGCGCATCCCGGAGTGTCGATGACCGGCCGCTTCCCCGAACCTGTGCGCATGTGGGAGGGCGCATCCCAGGGCCACGAGGTCACCGGGCTCCGCCACGAGGGCCTCAAGTTCGAGGTGCTCGGCATGGGGGTGGACCTGCTCGCGGCGCGCGTCCTTGGCGTCGGTTCGGACCTGGCCCGCCACATCGACGACCTCGCCCACCACGCCGACTGGGGTGCGGCGGTGCGGGCCGAGGCGCACGGTCGTGTGCGGCTCGTCCGGGGTCGCACCGTGGTGCAGTACCGGCCCACGGACCACGACGTCGCCCGGTTCCGCAGGGGTCTGCGGGTGATGGGCGAGATGATGCTGGCGGCCGGTGCAGAGCATGTCGACCCCGGTGTTCGGGGTTTCGACAGGGTGGTCGACGACCCGCGTCGGCTCCGAGACCTCGAGGACTTCGGACCCCGCCGGGCAGCGGCGTTCACTGCGGCGATCACGCACATGTTCGGCACCGCTCGGATGGGGAGCGATCCCTCCCGCAGCGTCGTGGGCGTCGACTTCCAACACCACAACGTCCTCGGGCTGTACATCGCCGACTCGAGCGTGTTCCCGTCGAGTCTCGGGGTGAACCCGCAGGTGCCGATCATGGCGATCGCCACGCTGTGCGCCCGCCGGGTCGCCGGTGCCGACCTGGACCGAGCTGCGACAGTCTCCATCTCCACTCCCAACCAACCGACCGAGGAGCACCGATGAACATCCCCGGACCGAACGCCTCCCGTCTCGAACTCGAGGACCTCATGTCCATGTCGGGTGCCCAGCTCTGGGGGCTCATGCAGACCGGCGGCCGGGTCGATCCCGAGGCGCTCGCCGGGCAGCAGTTCCTCGGGGCCGACCTGAGCATGGGCCGTGTCGGACACGCCGTCCTGTGGGAGACGTTCCGCAAGGTGGTCGTCGCCGACGAGAACGGCGCCGGATTCCGCGGCTGGAACGTCAAGCTGGAACAGCGCGGCACCAAGGGTGCGCAGGTTCCCAAGCGTCGCCGGGACGGTTCCGACGCTGCGTTCGCCCACTACCGGGTGCGTACCGACGGTGACCTGATCACCTGGCCACGCAGCTTCGCCGGGATGACCTACTTCGACTACGGGACTGCCGGCAACGTGCTGGTCGACAGTCTCGGCTTCACGCCCGTCGTCACCGTCAACGGTGACGACCACGATCTGGTGCTCGGTTGGGAGATCTTCCGCGTCGCGGGTCGGTTCGTCGCACCGTCGATGTTCTGGGCCATCCGCCCGGAGGGACCGGTCGAGACCGTCGTCGCCCCGCCCCGCACACCGAGACCCTGAGGTCAGTCGTCGGTCGCGCAGCGCGCCACTGGTCCGCGACACCGGGCCGGCTCACCGGGAACCGTGGCTCGGCTCGTGCGCTCGGACCCCGCCGGCATCGATCCAGACCCCTGTGCCGCAGAGGGTGGTCTTCCCGACCCATCGACGCAGGGTTGACGCGTGCCGATCCATCCCCCAGACGGATCAGGGAGGGGACGGTGGGTGAGACGCGTGGACACGGCGTGCCGGACGGGATCGAGGTCAGGATCGGCGACCCGGCGGGCGGTCCGAGCTGCCGACTCATCGTCTCCGGGGAGGCATCGGGATTCGCCGACGAGGCATCCAGATCTGTCGGTCCCTCGCTGCTGGTGAGGCTCGCCTCCGATTCGACGCGTCCGGTCGAACTGCTGCGACTCCTGGCGACCGCAGTGTTGAGCGATGGCGCGCCGACCGGAGACGAACTCCGCAGCCTGATCGCGATGTGCGACGACCCGGCGATCCGCGAACTCGCCGCCGCCCACCCCGGGCTCCCGGCTGACGTGCTCAGGGAACTGCTCGTCGACCCGGTACGCCAGGTGCGACTCGCAGCACTTGGTCACCCTGCCGCCGACTCCCTCGGCGACGACCTGCTGCCATCCTCCGGCGCTTCGGCACGAGCCGTCGGTCAGCTCGACGACCCGTGGCCACGCCGCTGGATGGGACGGGTCGTGTCCTCGAGGGAGGTGGCCGGTGTCGTCAACCTCGACGCGGCTGGCGTGTACCGCGATGAACCACTGGCGCAGATGTTCGACTCCTCGTTCCCGACTCCGCTGGCCGTCGAGGTCGTCGGCGTCGAGGAGGTCACCTTCGGCCACCGGTCCGGACTGGAGGAGCTGGCC
>CAYMKW010000160.1:0-4089 GCA_964391365.1 uncultured Microthrixaceae bacterium | reverse complement strand
CGATCCTGGTCGAGGGCAAGGCGATCCAGATCCACCCGCTGGTCTGCACGGCGTTCAACGCCGACTTCGACGGTGACCAGATGGCGGTGCACCTGCCCCTGTCCGCCGAGGCCCAGGCCGAGGCCCGGATCCTCATGCTGAGCGCGAACAACATGCTCTCGCCGGCACACGGCAAGCCGCTGGTGGCCCCGACCCAGGACATGGTCATCGGCGCCTACTACCTGACGTCGCTGGTCGAACCGCCCGCCGGCACGCCCGCCTACGAGTCCCTCCGGGACGTTGCATCCTCCGCCGCGCAGATCGAACTGCCGAGCGGCGCAACCGTTCAGCGCGTGCCGAGCTACTCGCGCATGGACGAGGTCGAGCGCGACCTCGAGGCCGGGATCATCAAGGTCCACTGGCCGATCCAGTACCGGGGGAGCGAGTTCGCGGACCTCGTGGCGACGCCGGCGAACGGTTCGGCGGCCACGTACCACACGACGACCGCCGGTCGGCTCCTGTTCAACCGGGTGCTCCCTGCCGGGTACCCCTACGTGAACTCGGTCGTCCGCAAGGGCGACATGGGCCGCATCGTCGACCACCTGGCGACGGACTTCCCCAAGGGCGTCGCAGCGGCGGCCCTCGACGGGATCAAGTCACTCTGCTTCCAGTACGCCATGCGCTCGGGCCTGACGATCTCCATGAACGACGTCCACACGCCGGACGACAAGTACGACATCCTCGACCAGCACGAGGCCGAGGCCGAGAAGATCGAGAAGCAGTTCCTGCGCGGCATCATCAGCGACGGCGAGCGCAAGCAGCTCGAGGTCGAGGTGTGGACCAAGGCCACTGACGAGGTGACCCGCTCGACCGAGCGCGTCATGCGCTCCGACCAGTTCAACCCGATCGAGATGATGGTCGGTTCGGGCGCCCGAGGGAACATGCTGCAGGTCCGCCAGATCGCCGGCATGCGCGGTCTCGTGGCCAACCCCCGTGGCGACATGATCCCCCGCCCGATCAAGTCGAACTTCCGTGAGGGCCTCTCGGTGCTGGAGTACTTCATCGCCACGCCGGGTGCCCGGAAGGGTCTGGTCGACACCGCCCTCCGTACCGCCGACTCCGGCTACCTGACCCGTCGCCTCGTCGACGTCTCCCAGGAGCTCATCATCAACGGCCGCGACCCGTTCGCGGACGGCGGTCCGGTCCGCAGCGTCGAGATCGAGGACGTCCGACCCGACGTCCCCGGCCGCCGCTACTACCTCGAGAGCCGGCTCTACAGCCGGACGCTGGCGGAGGACGTCACGCTCGCCGACGGCACCGTGTTCGAACGCGGGACGCTCGTCGGGATGGAGGAGATGGAGGCCATGCGCGACGACGAGGGCGTCACCTCGGTCCGCGTGCTGTCGCCGCTCACCGACGAGAGCGAGCTGGGTATCAGCGCCGCCTCCTACGGCCTGTCGCTGGCCACCGGGAAGGGCATCGAGCCCGGCGAGGCGGTCGGCGTCATCGCTGCGCAGTCCATCGGTGAGCCGGGTACGCAGCTCACGATGCGAACCTTCCACACCGGTGGTGTGGCGGGAGCATCGGGTGACATCACCGGTGGTCTGCCCCGCGTCGTCGAGCTCTTCGAGGCCCGGACCCCCAAGAACCGGGCGATCCTGGCCCGGTCATCGGGCGTGGTGCGCATCGACGAGGCCGACGAGGCCGGCATGTCCAAGGCCCGGACGGTGGTCATCGTCGCCGATGACGGCTCCGAGGAGTCCCACACGATCGAGCGCGAGCAGAAGCTCGAGGTCGCCGACGGCCAGGAGGTCGTCGCCGGTGATCCGCTGGTCGAGGGTCCGCGAGACCCCAAGGAGCTGCTCGAGATCAAGGGCGTCCGTGCGGTCCAGCAGTACCTGGTCGACGAGGTCCAGCGGGTCTACCGGGACCAGGGCGTGTCGATCCACGACAAGCACATCGAACTGATCGTCCGGCAGATGACCCGGCGGATCGCCATCCAGGAGGCCGGTGACTCCGACTTCCTGCCTGGCGAGACCAAGGACCAGCGCGAGTTCAACGAGCGCAACCGGGAGATCGTCCAGGAGGGCCGGAAGCCCGCCGAGGGTCGTCCCGTCCTGATGGGCATCACCAAGGCCTCGCTCGCCACCGACTCGTGGCTCTCGGCCGCCTCCTTCCAGGAGACGACCCGGGTCCTCACCGAGGCGGCGATCGACGGGCGGTCCGACAACCTCGTCGGCCTGAAGGAGAACATCATCATCGGCAAGCTGATCCCGGCCGGGACCGGCATGGAGCGCTACCAGGAGATCCTCCCGTACGCCCCGGACTACGAGCCGATGGAGTACTTCTCCTCCGACGACCCGGGGGTCGACCCCGCCAACGCCGCACAGTGGCTCGCCAATCTGGGTGACGCACCGGCCGAGGACGAGCCGGCGATCCAGGCCACGGTCACCGATGTCCTGGCGGACACCGGCACCGAGCCCGGGGTCGAGCACGTCGACGGGGGTGCCGAGGTCATCGAGTTCCCGGCACCGGTGTCGGACGCCGACGGCGAGCCCGCAGAGTGAACCGGCTCGGCCGCGTTCGCCCGTGGCTCGCCGCGGCGGCGGCTGCGTCGGTGTTCGTCACCGCCGGTTGCGGCGGCGGGTCGGGCGAGTCGGCCGACGCCGCGGCCTCGTCGACCGTGGCGGGGGAGACGACCTCCACCGCGACGGTCGCCGGACGGGAGCTGGCCTGGGACGTCTCGTTGACCTCCCAGCAGCGGATCCTCCGGCAGGTCGGGCCGAACGGCGAGATGAACTACGGCTGGAACCAGCTCGTCGGCCCCTCGACCGTGGACGGCCAGGCGGTCGACGTGGAGATGCTCGGCAACGTCGACTACGAGCAGGGGACCGGCCCGTTCTTCGGGTTCGTCTCCCTGGTGTGGCCGAACGGAGACGTGCTTGCGTTCCGGATGGACGGCGAGGCGACCCAGCCCGCCGCCGCCGAGGGGTCCAGCGACTCGACCTTCGCGGCCGAGTTGACGGTGATCGGTGGGAGCGGGACCTACGCAGGGGTGACTGGTGGCCGCGGCACCTTCACCGGGAGCCGCTCGGCCGAGCTCGGTGGCCAGGTCGTCGGGTCCATGACCGCCACCGTCGCCGGGCTCTGAACGGCGTGGGCGTCGGGTCCGACCGACCCGCGGTTTGCCTCGAAACCCACGCCGCTCCTACGATGACCCGCCGGCCAGCGGTGCGCAGTGAGCGTTCCGGGGCCGTGACCACCCGGGTGACGGTCGGACCGTCACCTCGCAGTTCGCTCGAGTAGGAAACTCAGGAAGGTTTCAGCGTGCCCACGATCCAGCAGTTGGTCCGCAAGGGCCGCACGACGAAGCGCCGCAAGGAGTCCACGCCGGCGCTCAAGGGCGCGCCCCAGCGGCGTGGCGTGTGCACCCGCGTGTTCACCAGCACCCCCAAGAAGCCCAACTCGGCGCTGCGCAAGGTCGCCCGTGTCCGGCTGTCGAGCGGGATCGAGGTCAGCGCCTACATCCCCGGCGAGGGTCACAACCTGCAGGAGCACAGCATCGTCCTGGTCCGTGGCGGTCGTGTGAAGGACCTCCCCGGTGTCCGCTACAAGATCGTGCGCGGCACCCTCGACACCTCCGGTGTGCGTGACCGCAAGCAGGCCCGGTCGCGCTACGGCGCCAAGAAGGAGTCCTGACATGCCCCGGAAGGGTCCAGCCCCCCGACGCGAGCTCCAGCCCGATCCGGTCTACCGGTCGCTGTTGGTGACCCAGCTGGTCAACAAGATCCTCCAGCGCGGCAAGCGGTCCACCGCCGAGCGGATCGTCTACCAGGCGCTCGACACCATCGAGCAGAAGACGGGCTCGGATCCGATCTCCACCCTGAAGCGCGCCGTCGACAACGTCCGGCCGCAGCTCGAGGTGCTTAGCCGTCGTGTCGGTGGAGCCACGTACCAGGTGCCGGTCGAGGTGCGCCCCCGCCGGGCCAACACCCTCGCCGTCCGCTGGTTGGTCGGCTACTCCCGTCAGCGTCGTTAGCGCACCATGGCCGAGCGTCTCGCCAACGAGCTGCTCGATGCCAGCAACGGTGTCGGCGCCTCGATGAAGCG
>CAYMKW010000159.1:0-4097 GCA_964391365.1 uncultured Microthrixaceae bacterium | reverse complement strand
CGCCGGCCAAGAAGGCTGCGCCGGCCAAGAAGGCTGCGCCGGCCAAGAAGGCTGCGCCGGCCAAGAAGGCTGCACCCGCCCAGAAGGCTGCACCCGCCCAGAAGGCTGCACCGGCCAAGAAGGCTGCACCCGCCCAGAAGGCTGCACCGGCCAAGAAGGCTGCGCCGGCCCAGAAGGCTGCACCGGCCAAGAAAGCGCCGCCCAAGCCGCGTCCCGGCAAGCCCTACGACGCCAAGTTCGTCGAGGAGCAGCGGTTGGTCCTCGAGGAGGAGCGTGCCACCCACCTGCAGCAGGCCGCCTCGCTGCAGGAGGAGGCCGACTCGCTCGTCCGCGACCGTGAACCGGGCGACGTCCAGTTCGACGACGAGGGCGGCGAGGGCGACAACATCGCGGTCGAGCGCGACTTCGACCTCGTCCGCTCCCGGCAGGCGCTCGCCGTCGTCGAGGAGATCGACGCTGCTCTGGACCGTGTCGCCCGGGGCGTCTACGGGATCTGCGAGGTCTCCGGCCAGCGGATCCCCAAGGAGCGACTGCAGGCGATCCCGTGGGCGAGGGAGCGTGTCGAGTTCCGCGTCAACCGACTCCGCTGACGGCGTCGCCGGGGATCCGAACCCGGCGCCGGTCCGACGGTGGGCGATCGTGTTGCCGGCGGCCGCGCTCGTCCTGCTCCTCGACCAGCTCTCCAAGTGGTGGGCCGTCGAGCGGCTGCGCGGCTCCGAGCCGATCGACGTCATCTGGACGCTCCGGTTCAACTACGCCGAGAACACGGGCATGGCCTTCTCCGCCGGCGCCGGCCGGGGGTGGCTCATCGGCATCGTCGCCACGGGGATCGTGGTGGCGCTCCTGGTCGTGTCCCGGCGTGTGACGTCGCGTCTCCAGCTGGTGCTGATCGGCATCGTCGTCGGGGGCGCCCTCGGCAACGTGGTCGACCGCCTGAGCCGGGCTCGTGACGGGTTCATGTCGGGCGCCGTGGTCGACTTCATCGATCTGCAGTGGTGGCCCATCTTCAACGTCGCCGACGCTGCGGTCGTCGTCGGCGGGATCCTCCTGGCGGTGACGATGGTCATGGAACCGGATGGCGTCACCGGGCCCGGCTGAGGGCGGGGTCCCGACGGGCCCGGCCTTCCTCGAGGCCGTCGTGCCGCCGGCGCTGGCGGGGGAGCGCGTCGACCGCGCCGTCGCGATGCTGACCGGCTGCACCCGCGCCGAGGCGAGTTCGCTGCTCGATCGTGGTGCGGTGCAGGTCGGCGGGCGGGTGGTGACCAAGCCGTCGACCCGCCTCGAGGAGGCCGATCTCCTGGTCGTCACCGCCGACCCGCGGCGGGTGCCCGAGCCGCTGCGAGGCGACCCCGATGTCCCGGTCGAGGTCGTCCACGCCGACGACTCGGTGATCGTGGTCGACAAGCCGGCCGGGTTGGTCGTCCACCCCGGCCCCGGCCACCGGGGAGCCACGCTGGTGCACGGGCTCGTGCACCGGTTCCCGGAACTCGACCCCGAATCGGGGGTGCTGGTCGGCGAGCCCGACCGCCCCGGTCTGGTCCACCGTCTCGACAAGGGCACCTCGGGGCTGCTCGTCGTCGCCCGGACCCCCGAGGCGCACGCCGACCTGGTCTCCCAGCTGGCCGCCCACGAGGTCGGCCGGGTGTACACGGCGCTGGCCTGGGGCACGCCCGAGCACCCGCACGGCGTGATCGACGCCCCGGTCGGTCGGTCCCGCCGCAACCCGCTCCGCATGACCGTGGCGGTCGACGGTCGCCCGTCGCGCACGCACTACGCGGTCGATGGGTCCTTCGACGATCCATGGGACTGCTCGCTGCTGACCTGTCGGCTCGAGACCGGTCGCACCCACCAGATCCGGGTGCACCTCGACTCGGTCGGGCACCCGGTGGTGGGGGACGACCTCTACGGTCCCCGTCGGGCCTCCCCGGGTCTGGACCGCCCGTTCCTGCACGCCCGTCACCTGGAGTTCGTCCACCCCGTGACGGGCGAACGGATGGCGTTCGACTCGCCCCTGCCGGACGACCTGCGCTCGGTCCTGGACTCGCTGGTGCCCGCCACCGAGGACCGGACGATCTGAGGTCGCTGCGGCTCAGCCCGGCCAGTCGCGCTCGCCACGGGTCATGCCGGACAGGTCCGCCAGCGTGTAGGCATCGAGCAGACCCTGCATGCGGTGACTGAGGTCGCCCCAGATCGCCAGCAGCACGCACTGGCCCTCGTGGTCGCAGGCCCCACCCGTGTGCGGCTCGCCGAAGTCGCCGGCCCGGATCGGCCCGTCGACCGCGGCCACGATCTGCGCCAGGGTGATCTCCTCGGGCTCCCGGGCGAGCACGTAGCCGCCGCCGACGCCACGTTTGGACCGGACCAGTCCGGCCCCCTTCAGGGCGAGCAGGATCTGCTCCAGGTAGGGCTGGGGAAGGCCGGTCCGCTCTGCGATGTCGCGGACCGACGTCGGCCCTGCGGCGCCGTGCAGCGCCAGGGACAACAGCGCCCGGCTGGCGTAGTCGCCGCGTGTCGAGACCT
The DNA here is from genome assembly GCA_964391365.1 of uncultured Microthrixaceae bacterium. Taxonomy (GTDB): domain Bacteria; phylum Actinomycetota; class Acidimicrobiia; order Acidimicrobiales; family Microtrichaceae; genus SXMI01. The sequence goes on along the minus strand of CAYMKW010000159.1, from coordinate 1,577 downwards.
TCACGTCGTCACTGTAGGCCCGCGGCCGATCCGGTGGCCTTCCCGGCGGGGGCCGCGATCGGTAGCGTGGGAGGCAGGCCAGGAGGTCGATGAGTGGACCACAACGAACCGGTGCTCCCCGACTACGACGGGGCGTGCACCTCCAATGTCGTCCGGCCGCTGGTCGAGGACCCGGCTCGGGCTCCCGAGTGGATGCCCGCCGCGGTCCGTGACGCGGACCAGGTCGTGGTCCTCGTCCTCGACGGTCTGGGATGGAACCAGATGCAGGAGCGTGTCGGCTTCCTCCGGGGGCTGACCTCCATGGACGCCGTCCGCATCACGACCGTCGCCCCGACGACGACGGCGACCGCGCTGACCAGCATCTGCACCGGCCTCCCGCCGGGGGAGCACGGGATCATCGGCTACCGGATGCAGGTCGAGGGCGACGTGCTGAACGTGCTCCGGTGGTCGACCTCCAAGGGCGATGCCCGCGAGTCGCTCCCACCCGAGTCGATCCAGCACGAGCAGCCCTTCGAGGGTCACCGGCCGCCCGTCGTCGTCCGGGCGGAGTTCCGGGACTCGGGCTTCACCCGCGCCCACCTGGCCGGATGCCGTCACGTCCCGTACCGGATGCCCTCGACGCTCGTCGCCGAGATCCTGCGCCAACTGCAGGCGGGAGAGCCGTTCGTGTACGCCTACTACGACGGGATCGACAAGGTGGCACACGAGTACGGCCTCGGTGACTGCTACGACGCCGAGCTGGTGTTCGTCGACCGGATGGTCGAGTTCCTGGTCGAGTCGCTGCCGCCCGGTGCTGCGCTCGTCATCACCTCGGACCACGGTCAGGTGGACGTCGGACCGCGGATCGCCCCTCCGGCCCCGGAGGTCCTGGGGCTGGTGGCGGCCCAGTCGGGCGAGGCCCGCTTCCGCTGGTTGCACGCCGTTCCCGGTGCCGCCGCCGACCTGCTCGAGGCTGCGTCCTCGGCGCACGGCGACGTCGCCTGGGTCGTCGGACGTGATCGTGTCCTCGACGAGGGGTGGTTCGGTCCCAAGGTCCTCCCCGGCCCGGCTTCCCGGCTCGGGGACGTGGCACTCGTGGCCCGGGAGCCGGTGGCCTTCGAGGACCCCGCCGACACGGGTCCGTTCCAGTTGCAGGGTCGCCACGGTTCGATGACCTCGGACGAGGTCCACGTGCCACTGCTGTGCGCGGTCGGCGGTCGCTGATCGACCGCGTAGGATCCGCCAGCGTGTCCGACGATCACCCATCCCCCAGCAGCACGTCAGCCGAGGGGGTCGTGAGCCCCGACGGTGTCCTGTCGCCAGGCGAGTTCCCGATCCACTCCCCGGAGTCGCTCACCGGGGTCGACGGTCAGGATCCGGTTTCCGGAGACGGTGAGGCGCCGGTCCCGGACGTGTCGTCGCCGGCGACGGTGATCCGCATCGGCGCCATGGCCAAGCAGCTCCTCGAGGAGCTCCGCCAGACCGAGATGGACGAGCCCGCCCGCGACCAGCTGCGACGGATCTACGAGTCCTCCATCGACCAGCTCCAGTCGGCGCTCTCGCCGGAGCTGGCCGAGGAGCTGGAGCGGCTCGCGTTC
>CAYMKW010000158.1:0-4333 GCA_964391365.1 uncultured Microthrixaceae bacterium | reverse complement strand
GAATGCTCCCGAGGACGCTGCGTTGTTGGCCGCGTAGCTGTCGGGGGCGACGAACCAGACCAGGTCGTAGAGGTCACCGGAGCGGGCCAGGAACGAACGGCCGTCGCCCTGGGTGAGGTTCACCTGCGGGAAGTCCGTGAGGTTGCCGGTGAAGTCGGCGAAGGTGTCCTCGACCAGGCCGACCGTCACGGGGTTCAACTCGACGGCGTCGATGCGCACCGCATCACGCGACAACGACGCCACGATCTCGTTGCCGCCCGCCGAGCCGATGATCAGCTCGCGGTCCGGGGGCGTACCGAGGATGTCGAACGGCCAGGCCCGCGGGTCGGCATCGAACCGCGTCACCGCATCGGGGTCGCCGTCGAAACGATTGAGCCCCGAACCCGGCGTTCCGTCGTGGGTCAGGATCTTGATGTCCTCGTTCTTCTGCTGGTCCTCGGTGGGTGCGATCTCGTCGACGTCGACGCGGAACACCGGACCCCAGGACGAGAAGACCCGATTCGGACCGGCCTGGATCTTCGTGTCCTCGGGCCGGATGTCCGGCACCAGTCCGGGCAGGAACGCCGGGATGGCCAGCAGGACGGCCAGTTCCAGAGCGACGCCCCGCTGCACGCGCTGGGTGCCGGGAGTGACCCAGGCGGCGAGGACGGCGAGGGCGGCGGCGGAGAGGGCGACGACGGATGGCGGGCCGATCCACGTGATCAGGAACACGACCACGAGCGCGGCGATACCGGCGCCCAGCAGGTCGGCGAAGTACAGCCGGCCGATGTCGTCGCCTCCCCGGCCGAGGAGCACGGCGATCATGACGCCGATGGCGATGAACGTGGCGAAGAGCGCGAAGCAGATGACCAACAGTGTCGCCAGGGACTTGAACGACGCTCCCGTCCCGTAGCTCCACAACGCCAGGGTGTTGATCGGGATCTGGCTGACGACCAGGTAGCCCAGGACGATGCTGACCGCACCCCACAGACTGGCGAGGCCGAGCACCTTCCGGGTCCCGGCGGCCCGGATGGTCTTGGACAGGACCACGACGGTCGCTCCACTGCCGATGCCGAGCAGTGCGAGTCCGATGACGAGGTACGTGTAGTAGTACCAGAGCTTGTAGGAGATGATCCGGGTGTAGGCGACCTCGAGCAGGAGGCCCGCCAGGCTGACCACGAAGATCGCGACCAGGGCGGACGTCCGGTTCAACCGTTGCTCCGGTGAGGACGGGTCGCTTCCGTGCGGACCGTCACCGGTCGGCTCGGCCGGACTGCTCGTGGTGGTGTCGATCGCCTCGTCGGGGCTGCTCACAGGACTCCTCGCTCGTGGTCACACGACGCTAACGCGCCGGTTGGCGCAGCGGGCTCACCCTCCGCTGTCGAGCCGCTCGCCCGCCGGGTCGAGCCCGTCGAGGGGCAGCGGGGCGGGGAACGGCCGTCCGGACGTCACCACCGCCTCGGTCACGAGCGTCTCGACCTCGAGCCAGGACGAGGCCCTCGGCCCCGCCAGGTGCCGGTTGTACGGCTGGTCGAAGACCACGACCGGGTTCCCGGTCGCCCGGAGCGCCTCCACGTTGTGGGGGGCGTCCTCGACGTACATGTCGGCGCCGACCTGGGGCTTGGCGCCCAGGAAGCACAGATCGCGGTAGGGGATCCGCTGCTCGTCGAGCCACCGGACCGTGTCGGCGACGGCGGTGGCGTGGGACCAGTTGGAGACCAGCCGGTGGGTGATGATGCGAATCCACACCCCGGCGTCCGAGAGGCGCCACATGGACTCCGAGGCCCCCTCGACCGCAGGCATGGTCGCGAACATGTGGTCGTCGACGACCGCGCGCCGGTGGTGGTCGAGGAAGGTCGCCCGGTCGAGGCCCCACTCGCCGAAGTCCCAGGACACCTCGGTCGTGAGGCGGTCAGGATCCACGCCCCGGTAGCGGGCGACCGCCGACCGGAATCCCGAGGTGTAGTCGGCGCAGACGTTGTCGAGATCGACGCCGAGGACGAACGAGGTCGACGGGTCGGGGTTGCTCACGCGCTCGACACCAGGGCCGTGGACCGGCTGGAACCCGATCCGCGCCGTCCCCGCTCGGCCGCATCGGCCGCCAGCACCTCGAAGTTCGCGAGCGCGGCGTGTTCCCAGGTCAGGGTGGCCGCTCGTCGGAGTGCGCCCGCCCCCAGTCGGTCGCGCTCGTCGACGTCACCGAGGACCCGGACCAGCCCATCCACGAGGGCGTCGTCGTCGGCGGCGAGCAGGCCGGAGGTGCCGGCGACGACGGCGTCCGCATGTCCGGCGATGTCGGTGACGACGGCGGGAGTGCCGCAGGACCCGGCCTCGGTGATGGTCATGCCCCAGCCCTCCCGGATGGAGGCCGAGGTCACGACCCAGGCGGAACGGTAGAGGTCCAGCAGCTCCGCATCCGAGGTCCGGCCGCGCAGACGGACGAAGTCGCCCGCCCCGGCCCGGGCGATCGCCGCCTCGATCGTGGGACGCTCGTAGCCCTCGCCGACGATCTCGAGCCGGGCCTCCGGCACCGCCGCACGAACCCTCGCGAACGCGGCGACGAGCCTCGGGAAGTCCTTCACGGGGACGAGTCGGCCGACGGCCACGGCGAGCGGGGTGGGCGACCGATCGCCACCCGGGGTGAACCCCGGGTCGACCCCGGGCGGGATGACCTCGACGAGACCCGGATCGAATCCGTGCTCGAGGAGCTCGGTCCGCGACGAGGTCGAGAGGGTCACGACGTGCTGTCGCCGGTAGATGCGCGGAGCGATCCGCTCCTCGAGTGCCACGCCGGCGGCGGCGATCGGACCCGGCTGACTCATCGCCCACATCGGGCCGTGGATGTGGTGCAGCCAGATCATCCGTGGGCCCCGCCGCCACAGGGGGGACAGGAAGGGCATGCCGTTCCAGATCTCGACGAGGCCGTCGCAGGGGCCGAGTCTGCCGGTGAGCTCGGCGAACGCCGACCGGGGGAACACGGTGTAGCGGTTTCCCCGGCGGCTGACGGCGTAGCCGTCACGGCTCGCCACGGCGGGCCGGCCCACCGAGGACGAGGTCCGCATGGTGACGGCGAGTCCGGACTGGGTCCAGATGGACGCGATGTTGTGGGCGTGGATCTCGCTGCCGCCGGCCTCGGGGTCGTCGAGGTCGCGCCAACCCAGGAGGTGCACGGTCCCGATCCCGCTGTCGGCGGCGAGGTCGGCGATCCGACGGCGAGTCTCCTCGCTGGCGACTGGCGTGTTCACGGCCCACCTACACTACGCGGCGTCCCCGTCCCCGAGGAGGACCGTGAAGCTCACTGGTGAACGACCGATGCAGGGGGAGACCCCCGATTCGCTGCTGGCCCTCCACGCCGCGGGCTACCGCGAGGTGCGGGCCCGCCTGGGGCCCGGGCGGCTCCTCGACGTCGGCTGCGGGCTGGGCGACGAGAGCGTCGGGTTCGCGGCCCCGGACCGCTCGGTCGTGGGAGTGGACTACGACCCGGCCACCGCCGCAGCCGCTGTGGCGGTCCACGGATCAGCAGGGATGGAGGCGATCTGCGGCGACGGGTCCCGGATCGGCGTCCGTGACGGAGCGTTCGACCACGTCTGCTCCTCGCACCTCATCGAGCACTTCGTGGACCCGGAACTGCACGTGCGTGAGGTGTCGCGGGTGCTGGCCGACGACGGCGTGGCGTTCTTCCTCACTCCCAACGCCCCGGCGGACTTCGAGAACCCCTACCACGTGTACCTGTTCACGCCCGAGGATCTCCGGGCGACCCTGGGCCGTCACTTCGCGGAGGTCGAGGTCCACGGCCTCGACGCCAACGAGTTCGCCAAGGCCGACTTCGACCAGCGACGGGCCATGGCCGACAAGCTCCTCCGACTCGACCCGTTGGGTCTGCGCCACCGGCTGCCCCGGGGGGCGTTCGTCTGGTTGCACGCGACCGGTCGTCGGTTGGCCTACCGGTACACCTCGTCGTCGCAGACCGGTGGGGAGTCGGGGATCACCGCCGACGACTTCGCGCTCACGGACTCGATCGACCAGACGACGCTGGTGCTGTTCGCGGTGTGTCGTCGCCCCCTCGACTGAACCGGCCGCGCACCACCACGACGACCGGATCGAGGACCAGCAGCAGGACGGCGAGCAGCGTCCAGGCGTGCGTGGTCTCGAACTGGTTCATCCAGTTGAAGTCGACCAGGTAGTCGTTGCGGGTCTGCTTCAGGATGACGAAGCCGGCCGCAGCGGCCCAGGCGCACAGGAGCACGACGCGGATCACCGCCTGGCCGCGCCGTAGGCCCATGCCGACCGCGCCCAGCAGGGCGACCGCGCCGCCGACCGCCGGTCCGGCGAGGACCCACGCAGCGAGTCCGGC
>CAYMKW010000157.1:0-4400 GCA_964391365.1 uncultured Microthrixaceae bacterium | reverse complement strand
CTGCCCACCCGCATGCTGTCCGAGTTCGCCCGCCGCGAGGTCACCGTCGTGTTGACCGGCGACGGAGCCGACGAGCTGCTCGGCGGCTACCTGGTCTGGACCCGCGGACTGCTCCGCCCCGGCACCCCAGGATCGCTCGAGGACGCCGCTCCAACCACCGGCCGTCGCGGCCTCCTGGGTCGCCTGGCCGACCGACGCCGGGCCCGGCCGGCCGACCACACGGTGGCGAGCCGGTACGCGTCGTTCCGGCAGTACTTCGACGCCTCGGACCTTCGGGCGCTGGGACTCCCCGGCCTGGACGCCGGCGACGTCGACGTGACCGCCTACGGGTACGGCACCGCCGACGACATCTGTCGGTTCGACCTGGACCACTACCTGCCGGGCGACATCCTGGTGAAGACCGACCGGGCCTCGATGTCCCACGGCCTCGAGGTCCGGGCGCCATTCCTGGACGTCGCCGTCGCCGAGGGCTGCCTGGCGCTCCCGTCCGAGCACAAGGTCGACCGGACACACGAGAAGCTGCTCCTGCGACGGAGCTTCGCGGACCTCTGGCCGGCCAGCGTGCGCGACCGGTCCAAGCAGGGGTTCGGCTCACCCATGAAGTCCTGGCTGACGCTCCCGGACGTGGTCGACCTGAAGGCCGCCTACCTCCTCGATCCCGCGTCACCGCTGTTCGATCTGGTCGAGCGGGAGGCGGTGGCCGGCTACGTGGACGGAAACGACCAGCGGACCTGGAACCTCCTCGTGCTGGCGATCTGGTGGGCGCACGCCCGGGCCCGGACGGCGGCGTCGTGAGGGTCGATCCGACGCTCGTGCGGTCCGGGCAGTGGTGGGACCACAAGATGCCCCAGCTCGTCGCCGCGGCGGCGCTCTGCCTGCTACCGGCGAGCGGATCGCTGGACGGCCCCACGGTACTGCTCGATCTGGTCCTGTTCCTGGTGGCCGCCGTGGGTGTGGCGGCGTTCGGCCACGTCCTGAACGACCTGGCCGACATCCGCACCGACGCCCTGGCCGGGGTGAACAACCAGATGGCGGGCCTCGACGTGCCGCAGCGCGCCGCCGTCCTCGGTGTGACGGTCGCCGCCGGGGGCCTGCCCTGGCTCGTGCTCCCGACCTCGGCGCGGACGCTCGCCCTGCTCGCGACGGAGGTCGTGCTGCTGACGATCTACTCGCTGCCGCCGTTGCGACTGAAGGACCGGGCGGCCGCCGGGGTGGTGGCCGACGCCCTGTACGCGTACGTCGTCCCGATCCTGCTCACCATCTCCGTGTTCACCGATCTGGGCGGGGTGCCGTGGCCGGCGTGGTGGATCACCGTGCCCGTGGCGACCTGGATGCTGCTGATGGGGCTGCGGGGCATCCTCTGGCACCAGATCGGCGACCTGGCCCACGACCGTCGGGCCGGCGTGCGGACGTTCGTCACCGGGGTCGGAGCCGATCGAGCCGGTTCGGTGGTCGGGGGGCTGGTCGTCGTCGAGCTGCTCGCCGCCGCTGCGTCCATCGCCACGATCGCCGTCGCCACCGGTCAACGATGGCTCCCGGTGTTCGGGGTCCTCTACCTCACCTACCGGATCTTCCAGGTCACCATCCTCTGGACGGAGCCGCTGCACTGGAGTGCGCTCGGCACTCCCAACGGGCGGATCCGCTACGTCGGCTACGTCCTCCTCAACGAGTTCGTCGAACGATGGATCCCCATTGCGGCCCTGATCGCCCTGGCCGTGCAGATCCCCCTGCTGTGGATCGCCGTCGTGGTGCACGTCCTCGCGTTCGACAACGCCGTGACGGAGTTCCTGCGCCGGGATCTCCCGTCGCTCCCCGACGCCGTGAACCGGCTCGCCCACGAGCGACGCTCCCGACGGAACATCCGTCTGCTCGCCGAACGGCGGCGAGCGGCACAGGCCCGGGGCCCGGCACGCCTCGACCCTTCGGTCCAGCAGCGGTGCCGTTGGGTGTTCGTCGTGTGCGGCCCCGAGCTCCACGTCGAGACGCTCGCCACCGCCGTACGCAACCTGCGACCTCTCACCTCGCTCGAGATCTGGGTCGTCACGGACTCGACCCGGAACGTCCGCCCGATCGAGGTCGACGGCGTGGACCGGGTCGTGGACGTCACGACACCCGAGCACCTCGACGACCATCAGGCGAGCATCTGGTTGAAGACCGGCGTGCACCGACACGTCTCCTCCGGCGAGTGGTGCTATCTCGACAGCGACATCATCGCCGTCAGACCCGGGATGGAAGCCGTCTTCAACCATCGGAGCGGGCCGGTGGCGTTCGCCTCCGATCTGACCATCTCCGCCAACCAGGTCGACCGGTTCAGCCCATGGGCGATGACGTGTGACTGCTCGGGGCACGGCGAGGAGCACAGCTGCGGCCACTTGCGCGAGCAGCTCGCCGAACGATTCGGCCTCGACGTCCCCGGTGACTGGGTCCACTGGAACGGCGGCGTGTTCCTGTTCGGCGACGACAGCGCCACCTTCCTGGACATGTGGCACGAGCGAGCCGTCTCGTCCTTCGAGTGGCCGGAGTGGCGAACGCGTGACCAGGGAGCACTGATCTCCACCGTCTGGACGTTGGGTCAGCAGGACGCCGAACGGATCCCGCCCGAGTTCAACTTCATCGCCGACCTCGGCAACGGGGACCTCTGCCTCGACCCCGACCGGGGCTGGGCGCTCCACCCCGCCGGCCCCTGGCACGAGGCGTTCATGCTGCACCTGTACACGAGCCGACTGGAGGACCCGAGCTGGGATCTGGGACGAGACGTCGAGGCGCCGGTCGTCCGACAGACCCTCGTCCGCACGGTCCGCTGGAAGCGCTACGAGGTCAAGCAGCGAGCGGTCGACGAGTACTGGTCCGCCAAGGAGGGCTGGGCGCGGCGTCGGGCGATCTGGGCGCAGTCGAGCCGTGACGCCTACTGGGCCGTCCGGTCCCGCGTCGAGCTGCTCTGGCTTCGGATCCGCCGGCAGCCCCAGCGGCTCCGACCGACGCGGATCGCCGCGAGCGTCGCCCGGCGACGCAGTTCGGACTCGGCCTCGTGAGCCTGCGACGACTCGCTCGTGACGCCGTGCGCACCGTGGTCCGGCCCCGTGGGTCCGGTCGACCTGCGGCGCCGGCAGAGCGGCCGCGCCACGCGTTCCGCTCGGCGTGCTACGCAGCGCACGCATCCATGTACTTCGACCAGTTCGGGGACGTGCGGGCGTGCTGCCAGAACACTGAGGCCCCCATGGGGAACGTCACGCAGTCGTCCATCCGCGACATCTGGGACAGCGCCGCCACGCAGCGCCTCCGCGATGCCCTCCGGTCCGACGACTTCTCGGTCGGCTGCGGGTTCTGCCAGTGGCAGGTCGACCAGGGCGACGACCAGATCGTTTTCGCGCGGGTCTTCGACCAGCACGAGGTCCGCAGCGACCGGCCCGAGTGGCCGGTCCAGATGGAGTTCTCGATGACCAACGCCTGCAACCTGCAGTGCGTCATGTGCAACGGCGACTGGTCGTCGTCCATCCGGACGCACCGCGAGGGCCGACCGCCACTCCCCGAGGTGTACGGCGAGGAGTTCTTCGAGCAGCTCGCCGAGTTCCTGCCACACCTCCACAAGGCGAACTTCCTGGGCGGCGAACCCTTCCTGGGTCGGGAGCCACTACGGGTCCTCTCGATGATCGCCGAGCTCGACGATCCGCCCGAGGTGGCGGTGACGACAAACGGCACCCAGTGGACCCCCCGCATCGAACGCATCTGCGACCGGGTGCCCATGTCCTTCGTCCTGTCGCTGGACGGCATCACGGCAGCGACCTACGAGTCGATCCGGGTGGGTTCGGACTTCTCGCTGGTGATGGGGAATCTGGAGCGGTTCGAGGAGCACGCGGAACGTAACGGCACCATGGTGACCCTCGCCCACTGCCTCGTCCGCCAGAACGCCCACGAGTTCGCGACGTTCCTCGCGTTCGCCGAGCGTCGTGGCTTCTGGGTCGGCATCAACGAGGTCCTGTTCCCGGCGGAACTCAGCCTCTTCCAGCTGCCGGCCGACGAGCTCCGCTCGGTCATCGCCCAGCTCGAGGCCGATCAGGTGGCGGACTCGCTGGACCGCCTCCGGTACGTGTGGGACGGTCAGCTCGACGCGTTGCGCCACCGCCTGGCCACACTCGAGAGCGGTCAGGCGGTGCGGATCTCACCCTGGGAGGCCGCCGCGCGGTCGACACCGTGGGTGGACCGCGCGGGAGCCGTGCTCGCCGAGTGGGTGGAGGGGGAACCGCCGAGCACGGTCCGGTTCTCCCGCCTGGAGGCCCGGCCACGCGTGGACGGCCTCCACGCCGGAGTGCTCGAGGAGTTCGGAGCGCTGGAGGCCACCTCGCCCGAGACGCTGGTCGATCAGCTCGCCAGGGAGGCCCGCGGGGCCGGGGCCACGCTCC
>CAYMKW010000156.1:0-4516 GCA_964391365.1 uncultured Microthrixaceae bacterium | reverse complement strand
GGTGGCGCCCGCGGTGGCGCTGGGCGCCGGCGCGGTGTTCGTCCCGGTCACGCCGTGCCGGGTCGCCGACACCCGGATGGGGGCACCCATCGCCTCGGGTGCGACGCGGACGTTCCAGGTCGCTGGGAGCGGGCTGTCGGGTCAGGGCGGTTCGCCGGCCGGGTGTGGTGTGCCCGATGCGGCGGTGGCGGTCGAGGTGTCGGTGACGGCGCCGGCGCCGCCGGGGACGGGGTTCCTGCGGGCGTGGCCGGCCGACTCACCACCGCCGAACGCGACCATGGTCAACTACTCGGGCGGCCAGGGGACGACGAACACCGGTGCGGTGCGGCTGTCGGCGGCCCCCGGTACCGCCGACCTGAGCGTCGCTGCGTTCACCTCGTCGACGCACGTGATCGTCGACGTCCAGGGGTACTTCGTCGCCTCGGATCCCACGGGGGCCGTGTTCGTGCCGGTCACTCCGTGCCGGGTGGTCGACACCCGGTCGAGCTCGCCGCTGGCTGCGGACTCCACGCGGACGTTCCAGATCGCAGGGAGCGGCCTGTCGCCACAGGGCGGTTCGCCGGCCGGGTGTGGCGTCCCGGCCGAGGCGCTCGGCGTCGAGATGTCGGTGACGACACCCGCTCCACCCGGCACGGGGTTCCTGCGGGCGTGGCCGGCCGACGCGTCACCGCCGAACGCCACGATGGTCAACTTCACGGCGGCGCAGGGGACGACGAACACGGGAGCGGTTCGGCTCGCCTCCGCGCCGGGTGACGACGACCTGACCGTGGGGGTCTTCGGTTCGACGTCCAACGTGATCGTGGACGTCCAGGGGTTCTTCGTGAGCCAGACCTGGTCACCCTCGGGTCCGCAGGTCGGGTCGTTCACGGCGTCGCCGTCGTCGGCACCGGCACCGGCGCTGGTTGCGTTCGCCTGGACGGTGAGCGACCCCGACGACGACGCGCTCACCTGTGCCATCGACGGCGACGGCGACGGGACCGACGACGTCACCGTGAGCAACTGCGAGAACCCGGGGAGCCGGAACGTGATGATCCCCACCGCCGGGGTTCGCACCGCCCGCCTCACGGTCAGCGATGGCGCCGCCACGACGCAGGTGACCACGCCGGTGATCGCGACGGCCGACCCGGTCGAGGCCTACGACATCGAACTCCGGTTCCAGGGCTCACCCAGCATCGAGCAGCAGGGCTTCTTCATCGACGCGGCCGTACGGTGGGAATCCATCGTGGTGCGCGGCGTCCCCTCTGCGACGGTCGCAGTGGGGCTCGACGGCTGCGGGGCCGACACCAACCAACCGATCTTCCAGGTCGTCGACGACCTGGTGATCGACGTCATCGTGACGTCGATCGACGGCGTGGGTGGGATCCTCGGTCAGGCCGGACCCTGTTCCATCGCCACCGTGGACGACCTCCCCCGGTTCGGCGTCATGAAGTTCGACAGCGCCGACGTGTCGAACCTGATCACCCAGGGTCGCTTCGACGAGACGGTGACCCACGAGATGGCCCACGTGCTGGGCTTCGGGAGCCTGTGGGGGGAGTCCTACCAGGATCTGCTCGGCGGCGACCTGGCCGACCCGAGGTTCGAGGGGCTGCACGCGATCGCCGAGTGGAACGTGCTGGGCCGGTCGGGAACGGTGCCGGTGGAGGCGGGCGGCGGTGCCGGGACGGCCCGGTCCCACTGGCGGGAGTCCACCTTCGACACCGAGCTCATGACCGGGTTCCTCGACTTCGGCGCCAACCCGCTGAGCCGACTGTCCATCGCCTCGATGGCCGACATGGGGCTCCAGGTGGATCTGGACCAGGCGGACCCCTACTCGCTGCCGGGTTCGTTCCTCCGGCTGCAGCGCCTGCTGGAGGCCGGACACGATGGCCACCTCCACACCGAGCCGCTGGCCCCGGTGGCCGTGGCGCCTCCCGCTCCGTGACCGGGTGTTCACGATCCGCTCACCGTGCTCTCACCCTCCGTCGCTAGCCTGTCGGGGGTGAGGAAGTTGATCGGGAGGACTGCTCGCCGCCGCCGGGACGGACGACTCCGTGGTCGGATGGTGGTCGTGGGGTTGACGGCCCTCGCCGCCCTGCTCACGGCGTGCGGGCCCGAACTCGGGCCGATCTGGCCCATGTCCACGGACCCGCTGACCATCCTCCCCGAGACGTCCGATCCATCGGTGGTGCGCGTCGGTTCCGAGTACTTCGTCTACGGGTCCGACAACAGTCTTCGGGCCCCCGTCACCCGCACATCCCGGCTGGTCCGCCCGTACACACAGTGGGAGAAGGACCTGCTCACGACCGAGGCGATGCCCACGAAGCCCGCCTGGGCGGCCCGGGACCGCCAGCTGTGGGCACCGACGGTCGCTCCGTTCGGTGGTCGATGGGTCATGTTCTTCGGTGCCGATCGCGTCAACCCGCCCCAACCCTGGAACGCCCAGTGCATCGGCCGGGCCTGGGCCAGCGGCCCACTCGGCCCCTTCGTCCCCGAGGTGCTCCCGTTCACCTGTGGCATCAACGGGGTGGGAGGAGCACTCGACCCCGAGCTGTACCGGGAGCAGAACGGACGCACCTACCTGCACGCGGCCTTCGGGGACACCCTCGACAACATCCGGGGGATCGAACTGGACGCGAACGCCAACCCGATCGGGGACTGGGTGGTGCTCCTCGGTCGCCGCCAGCCCTGGGAGTACCACTTCATCGAGAACCCGTCGATGATGTACGACCCGGTCCGCCGCAACTGGTTGCTGAGCTACTCGGCCGGCAAGTGGTTCGAGGCGGGGTACTCCACGGGCATCGCACGGTGCTCGACCCCGCTCGGGCCGTGCACCTCGCATCCCAACGGGCCGTGGATCTCATCCCGAGGTGGTCGAACCGGCACGGGCGGGCTCAGCTTCTTCACGGACCCGTCCGGGAACCCGTGGGCGATCTACGCCTCGTTCCCGGCCGGACGTGAGACGACGAACGGCGGACGTTCGGCGTCGGTGGTGCCCATCGTCCTCTCGCCGATGGTGTCGGCCGGTCCGGTCGTCAAGTGACGGCACGGCGCTGAGTCCGTCGGAGCGACCGCCTCGCAGGCGGTACGGTGCTCGCCGTGATCCTGTCCGACCGATCGATCCGAGCAGAGATCGAGGCCGGCCGCATCGGCGTCGACCCCTACGACCCGGAGATGGTGCAGCCCAGCTCGATCGACGTCCGACTGGACCACCGGTTCCTCGTGTTCCGGAGCCATACCCGTCCCGTGATCGACGTGCGCCAGGACCTGACCGACCTGACCGAACAGGTGACCGCCACCGACACCGAACCGTTCATCCTCCATCCGGGTGAGTTCGTCCTCGGGGCGACCGCCGAGGTGGTTGCGCTCCCCGACGACATCGTCGGACGGGTCGAGGGCAAGTCGTCCCTCGGTCGACTGGGCCTGCTGATCCACACCACCGCCGGTTTCGTGGACGCCGGGTTCCGGGGGCAGTTGACGCTCGAGTTCTCCAACGTGGCGACGCTGCCGATCACGCTCTACCCGGGCATGAAGATCGGCCAGATCAGCTTCCTCAGGATGGACGGCCCGGCCGAGCACCCGTACGGGTCGTCCACGCTCGGATCCAAGTACGCCGGCCAGCTCGGCCCGACGCCCAGCCAGTACTGGAAGAACTTCCAGGGCTGATCGGCGTCGCTGCGGGTGCCGCCGTTCTCGGTGCACTGAACCCCGCCGGTGGGCGCTGGATGCACCGAGAACGGATCCGCCCAGCTCGATCAGTCGGCGGCGGCCTCGGCGACCTGCTCTGCGATCGGCGGCACCGACACCGGGTCGGCCTGCTCGAGGGCGTCCAGGATGTGCATGGCCAGGTCACCGACCTTGACCTCGTCCTCCTCGACCCCCTGAGCCTTCACGCCGTCGTCGATCATCACGTAGCAGAACGGACAGGCGGTCGCGATCCGGGAGGCGCCGGTGGCGAGGAGCTCCTGGGAGCGCTCGATGTTGACCTGCTTGCCGATGTGCTCCTCCATCCACATGCGGGCGCCGCCGGCGCCGCAGCACATGCCCTTGGTGCCGTTCCGGCTCGCCTCGACGATCTCGACCCCACCCAGGTGGCCGATGACGTTCCGGGGGGCCATGTAGATGTCGTTGTGCCGGCCCAGATAGCAGGAGTCGTGGTACACGACCCGCTCGTCGAGCTTGGCGCCGCTCAGGTCCAGTCGCCCGGAGTCGATCAGGTCCTCGAGGAAGCGGCTGTGGTGGACGACCTCGTAGTTGCCGCCCAGCTGCGGGTACTCGTTGGCGAGCGTGTTGAAGCAGTGGGGGCACTGCGTGATGATCTTCCGGACACCCATGCCGTCGAGGGTCTCGATGTTCTGCATGGCGAGCATCTGGAAGATGTACTCGTTGCCCGATCGACGGGCCGGGTCGCCGGTGCAGTTCTCGGACGGCCCCAGGATGGCGAAGCTCACCTGCGCCCGCTGCATCAGCTTGGCCATGGACTGCGTGACCTTCTTGTTCTTGTCGTCGAACGATCCGGCGCAGCCGACCCAGTAGAGGT
>CAYMKW010000155.1:0-4628 GCA_964391365.1 uncultured Microthrixaceae bacterium | reverse complement strand
CTCAGGCCAGCTTCATGAACATCTTCTGGACGTCGGCCACGTCGTAACCGGCGGCCGAGGACTCCTCGGGGTGCTGGACGCACCACGTGAGCCCCGAGGCGACCAGCACGAATCCGACCTGCTCGAGGGCCCGGTTGGCGGCGGCGATCTGGGTAGTCACGTCCCGGCAGTCGCGACCGTCGGCGATCATCTGCTGGAGGCCCCGCACCTGCCCCTCGATCCGGCGGAGGCGGTTGAGCACGCCGTCGACGACCTCGGCGGGCAGTTCCATGGCCCCGACCGTGCGGGTCTCACCCGACGCCGCCGGTGTCGCCCCGGAGGATGCCGATCCAGAGGGTGTCATCGTCGGAACCAGCTCCGCCGGCCCGAGGACTCGTGGCCCTGGCAGCGCTGGTCGGGCGGTACGTCGCCGAGCACCTGCTCGACGTGCTGGCCGCAGCCGGAGTACGTGGGTCGGCCGCACTGGCGGCAGGTGGTCCGTGAGCACATGCCGCCACCATACCGGGTACCCCCGGGGGTATCAAGCCACTCCGTCGCAGCACCGGGCCCGTCGTCGACCGGTAGCGTCCCGGCCGTGGACGACGCACAGGCCTGGGACGACTTCTGTGATCAGCTTCGCCGAGCGGGGCACACCGCACTCGAGGCGGCGACCGACCCGCTCGAGGCGGCCGAGGGCCTGCGATTCGTGACCCGACTCCTGTCCGCCGCGGTCGACATGACGGTGGCCTACGCCGATCCGGCCCGTCCCGCGTTCGTCCGGCTCATGACCGACCGCCGCAAGTTCTACGGCGACAACCCCGATACCGACTACGACTACGCGAGCATCCGCGGCCGGCACGGTTACCGGATCGCGGGCGAGCGCGGCACCAGTTCGTACCTGGCCTGTTGCGTCTACGGCCGCAACGAGGACGGCAGCACCCGGATCGTCGCGAACGTCTCCGACCGTGACCTGGACCTGACCGACGGCCGGTTCGAGATCGTGCTGTCGGCCGACCGGCCAGACGACCTCGGCACCGCCACCTGGGTCCAGCTGACCCCGGACGCGGACGTGGCGATCGTCCGGCAGTACTACCTGGACCGGTCCGCCGAGACCCCTGCGACCTTCGACATCCGGTGCACCGACCAGGTTGGCCCACCCCCGCCCGTCACCGGCGAGTGGATGGCCCGGCGACTCCGGGCCGCCGGGACGTTCGTCTCGCTCGGCACCGAGTTCTCCGCGGCCATGGCCGCGCAGTTGGAGGCGCAGCCGAACGGGGTCGTCATCGACTCCGAGGCGTCGACGGTCGCCGGCTTCTACCCGACTCCGGACAACAAGTACGTCGGTGGATGGTTCCAGCTCGCCGACGGCGAGGCCCTCGAGGTGACGGGCCGCCCGCCGGACACCCGCTACTGGTCCCTCCTGCTCATGAGCCGGTGGATGGAGAGTCTGGACACGTCCTTCCACACGACGATCCTGAACTGCTCGCAGGTCGAGTTGGAGGACGACGGGACCTTCCGGATCCTGGTCGCAGACCGCGACCCAGGGGTCGCGAACTGGCTCGACACCGCCGGTCACCGCCAGGGCTACGTGCTGTTCCGGTGGATGCAGGCGACGGGGATCACGCGCCCTGAGTTCAGGGTGGTCCCCCTCGACTGATCGCCCCACCGGCCGAACGGGCAGGCAACCGCGTCCGTTGCTCGTGCGGCGTGGGTCCCGGTGAACCCCCGGCGGTACGCTCGGCGTCGTCCCGGACTCCCGGAGGTTCACCGTGACGCACGTCCCGTCCGCACCTGACGACCACTACACGCTGATCTCGGCGGACTGCCACGCCGGCGGCAGCCACGACCAGTACCGCGAGTACCTCGACCCGCAGTACCGCGACCAGTTCGACGACTGGCGCGGCGAGTACCGCAACCCGTTCCGCGACCTGGGGGACCAGCGCAAGTTGCGCAACTGGGACGACGACCTGCGCATCGCGCAGCAGGAGGCCGACGGGGTCGTCGGCGAGGTCGTGTTCCCCAACACCATCCCGCCGTTCTTCCCGAGCTTCGTGCTGTTCGCCGGGCCGCCCCGCCCCGAGGACTACGAGCTGCGTCGGGCCGGGATCCGGGCCCACAACCGTTGGCTGGTCGACTGGTGCGACCGCTACCCGACCCAGCGGGCCGGGATCGGGCAGATCTTCGTGAACGACGTCGACGACGCGATCGAGGACGCCCGGTGGATCGCCGAGCACGGCCTGCGCGGCGGCGTGCTGCTCCCGAACGTCGCCCCGGACTGCACCTGGGTCAAGCCGCTCTACCATCCGGACTACGAGCCGCTCTGGAACGAGCTCGAGTCGCTCGGTCTGCCGGTGAACGTCCACGGTGGCACGGGGCTCCCCGACTACGGGGCGCACGCGTTCTCGCTGCTGCTGTACCTGGTCGAGGTGCCGTTCTACGCGCAGCGTCCGCTGGTCCACCTGATGCTCTCCGGGGTGTTCGAGCGCCACCCGGAGCTGCGCTTCGTGATGACCGAGTCCGGCGCCGAGTGGATCGTGCCGCTCGTGGAACGCCTCGACGGCGTGCTCGAGACGATCCGGTCGACCGGCGCCACCGGCGAGCTCCGCTTCGCCGAGGACGCAGTGCTCCCGAAGTCGGCGACCGAGTACATCCGACAGAACGTCTGGATGGGTGTGAGCATGCCGACCCCAGGCGACCTGCGCGCCATCGACGTGCTCGGCGAGGACCGGTTCATGTGGGGGAGCGACTACCCCCACGACGAGGGCACCCACCCGTTCACCGTGGAGGGCCTGCGGGCCCTGTTCAGCGACGTCGATCCGGCGCTCGTGCACCGGCTCGTCGCGGCGAACGCGGCGGCGCTCTACGGGTTCGACCTCGACGCGCTGGCGCCCCTCGCGGAGCGCGTGGGTCCGACCGTGGCCGAGGTGGCCACGCCGCTCGGCGAACTGCCCGCCGACGCGAACGACGCCCTCCGGCGGGCCGTCGGCGCCGCCTGAGTTCACGCAGGTCGGACGGCTCGGCCACGCCGCCCCGCCCCGGCGGCGTGGTGTCGCCTCAGACCGGAGCCACCCGCCCGTCCAGCGTGACCGCCCAGGCCCGGGCGGCGTGCCGACTCAGCAGGGCCGCTCCGTGCACCGGCCCGGCCAGGGCCACGGCGGTCGTCAGCATCTCGGCGGTGGCGCCGGTCGGCGCCACCACCGTGATCGCGGCCAGTTCGATCGTTGCCGGGGCACCGTTGCGCGGGTCGAGGATGTGGTGCGCGGCCCGTCCGTCAGCGGTCCGCCACCGGCGTCCCAGCGGCGAGCTGGTGGCCAGGCCCGAGTCCAGCAGCCCGACCTCCAGGACCGGGTCGAGTGTCTCGTCGAACGGGTTTCGGACGTCGATCCGCCACGAGTCCCGGTCGTTGGCGCCGACGACTCGGAGGTCACCGCCCAGGTTCACGAGCGCGCCGGTGGCCCCGGCGGACAGGAGTTCCGACGCGATCACGTCGGCGGCGTGACCCTTGCCGATACCTCCGGGGTCGAAGGCCACGCCGGGCTGCAGCGACGCAGTCCCGGTGGCCCGGTCGAGTCGCAGCGGGGACGGCGACCGGAGGGGTTCGCCGATCGCGGTCTGTACGGCCGGTGCACCCGCCGCCAACGGGGTGGCGGCGGCCTGCCGGTCGATCTCGTCGAAGGTCCGGTCGTAGCCGAGGTCCTCCAGTGCCCGCCCCAGGAACGGGTCGAACCACCCTTGGGTCGCCCGGCGCGCCTCGTCGGCCCGCGCCAGCAGGTCGACGGTCAGCGGGTCCAGCTCGACACGTTCGCCGCCCGCCCCGTTGAGCCGGCTGGTGTCGCTGTCGGGAACGAAGCGGGACCACAGCGCCTCGAGGGCCGAGATCCGCGCCACCGCCCCGTCGGCCAGGTCGTCGACGTCCGCGCCGGGCGGTGTCCCGCCGGTCCGGACGACGACGTGGCAGTCGGTGCCCATCGCCCGGAACCGCCGCTCGGTCCGGAGGGTCGGCCCGGCGTCCCGCTCCCCGTTGGGAGGTGGGTCCACCGCCTCGGCGGGTGGCTCGCCGGTCAGCTCGCCTGGGAGTTGCTGTCGGGACCCTGGCTCTGGTTCTCGCACTCGTCCACGGCCTGCTCGTTGCTGCCCTGGCAGACCTCGAAGAACACCGGCTGGCCGGTCTGGCCTCCGGCCTGGACGGCGACGAAGGACCCGGACCCGCTGGCGGTGAGCCCGGCGCCGGCGCCGCCCCACTTGCCCCAGCCGCCGCCTCCACCGCCGGTGTTCGTCACGGTGTAGCCCTCGGCCTCGAGCGCCGACTGGTAGAAGCTCACAATCTGGGCCGGGGTCTCGCCGCTGGCGTTGGACCAACGCTGGTAGACGATCCCGTTCGCGTTCGACGTCTGCTGCTCCACCGATCCGCTCGGGGGTTCCGGGAGGGCCCCCTTCGCCGCGCCACCGCTGGCCGCCGTCGTCGACGTCGCCTTCGCCGTGGTCGTCGTGGACGACTCGGTCGTGTTGGGGGCAGCGGTGGTCGTCGACTCGCTGTCGCTCCCACCGCAACCGGTGACGAGACCGCCGAGTCCGATGAGGCCGACGCCGGTGGCGGCGGCGATCAACTGCTGACGGCGGTGGGCAGGGGTGCGTTCCATGTGTGCTCC
>CAYMKW010000154.1:1262-4642 GCA_964391365.1 uncultured Microthrixaceae bacterium | reverse complement strand
GCTCGATGTCGTCGGCGCACTGCAACGTGCACTCGGGTCCGGCCGCACAGAACGCGCACCGGTACCGGTTGGTGTTCTCGACGTGGATGGCGCCCGGCGTGAGCGGCTCGAAGGTGCTGCGGATCGCCTCGACGCCGGTCAGCGCCAAGGCCCCCATGGTCGTGCCGTGGTAGGCGACGTTCCGGGCGATCGCCTTGTAGCGGCCGGGTTCGCCGTGCAGCCGGTGGTACTGGCGCGCCAGCTTCCACGCCGCCTCGACCGCCTCGGCGCCACCCGTGGTGAAGAAGACACGATTCATGTGGTCGGGCGCGAGCTCGGCCAGCCTCGCCGAGAGCTCGATGCCCATCGGGTGCGTGTAGGTCCACAACGGGAAGTACGCGAGCTGTGACGCCTGCTCGGCCATCGCCTCGGCGATCGAGGTGCGGCCGTGACCCGCCTGCACCGTGAACAGGCCGGCGAGACCGTCGAGGTACTCCTTGCCGTTCGAGTCCCAGACGTAGGCCCCCTCGCCGCGCTCGATGACGGCGATCTCGGCCGGGTTCGTGGGCGCGAGCTGCGAGAAGTGGCCCCACACGTGCCGCTGGGCGAGCTCCTGGAGTTCTTCGGTGGTGTGCATGTGGTCCTCAGGTTCGGGCTGCGCGACGCCGTTGGGCGAGCGGGCCGATGGAGAACAGCAACAGACTGACGATCAGGATGATCGTGGCGAGCACGTTCACCTGAGGCGGGAAACTCACGCGGAAGGCGTTGTTCACCTGGATCGGGAACGTCGTGTACTCGCCCCGTGTGAAGTCGGTGACGATGTAGTCGTCGAGCGAGATGGCGAAGCTGAGCAGCGCCGCCGCCAGGATGCCGGGCAGGATCAGCGGGAAGGTGATCCGCCAGAACACCCGCATGGGTGGCGCGCCCAGATCCATGGCGGCGTCCTCGACCGTCCAGTCGAACCCGCGGACGCGGGCCTTCACCGTCATGGCCACGAAGCTGACGAGGAACATGATGTGGGCGATCACCACCGTCGAGAACCCCAGCACGACGTTCTGGCCGAGGAACAGCTGGTAGAGCGAGGCGCCGAGCACGATCTCGGGGGTCGTCAGCGGCAGGATCAGGAACACCTCGGTGACCTTGTTGCCGGTGAACCGGTAGCGCGACAGCGCAATGGCCATCAGCGACCCGAAGATGAGCGCGATCGTCACCGAGACCGCGGCCACGAGCAGACTGCGGAGGAAGGCGTCGGTGAGCTGGGCCTCCTTGAACGGCTCGGCCCAGTTCGCGAGCGTGAATCCTTCCCACTCGAGGTTGAACCGTCCGGACGGGTTGTTGAACGTGAAGACGACGATGTTGATGAGCGGCAGGAACAGGTAGATGTAGATGCAGACCGCCACGAGGGTGAGGATCCGCCGACCCCAGCCCGCGCCCACCCGTTGCGGGGAGTCGGACCCACCCGGGGTCGGACGAACCTCGGCGAAGACGGGCGGCGCGGCACCCTCGGCCATGGTCACGACGTGACCCCCTGACGACAGAACGGGGCGCACCTCATACCGCCAACCCCTCAGTCCCCAGGAACTTCGAGTAGATCAGCACCAGCACCGTGATGATCACCATCAGCACGAGCGACAGCGCCGCGGCCTGCGGGTAGTCGAACTGCACCAGGAACTTGTTCTGCACCACGGTGCCGATCATCGATGTCTGCGGCGAGCCCAGGTAGCGGGCATTCAGGTAGTCGCCGGCGGCCGGGATGAACACGAGCAGGCTGCCGGCGAACACGCCGGGCAACGACAGCGGGAAGATCACCTTGCGGAACGCCCGCCACGGCGTGCTCCCCAGATCTGCGGCCGCCTCGGTCAGCCGGAAGTCGATCTTCTCCAGACTCACGTAGATCGGCAGGATCATGAACGAGACGAAGTTGTAGGTGAGTCCGAACACCACGGCGGTCGGCGTTGCAAGAATTCGGAAGTCCTCGCCGAGGAACAGGTTCTGCAGTGTCTGCACGAGAGGACTGCCGTCGCCGAGGATCGTTCGCCACGCGATCGTCCGGATCAGGTAGGACGTGAAGAACGGGACGACCACGAGCCCGATGAGGAAGTTCTTCCATCGTCCGCCGCAGGTGGCGATCCAGTAGGCCAGCGGGTAGCCGATCAGGATCGCCAGGATCGTCGCGATTCCTGCGTAGACGAACGACCGGATGAACTCGTCGGAGTAGTCGCTGAGCGCCGCCGAGTAGTTGGAGAACGCCCACGAGAACTCGGGCTCGGCGAACCGGCTCGGCTTCGTCGACAACGACGCCCTGACCAGCATGACGACGGGAACGAAGAAGAACAACAGCAGCCAGATGATCCCCGGGCTGAGCAGGCCGTAGGGCGCGAACCGACCCCGGCGCAGACCGGTGTCGTTGGTGGTGGCGGCCACGACGTCGTCCCCGATCCCGTCGTCGAGTTCGCTCAGGCTCCCTGAATCCGAGCGAACTCCTCGTCCATCTGCTGCTCCTTCTCGTCGCTGAGCGTTCCCCACGACTGGAGCCGCGACAAGGTCGAGGCGTCCGGGAACAGCAGCGGATTGTCGGCGAGAGCTGCAGCCTCACCACCCATCTTGACGAGCTGCTCGCGAACACCCTGCACCGGCGAGATGTACGGAGCTCCGGCCGTGATCCGAGCGGCGTTCACGGGGTCGTAGACGAAGTTCATCCACTTCGCCACCGCATCGACGTCAGCGGATCCGGCGGGAATCACCATGGTGTCGAACCACAGCGTGCCGCCCGACTCCGGGATGACGAACTTGATGTCGGGATTCTTGAGACCGAAGACATCGCCCGACCAACCGATGCACGCAGCGAACGACCCGTTCGTGAGATCTGCGATGTAGTCGTTCCCGGTGAAGGACCGGACCTGCTGCTTCGCGACCTCCTCCTCGAGCTTCGCGAACGCCGGCTGGTAGTCCTGCTGGTTCGGGTCGGCGAGGTCGATACCGAGCGACATGGCGATCAGGCCAATGGTGTCGCGCATCTCGGTGAGCATGCCGATCTTCCCCTTGAACGCCGGGTCCCACAGGTCGTCCATGGTTCGGAGCTCTCGACCCGTCACGGCCTGGTTGTAGGCGATGCCGGCCATGCCCGACTGCCAGGGCAGCGAGTACTCGCCCGTCGGGTCCGACGGCGGCTTCTGAAGGCTGGTGACCAGGTTGGCGGCGTTGGGAATCTGAGCGAGCGGCAGCTTCTCGATCCAACCGAGCTGGAGCAGCCGGCCGGCGAGCCAGAAGGTCGGGGCGATGACGTTGGGGCCGATCGGCTCACCCTTCGCGAGCAACGGCTGGATCTTCGCGAAGTACTCGTTGTTGTCGTTGATGCCCTCGGTGTACTTGATCGAGACCCCGGTCTCCTTCTGGAAGGT
>CAYMKW010000154.1:946-1252 GCA_964391365.1 uncultured Microthrixaceae bacterium | reverse complement strand
ACTCGGTCCAGTTGTCGAACCAGACGCTGCCGCCACCCTCCGAACTCGACGACTGCTCGTCGCCGCCGCACGCGGCGAGCGCGCTCGCGCCGACGGCGAGGCCGCCGATGGCCGCGCTGGAGGCCAGGAAGTTGCGTCGGGTCACTCGGTTCGCCATGTCGGATACCTCACTTGTTGTTCGTGGAAGGTGATCGGGACGGTTGCCCGCGATCTGTGGATGCTTCCGTTCCTATTCGGCCGTCTCGTCGTCGTCCATGGACGTGACGCCGGCGGCGTCGGCGGCGATCGCCTCGGGAACCAGGTACG
>CAYMKW010000154.1:0-936 GCA_964391365.1 uncultured Microthrixaceae bacterium | reverse complement strand
CGCCGGGTCGTCCTCGGGGCCCAGATGGGCCACGAGCTCGGCACCCAGATCGGTGGTGACCTGACAGCGGACGACCGGGCCCTGGAACACGAGCGAGGTGACCGTCGCCCGGACCGCCGCGCCCGACCCCTCGCCGTGCAGCGGCGCCCCCACCGGCACCAGTCGTTCGGGACGGACCATGAGCGTCACGTCGGAACCGGCCGTGTACGACTGCCCGGCGGCCGACACGCTGAACCGGCTGTCGGTCCGGGTCGACACGGTGACCGAATCGCCCGACTGCGACTCGACCCGAACGGGCAGCAGGTTGGCGGTCCCGATGAACCCGGCGACGAACGCCGTCGACGGGCGGTTGTAGATGTCGATCGGCGTGCCGATCTGGTCGACGCGCCCCTGCGTCATGACCGCGATGCGGTCCGACATTGTCAATGCCTCTTCCTGGTCGTGCGTCACGAACACGAACGTGATCCCGACCTCGCGCTGGATGCGCTTCAACTCGAGCTGCATCACCTGGCGGAGCTTCAGGTCGAGTGCGCCGAGCGGCTCATCGAGCAGCAGGGCCCTCGGTCGGTTCACCAGGGCGCGTGCGAGGGCGATGCGCTGCTGCTGCCCACCCGAGAGCTGGTTCGGTCGGCGGTCGGCCATGTCGGGCAGACGGACGACCTCGAGCATCTCCATGACGCTGCGGCGCACGACGTCGGCGGGCTGCTTCTTCGTGCGCAGCCCGAACGCCACGTTGTCGAAGATCGACATGTGCGGGAAGAGCGCGTAGTTCTGGAAGACCGTGTTGACGTCCCGCTTGTAGGGCGGCGTGCGTGAGACGTCGGCGCCCTCGAGCACGATGCGGCCCGACGTGGGGGTCTCGAAGCCGGCGATCATGCGGAGCGTCGTCGTCTTGCCACAGCCCGAGGTCCGAGCATCGAGAAGAACTCACCCTCG
>CAYMKW010000153.1:0-4820 GCA_964391365.1 uncultured Microthrixaceae bacterium | reverse complement strand
TTCCTTGCCGCCGAAGAAGAACACGTCCTTGACGGTGTAGGTCGAGGTCGAGGTCGACTCGCCGAACGCCTTGTACTCGGCGAGCAGCGCATCGGAGGCCGCCACGGCGTCGCCACGACGTGAGTCGGTCTCCGGCAGGATCCGCCAGCCGTCGAGCTGCTCGTCGAGCTGGTCCTTGAGCGACGGCGCCACGGTCACGGCGTCGGTCAGGGTCTCGGCGGTGAAGCCCTCTCCCTCCGACTCGGCGATCTGCTGGGCCAGCTCGGGGTTGGTCGCCAGGTAGTCGGCCAGGAACGTCTGCGGATCGGGGAGGTCGCTCGAGGACGGGAGCCGCTCGACCACATCGGTCG
Organism: uncultured Microthrixaceae bacterium; assembly: GCA_964391365.1. GTDB lineage: Bacteria > Actinomycetota > Acidimicrobiia > Acidimicrobiales > Microtrichaceae > SXMI01. The sequence continues at coordinate 4,470 of CAYMKW010000153.1, read as the reverse complement.
CCACGGCGTCGGACCGGGTGAAGTTGACCTCCTTGGCGATCCAGGACGGGTCGGCACCACGCAGACCGATGCCGTACATCCACCAGATGAGACCCATGGAGAACATCCAGCCCATGAGGCCGGCGAGGGCGATGAGGAACCCGTTGCGGACGCCGGTGTTCGTCGCCAGCAGCAGGTAGACGGAACCGCACAGCACGACCACGCCCACGAGCACCACGAGGGCGCCCCGGATGTTGGGGTCGAAGGCGATGGCGGAGAGGATCAGTGACATTCGGTTCCTCGCTGGGACGACGCGACCGGCCGGCTACTCGCCGGCGGTCCCCCGGTTGGCGGTGATGAACGTCGGCGACTCAGCGGTGCCGGCGATCGGGGACTTCACGGTGGAGGGGTTGGAGAGGTTGCGCTCGTAGGTCACGATCGCCCAGACCTGCTCCGGGGTCAGCTGACCCTCCTTGCCCAGGTCGGGGACCCCCTCCTCGGCGCGACCGGTGTTCCGGTTCACACCGAACCCGGGCATCTGCGGGTTGCCCTGCTTGCGGGAGAAGTAGATCTTCCCGGAGTCCATGCCCTTCCAGATCAGGTCGAAGTGCTGCTGCTCGGTGGCTTCCTTCTCGACACCGACCAGACTCGGCCCGAACGCTCCGTACTGGAGGCGTTCGAACGGCTCCCAGGCCTTGCCGTAGTTGGCACCTGCAACATGGCAGCGGGCGCAGGAGTAGGAACCGGCGGCCAGTTCCTGGTTGTTGAAGAGGATCTCGCCGAGCTTGATCTCGTCGCCACGGGAGAGACGGTTGGCGTCGACCGGCTCGACGTCGCCGTTCGGGGCGACGTCGGCGTTCGACTTCCGGACCGCCATCATCCGCTCGTAGAGGTCCGAGTCGATCGACTTCACGAAGTCGTCGACCGTGACGCGCATCTCCTCGACGGGGAGCTGGACCGACCAGAGGTAGTCGATGATCTCGTCGATCTGCTGCGTCGTGAGCGGACCGCCACCCTCGGCTCCCCAGGCGGCCATGGGCGAACCCGGTCGGCCGTAGTTGAGGATGTAGCGCACCTGTTCCTCGTCGTAGCGGTACAGGACGTTGTTCAGCGCCGGGGCGATCCAGTTCACCTGGGCGACGAAGCTTCCGCTCTGGTCGTTGATGACGTAGTTGGCGAGCCCGCCCACGCCGGCACCGCCGTGGCAGTTGACGCACTGGGCGCCGTTCTCGTAGAGCTCCAGACCGCGGCGCACGAAGGTCTCGTCGAAGGTCTCGACGGCGCCCTCCTGACGGCCCGGCTCACCGAGCCAGTAGAGGGGCAGACCGACGGCGATGATGGCGAGCAGGCCCAGGGCCGAGAAGAGCGCCACGTTCAGCCGCTTGCCCTCGAGCTCCTCGTCGGGGGTCCCGGGACGGCGGTTCGCCGCCAGTTCGATCTCGGCGCCGATCTCGTCCCGACCGGACCGGAGGTTCACGAAGAGCCAGACGATGAATCCGATGGCGACGACCGCCAGGACGACGAAGCCGATCGCGCGTTGTGTGGTTGCGAGGAGCATCAGGTTCCGGAGTTTCCTTCAGGTGGGACGACGGTGCGAAATCGGTCAGCCGCTGTGGCCGCCGGATGCGGCACCGATGCAGTTCGGGCCCTCGGCCTCCTGGCCGGTGGTGTTGGTGCCGATCGGCGGCCCCTGGACGACGGCACCCGTGTTGACCACCAGGACGCCGCCGCTGACCTCGGTGGCAAAGCGGTCCATGCCCCGCGGAGCCGGGCCGCCCTTCTTCTCGCCGGCCTGGTTGTACTGCGAACCGTGGCACGGACACTCGAACCACTGCGAGCTCTTGCACTCCGGAACACGACAGCCCAGGTGCGGACACTTCTGGTAGGTCACGGCGATGCCGGCCTTGAGGGAGTTGAGCACCGGGGCCGAGTACACCTGCTCGGCCTTGGGCAGCGCCGCCGCCGGGTAGTTGGTGAGCCACATGCGGCCCTCGGGCTTGTAGAGGAATCCGCCGCCCTTCTCGATCTCGGACTTCAGGTCCGCCACCGAGCCGACCCGGATCTTGGAGCCGAACCCTCCGCCGCCGGACGGCCAGAGGAACCCGACGATCGCCACGCCGAAGGCGGTGATCCCCAGCCCGAAGGCGGCGATCACGCCACGGTTGAGGAACTGCCGGCGGGTCACGCCGTAGGTCTCGGGGTCCGGCGGGACGAACACGGCCGGCGGAGCGACGTCGTCGGTCGTGGCGACGGTGCCTCCACCCACGCGCTCGAGGGCTGCGGAGCGCTCCACCTCGGCGCCGGTCGGGGCGGCGACGACGGAGGCCACGGCCTCCTCCTTGCGCGCCGAGCGGTCCCGCTGGCGGGTCTCCCGCGCCAGCGTGCCGGTGGCGCTGTCGACGTCACGTCGACGGATCGCCCCCATGAGCGCCACCGCCGCCAGGGCGCAGATCACCAGGATGGCCAGGACGATGAAGAATCCACTCATTGTGCTGTCACCTCACAGTTCGAAGAAGAGGCCGTCGACCCACGGCAGGGTGAAGTTGAAGCCCGGTCCACGGAAGAACGAGCCGATGATCACGAGCACCGCCCAGAACATCAGGAACAGCGTCATGAGCGAGACGGCGAACTTGCGATCCTCGGGCTTGTTGGACGGGTTCTTGTCCATGTAGGGCGCCAGGATCAGCAGGAAGATGCCCATACCGGGGATGGTCACGCCCGCGACCATCGGGTGGAAGTAGACGAGCAGTTCCTGGAGGCCGAGGAAGTACCAGGGCGCCTTCGACGGGTTGGGCGTCTTGTTGAAGTCCGCCAGCTCGAGCAGCGGAGCGTTGACGAACCAGGAGAAGAAGAGCAGGAACGCCGTGCAGGCGAGTGCTGCGACGAACTCCGCAACGATCAGGTGCGGCCACACGTGGACCTTGTCCTGGGGCTTGGCCTTGACGTCCTGGATGGAACCGGCCTTGACCACCGTCAGCAGACGCTGGGTGTGTCCGCCCGGACCGGCCGCCAGGGGCGGTCCACCGGCGGCCACGACGGTTCCACCGGTCGGCGCCGTCGCCACGGCCGTCGCCGTGCCGCCGCCACCGGCCTCGGCGGCCGGCTCGTCGCCGCCCTCCGCCTTGCGCGACTTGGCCGACTTGGAGCGGGCCAGCAGGTGCGCCGGGATGCGGCTGTCGCCGCCCGAGGACGCTGCCGGCGCCTCGGTGGCCTCCTCGGCCGCGGGCTCGGGGGCCGCGGCCGCGGACTTGTCTCGTGCGGCCTTCGCTCGCTTGAGCAGGTGTTCGGGAACCTCAGTCATGTGCTCGATGCTCCAGGTTCAACTCGATCGGGGCGGACGGGGGACCAGGTGTGCTGGGCCGCTCAGAGCGGTCCGGAGATGCCGCCATCCTTGCGCACCCGCCAGAAGTGGATGGCCATGAAGATGACGGTGATGAAGGGGAAGAAGAGGACGTGGAGGACGTACCATCGCAGGAGCGTGTCGGTGCCGATCTCGGCGCCGCCGAGCAGGACGAACCGGACCTGCGATCCGAACACCGGCGTGTAGCCCATCATGTTCGTCCCCACGGTCACCGCCCAGAGGGCCAGCTGGTCCCAGGGCAGCAGGTAGCCGGTGAAGGACAGCAGCAGGGTGAGGGTCAACAGCACCACACCGATGACCCAGTTGAACTCCCGGGGTGCCTTGTAGGCGCCGTGGTAGAAGACCCTGGCCATGTGCAGGAACACCGACAGCACCATCAGGTGGGCTCCCCATCGGTGCATGTTCCGTACCAACAATCCGAAGGTCACCGAGGTCTGGAGCGTGTAGATGTCGTCCCAGGCCTGGGCCGCTGTCGGCCGGTAGAAGAACATCAGGAAGATGCCCGTCACGGTCAGGACGATGAAGAGGAAGAAGCTCAGTCCACCGAGGCACAGGGTGTAACTGACCTTGACCGCGTGCCGCTTCACCTTCACCGGGTGGAGGTGGTAGAGGACGCTGTTCATGATCACGTAGGACCGGTTCCGGGGACTGTCGGAGTAGCCCTTCCGGAAGATGGATCCGGGCCGGAAGATGGAGTTCCAGGCCTGCGAGCCCTGGACCGAGTCCGTGAGCTGGCTGATCTTGTCCTGGACCTTCGTCTTCGGGGATCCCTGCATGGTCTTCGCCATCGATCGCTCCCTGGTCGCTTCGCTGCTGTTCGTCTGGTGGTGCTGCGGCTCAGCCGAGGCGCATGCCGTAGCCGTAGCCGTGGGTGGACGTCCGCTGGTGCAGGTCGCCGGCAGCTGCCGGGTCGCCGACCTTGCCCAGGATGATGACCCCCGTGGGGCACCGGTCGACGCAGAGTGCGCAGCGGGTGCACACGTCGTCGTCGATCAGGAACACCACGTTGTCGGAGGGGTCCGTGCCGGGCCGGTCGACGCCGACCGACTCGTCGATGGCGTCGGGGGACACCATGTGGATGCACTTCCACGGGCAGATGTCGACGCAGCCCTCGCACATGATGCACTCGG
>CAYMKW010000152.1:2470-4992 GCA_964391365.1 uncultured Microthrixaceae bacterium | reverse complement strand
GTGACCTTCTTGTTCTTGTCGTCGAACGATCCGGCGCAGCCGACCCAGTAGAGGTACTCGGCGGTGAACGGGTCCCCGCCGTCCAGGACGGTGATGCCCTCGAGGTCCTTGGCCCAGTCGGCCCGCTCGGACTGGCTCATGCCCCACGGGTTGCCCGAGTTCTCCATGGCCCGGTAGGCGTTGCCCAACTCGGTGGGGAAGTCGGACTCCATCAGCGTCAGGTAGCGACGCATGTCCAGGATCTTGTCGAGGATCTCGATGTTCACCGGGCAGTTCTCGTCACAGGCCTTGCACGAGGTGCAGGACCAGACCTCGTCGGCGGTGATCCGCTCGAAGACCGAGTTGACCGACACGGCGATCTCGCCGTCGACGCCGATGGGAGGTGAGACCTTGGGGTCGCCGGTGGCCGCCATGACCTCGCCGGTCTTGAGGACGATCTCCCGCGGGTCGAGCGGCTTGCCCGTGGCGTGGGCCGGGCACACGGCGGTGCACCGTCCGCACATCGTGCAGGCATCGGTGTCGAGCAGCTGCTTCCAGGTGAAGTCCTCGATCTTCACGGCGCCGAAGCTCTCGAGCTCGGTCTCCATCAGGTTCGGCATGGCCCGCATGGCGCCCTTCGGGCGGTCCTTGACCGAGAGGTACATGTTCAGCGGCGAGGTGAAGATGTGCCGGAGCATGGTCACCGGGAGGATGACCAGGAAGGCGACGAACGTCAGGGCGTGCAGCGTCCACATGGCGACGTGCCAGCCGCCCAGGTTGGACATGCCGTCGACCAGACCAGAGAGCGGATAGCCGATGAACGACCACACCTCGAACGACGGGCGACCCTCTTCGGCGATCCGGAACATCTCGGCCAGGTAGCCCGTGACGCCGATGGCGAACAGGATCCCCAGGATCACGGCGTGCTCGGGCTTGGACTTGATGCGGATCCGGTAGGGCTTCTGGACGTAGCGCCGAACGATCGCCCAGATGACGCCACCCAGGAACACGGCTCCACCCAGGTCGCCGACGAACGCGAACGCCTGGTAGGTCCGGCCGTTCAGGAACTTGACCGCCTCGGGGAGCTGGTGGTTGATCTCCAGGATCGTGGTGACGGCGAGCAGCACGAGGAAGCCGAAGTAGATCATCGAGTGCATGATCCCGGCCGCCGGATCCCGCAGGAGCGTCTGCATGTAGAGGCCCGAGCGCAGGCGTTCCATCCGCTGCTTGGCGTTCTTCGGGGTGATGGTGCGCTTGTCGGGGGCACCCCGTTCCCAGTTCTTGATGCGCTGGGAGAAGAGCACCGCCCCGACGATGAACATGATCGGGATGATCACGTAGAAGAGGACCTTGAGGGCCGTCGGGATGCCGCCGAACACCTCTCGCTGGACCACGGACTCGTCGTGGAACTGCAGCGTCGACGCGGCGATCCCGGAGACGACGGTGATCAGCGCGATCCAGACGCCGAGCAGGATGGCGATCTGCTGCGGCCGGAGGCGCTTCGGGCCGGGCACGGCCTCGTCGCTGGTGTCGGTCTTCTCGGCGGTGTCGGTGGCGCTCATAGCGGGTCGAATCTACCCCGCAGCCTCTCCGGGGGGTGAAGTTCGCCTCGTCGTCGTTCCGGGGCCAACCAGTGGTGCTCGGGGTCCGGCCCGATCGGGCAGGATGTGGTCTGGTGTCGTCGGGGCGTCGGGTCGTGTGACCCGTCGGGATCCCGTCGGCCCGGACGAGCCGGGGGTTCGCATGCAGGTCATCGCCGTGGCCGGCGCCAAGGGAGGGGTGGGGAAGACCGCAGCCGCGGTCAATCTGGCCTTCCTGTCGGCGGCGAGCGGGCACCGAACGCTGCTGTGGGACCTGGATCCGCAGGGGGCGGCCACCCACTGCTACCGGGCCCGGGCCAAGGTCAAGGGAGGCGCCTCGAGGATCCTCAGCGGGAAGCGGGACCTGCAGGGCTACGCCCGCAGGACCGACTTCCCGGACCTCGACCTGCTCCCGGCCGACGGCACGTTCCGGGTCGCCGACACGGTGCTCGGCACCCGCCGATGGCCGGATCGGGTCCTGCGCAAGCTCCTTCGGCCCTTGGATCGCAGCTACGACCTGGTCGTCCTGGACTGCGCGCCGGGGCTGGGGGTCGTCACGGAGTCGGTCGTGGCGGCATCGGACCTGGTGCTGGCCCCGATCGTCCCGGCGCCGCTCGCCGTCCGGAGCCTCGACCAGCTCGACGAGTTCGTGCAGGAGCAGCGACCCGGCCTGACGCTCCTGGCGTTCCTGTCCATGGTGGACGAGCGCAAGGTGCTGCACCGGCAGATGCTCGACCTGGTCCGCTCCGACCGCCGGTTCGCCCTCAGTGCCGTCCCCGTGTCGTCGGCGGTGGAGCGGATGGGTCTGGAGCAGGTGCCGGCGGTGCTCGCCTCGCCCCTGAACCTGGCGGCGGCGGCCTACCGGCAGCTGTGGGTCGAGGTGACCGAACGGATGGGCCTGGAGCCGGGCGAACTGGTCGATCTGGACGCGCTCCGCGCCGAACTCGGCGTGCTGGTGCCCCC
>CAYMKW010000152.1:0-2370 GCA_964391365.1 uncultured Microthrixaceae bacterium | reverse complement strand
CCGGATCCGAGGCCGCCGAGCCCGAGCCCGAGTCCGGATCCGAGCCTGAACCCGCCGATCCGTTCGCGGGCTGGTTCAGCGATCCGGTCTGAGGGCTCAGCCGCCCGAAGCCTGTCGGGCGACCGCCTCGGCCCGGGCCCGGACCTCGTCGGGGTCGGCCAGGTACCGCTCGTCGACGGGCCGGTCGTCGGTCGGAGCCAGGTCGTCACCGAGTTCGTAGAGGAGGGGAACCCCGGTCGGGATGTTGAGCTGGGGGATCTCGTCGTCGGAGATGCCCTGGAGGTGCTTGACCAGTGCCCGGAGCGAGTTCCCGTGGGCCACCACGAGTACGTCGTGGCCGGCGCCCAGGTCCGGGACGATCGAGTCGTACCAGTAGGGGAGCATCCGCGCGACGACGTCGGCCAGGCACTCGGTGGTCGGGACCAGTTCCGGCGGGAGGTCGGCGTAGCGAGCGTCGACGTTGGGGTTGAACTCGTTGTCGTCCGCAATGGGCGGAGGTGGCACGTCGTAGGAGCGGCGCCAGATCAGTACCTGCTCCTCGCCGAACCGCTCCGTCGTCTGCTGCTTGTTCCGGCCGGTCAGGTCGCCGTAGTGGCGCTCGTTCAGCCGCCAGCTCCGCCGGACCGGGAGCCACATCCGCCCGAGTTCGTCGAGCGTCAGGACGGCGGTGCGGATGGCCCGGAGCTGCAGCGAGGTGTGGAGCACGTCCGGTTCGACACCGTGGTCGGCCAGCATCCGACCGGCGGCTCGGGCTTCGTCCCGGCCCCGTTCGGTCAGGTCGCAGTCGTACCAGCCGGTGAAGAGGTTGAGCTCGTTCCACTCGCTCTCGCCGTGGCGGAGCAGCACGAGTCGGGACATGGGGCCTCCGGGCATCGGACCGGCGGTCGTCGCCGGGGTCGGGTGTGGTTCGGTTGTCGGGTGTGGTTCGGTTGGTGGTCGCAGCCCCGGCAGCGGTTCGCCCGGAGTGACCGACCGCCACGATCGTGCCCGAGCGGAACGCGGCGCGCCAGCGCGTCCCTACACTCGGCCCCATGTCATCCGGCCGGTCGACCAGCGCTCCGAGGACGAGCGTGGTGATCCCGTGTCACGACTCGCTGCGCTGGTTGCCGGAGACACTGCGTTCGGTCCTCGGGCAGTCCGACCGGGACCTGGAGGTGGTGCTCGTCGACGACGGCGGGACCGACGATCTGGCCGGGTTCGTGGCGGGGTTGGGCGACGACCGGGTCCGGCTCGTCCGGCAGGACAACGCCGGCGTGTCGGCGGCGCGCAACCGGGGCCTGGACGAGGCGCGCGGCGGCCTGGTGCTCTTCCTCGACTCGGACGATCTGCTGCTCCCCGGAGCGCTCGAGGCGCTGGTCGGCCGATTCGACCGTGACCCGGAGGTGGGGCTGGTCTACGGCTGGGCGGCGGTCATCGACGAGCGCGGCGTCGAGGTGAGTCGCCGGAGGACCTCGGACTGGGAGGGTGACGTCTGGGAGCGACTCACGACCAGGAACGTCATCTCGCTCGGCGCGGCGATCGCCCCGGCCAGGATCCTGCGGGAGCTGGGCGGGTTCACGGTCAACCGTGACCGGTTCGCCGTGGACGTCGAGGACTGGGAGCTGTGGCTCCGGCTGGCGGACGGCCACCGGTTCGCCCTGGTTCCCGAGGTCGTCCTCCAGGTGCGCCGTCACGAGACGAACTCAACGGGCGGAGGCGCGACCGCCACGCTCGACGCCGCCTACCGTCACCTCATCGAGTCGGTGTTCCGTGACCAGCCGCCGCACCGGGCGGCGCTGCGCCGGGGGATGACCGCCCGGGCGGAGATGGCCCTGGCGTGGCACAGCCTCCAGGACGACCTCGATGCGGAACAGGCGCTCGCGTACCGCCGCTCGGCGGTCCGACACGAGCCGTCGGTCCGCTCGACACGGGAGTACTGGCGCCTCGGAGCGGCGATCCGGCTCCTGCAGCTGGGCGGCGCCGGGGTCTACGGCGGGGTGCGCCGGGCGACCGGCTCGCTCCGGCGTGTCGCGGTCTGAGCCCGTTCGGAGCGTTCTGAGCAGCACCTCAGTCATGGAGGAGGGTCACGCCACCGACCTGTGCATTAGGCACTCAAGTTTGCTATCTTGACCGGGCGCACTCCGGTTGACACCAGCTCGTGGGTGCCCTACCAACAGTCGAAACACCCCCCCAGAGCAGCCAAAGAGAGAAGGAACAGCACATGCCCAAGGCAGTCGGAATCGACCTCGGCACCACCAACTCGGTGGTCTCCACCTTGGAGGCCGGCGATCCGGTGGTGATCCCCAACGCGGAGGGGTCCCGGACCACCCCCTCGGTCGTGGCGTTCGCCAAGGACGGCGAGGTCCTCGTCGGCGAGGTAGCAAAGCGGCA
>CAYMKW010000151.1:466-5011 GCA_964391365.1 uncultured Microthrixaceae bacterium | reverse complement strand
GGGCCGTTCCAGGTGGTGACCGACTCGGTGCGGATCCAATCGGCCACGCCCTCGGCGTCGATGCGGTCCATCACGATCGAGGTGCCGCTCGCCTGGGACACCAGCAGCGTGGTGAGCACCGCCATGTTCAACACGGTGAATGGGAAGCAGTCGCCCTTGCGCAGCGTCGGGCCGTAGCCGCGTGTCTGCACCAGCACCGCGCCGGGAACCAACAGGTTGTGCTGGCTGTGCACTGCCCCCTTGGGGTGGCCGGTCGTGCCGCTGGTGTAGGCGATGCCCGCCGGTGCGAGCGGGTCCGGGTCGGGTCCGTCCCAGGGACGCGCCACCGCGGCGTCGAGCGCTTCACGCCAGCGGGCCAGGTCCACCGTCCGCACGCCGAGGTCGCCGACGTCGTCGTCGGTCAACAGCATCCTGGCACCGCAGTCGGCCAGCATCTGGCGCTTCTCGGGTGGGGCGAGCGCACGGTTCACCCCGACCCAGACCGCGCCGAGGCGCATCGCCCCGTGGAAGGCGACCACGACGTCGGTGTCGTTCGGGAGCGAGGCCGCCACCCGGTCGCCCCGGGACACGCCCAGCTCCCGCAACGCGAACGCGGCTCGGTGCGCCATCCGGTCCAGCTCGGCATAGGTCACCCGCCCGGAGCGGGTCACCAGAGCCTCGCGGTCGGGGGCCTCTGCGATCGCGGCGTCCAGGACCCGGGCGACGCTGCTCGGTATGGATCCCATGTCCCCGAACCGTACCCGTCCGACTAACATCTGCGTCAGGTATCCGGGAGGCATGCTGCATGGACTTCGATCTGGGGCCGCAGGCGGCCGCGCTGCGCGACCGGCTGCGTTCGCTGATCGACGAGCACTTCGCCGCGGACTTCCTGGGTGCCTTCACCGACGACCCCGCCGACCTCGAGGCGACCCAGACGTTCTGTCGGCTCCTGGCAGACCAGGGCCTGCTGACCGTGGCCTGGCCGACCGAGTACGGCGGCGGCGGGGGTTCCCTGTGGGACCAGACCGTGGTCCGCGAGGAGATGTGGGCCCATCACGAGCCTCGCGGCGCGCAGTACATGGGGCTCAACTGGGTGGGCCCGGCGATCATGGCCCACGGCACCGAGGTCCAGAAGCAACAGCACCTGCCGCCCATCGCCGCGGGCGAGGTCATCTGGTGTCAGGGGTTCTCCGAGCCCGAGGCGGGCTCGGATCTGGCGTCGCTGCGGACCCGCGCCGAACCCGTCGGCGACCCCGACTGCTTCGCCGGATGGCGCATCACGGGCCAGAAGGTCTGGACCTCGTACGCCACGATGGCGCAGTGGTGCATCATCGCCGCGCGGGTCGGTGAGGGTGAGCGCCACGAGGGCATCACCATGTTCCTGGTGCCCATGGACTCACCGGGCATCGAGGTTCGCCCGATCCGCTCGATGCTCGGTCCGCACCACCTCAACGAGGTGTTCTTCGACGCGGTCGAGGCCGGACCCGACGCTGTGCTCGGTGAGCTCGGCGGTGGTTGGTCGGTCATCAAGACCGCGCTCGCCCACGAGCGTGTCGGCATCGCCCGGTATGCCCGCTGCGAACGGCTGCTCTCCGCGCTCGGCGCCGAACTGGCGCCTCACTGGGACGAGTTGCCCGCCGGGGTGCAGACGGCGTGGGCGCGGGCGCTGGTCCAGGTGCGCGTGGCTCGGCTGCTGGCGTACCGAACCGTGCGCGCTCAGGAAGCGGGGCAGGTGCCCGACGTGTTGGCCTCGGCCGCGCGCATCGCAGTGACCCAGTGTGACCAGACCGTGGCCGAGACGCTGTTCGGCGTGCTCGAGCACCGCAGCCTCGAGGCCGGTCCGAACGCGCCGCTGCACGGAGCGGTTGAGGACCACTGGCGCTATGCCCAGGCCGCGACGGTCTCGAGCGGCACGATCGAGGTGCAGCGCATGATCGTCGCGAAGGCACTCGTTCGCGGGGCGAGAGTGTGAGGGGTCGACGTGGAGACTGAGCTCCCCACAGAGGCACTCGAGCTGGCCGATTCGGCGCAGCGTGCTGTCGACGCGCTCGGCGGCGTGGACCTGGCCCGTCGCGCCGAGGCCGACCCGTCCGTGCGCAGCGCAGAGATCGCCCCGGTGCTCGATCGGCTCGGCCTGGCCGACCTGGACCCGCGCGACGACGACGTGTCGTTGGCAGCCGCCGCAGCGGTGTGCGAGGTGGCCGGACGGGTGGCGCTTCCGTACCCGCTCGCCGCGGTGCTGGTGCGCGACGACGCAGGCCGGCCCACCGCAGCGGTGCCTGCGACTGCGCCCCGAGTGGACCACGCCACCTTGTTCGTGCAGTGGCGGGTCGGAGCGCTCGACGGTTCGACCGGTGGTGTCGGCGAGCCGGTCGCCGACGAGCTCGGCACCCGTCTGGGGTGTTTCGTGGGTGACCTGCGCGTCGACCCTGCCGAGGGGCCGCCCCCTGCGGTGGACCTCCTGATGCATCAGACACTGGTTGCCTGGACAGTGCTCGGCTCACTCGAACGCGCCGTGGAACTCGCCACCGAACACGTCGTGGCCCGTGTGCAGTTCGGCCAGCCGCTCGCTGCGTTCCAAGCGGTGCAGTTCCAACTGGCGGACGCAGCGGTCGCCGTGGCCGGCCTGCGCGAGCTGGCGGGCTTCACCCTCTGGCGCCTCGGACAGGACCCCGCCGGTGCGCGCGCGGACGTGCTGGCGCTGCGGCTGCACGCGCTCGAGACCGCCCGCCCCGTGCTGCGCAGCGCCCAGCAGCTGCACGGCGCCGCGGGCGTCTGCGACGAGTACGACGTGTCGATCATCGCCCGCCTGGTCCAGCCGGCGCTGCGCCTGCCGATGGGCACCGAGCCAACCGTCGCCGCGCTCGCCGCATCGATCGCAGCCGAGGGGTTCACCGGCCTGTTCCCCCACGGGGCGGACCTGGTCGAGGCCGGTTCCCGATGAACGCGCCATCGACCACCACGTTCGCCGGGCCGCCCCTCGACACGACCGAGGGGATCGGTCCGCTGACCTTCGGCGGATTCCTCGACGAGGTCGTCGGTCGTCACGGCCCGAACGAGGCGATCGTGTTCGACGACCCGCTCGCCGACGGTGCCACCGTGCGTTGGAGCTACTCGGACCTCCGCTCCGAGTCACGCCGGGTCGCTGCAGCGCTGCTCGCAGAGGGGATCGAACCGGGTGACCGCGTTGCAGTGCTCATGGGCAACCGGCCGGAGGCGATCGCAGCGATCTTCGGCGCCGCGATGATCGGCGCCGTCGCTGCGCCGATGTCGACCTTCTCGACACGGCCCGAGCTCGCCCAGCTCCTCGAGCTCTGCCCGCCACGGTTCGTGCTCACCCAGCGCGAGCTGCTCGGCCGACGGTTCGACCACGACCTGGCCGAGATCGCCGAGGAGCTGGCCCGCCTCGACCGCATCGCAACGGTGGGCACCGAGGGGTGGGCGGACTTCCTCGCTGACGGCTCCTCGGTCGCCGACGGGCACCTGGATCGCCGCTGTGCGCAGATGACGCCCGGGGACCCGGCCCTGGTGATCTTCAGCTCCGGGACCACCGCCACGCCCAAGGGGATCCTGCACACGAATCGCGCGCCGACCCTGCAGTTCTGGCTGCAGGCTGGGATCTTCGGTCGTGACGCCTCGACCCGGATGTACTCGGCGCTGCCGGTGTTCTGGACCGCTGGGCTCAACACCGCAGTCGGCGCGACCCTGGCCGCAGGTGGTTGCTGGGTCGCGCAGGAGACCTTCGACGCCGGCGGCGCACTGGCGCTGATCGAACGCGAGCGTGTCACCGAGCCCTACACGTTGCCGCACCAGACCGCAGCGCTGGTCGAGCACCCCGACTGGGCCGGTGCGGACCTCTCCTCGGTGCGCTGTGCCTACGGCAAGGGCGCCTACGCCCGGCACCCGTCGGTGCGGCCCGATCCGGGGTGGATCATGCCGGTCGGCTACGGCATGTCCGAGACCTGTGCGTTCATCTCGGGCTACCCCAGCGACACCACCCGTGAGCAGATGAGGGTCGGCAACGGGCCGCTGCTGCCCGGTGCGCTCCTGCGTGTGGTCGACCCCGACTCGGGCCTCGCGCTCGGGGTCGACGAGGAGGGCGAGCTGGCCATCGCAGGCGAGACCCTGATGCTCGGCTACCTGGGCCGGGAACCCGCCGACTGCGTGGACTCGGTCGGGTTCTTCCACACCGGCGACTCCGGCCACGTCGACGCCCACGGGATCCTCCACTGGTCCGGTCGCCGAACCGAGATGATCAAGACCGGCGGCGCGAATGTCTCCCCGGCGGAGCTCGAGGTCGTGTTGCGCGCCTGCCCGTCGGTGAAGCTGAGCCGGGTGCTGGGCGTGCCCGATGCACGGCTGGACCAGCTCGTGGTGGCCGCCGTGGTCTGCGCGGATGGAGCGACGGCCACAGAGGCCGAGGTGCAGGCGTTCCTGCGGGAGCGGGTCGCGGCCTACAAGGTGCCCAAGCGCGTGGTCTTCCTGACCCCCGACGAGATGCCGATGACCGCGGGCGGTGCCAAGGTCCGCGACGACGAGCTGCGCGCACTCGTGCTCGAGCGGCTC
>CAYMKW010000151.1:0-456 GCA_964391365.1 uncultured Microthrixaceae bacterium | reverse complement strand
ACGAACGAACCGAGGAACGAGGCGGCGTCCCCGGGACGACCCGACGACAGGAGCCTGCATGACCGCAGCGAACGACGACGATCTCGGACTCGATGTGTCCGACCTGGACCGTCACATGGGCGTGCCGATGGAGCCCGGGCTGCTCAAGGAACCCGTTGCGGGCAATGACATCCGGCGCTGGGTCCAGGCGATGCACTACCCGAATCCGCTGCACTACGACGAGCACTGGGCCGCGGCCAGCCGGTTCGGCGAGCTGGTCGCGCCGCAGTCCTTCACCGTCGCCTGCGACACCAGCCACGGCTGCTCACCCGCGCAGGTCGGCCGTATCCCCGAGTCCCACCTGATCTTCGGCGGGGACGACTGGTGGTTCTTCGGACCGCGTGTGCGCCCGGGTGACCTGTTGATCTGCCACCGCATGCCCTACGACTACCGCGTCACCGAGACCAAGTTCGCCGG
>CAYMKW010000150.1:0-5035 GCA_964391365.1 uncultured Microthrixaceae bacterium | reverse complement strand
CGCTGCTCGTGCAGGGGGACCCGGTCGAAGGGAATCGTCATGCCGTAGCGACGGCCGGCTGGCGGGACGTGATCGTTCATGGACGGAGCCTAGGTGGCACCCGCTCCTGACCGACCGGCGAGGGGCCGTTCAGCGGTTGCGGACCAGCGCCGACTGGCTGGCCGCGGCGAGCAGCACCCCGTCGGGCGTCCACAGGTACACGGACCCGTGACCGAATCCGTCGCGGAGTCCGTCCACCCGGACGTCCAACAGCACCCACTCGGTGGGCTCCAACCGGACGACGCGCAGCGTGTTGTCGAGGCTGTTCGACGGCCACCACCCGCCGAGCGACTGCGAGATCCCGAAGGGGACGTAGTCGCCGAGCACGGCGAGGGCACCGGCGGACATGTCGACGTCGGGCATGCGCACCCAGAGGGCGCTGCGGCCGTCCGGGCGAGGGTGGCCCTCCAGTTCGTCCCAGCCGAGCCCCACGGCGAGACGCACATCCAGGCGGGTCATGATCGACCGCTCGGCGCCGAACCGGGGCGCCCGGGTCGGGCAGTCCTCGGGTCCCGGCACCACCGGCATCTCCTGCCACTGCCCCTCCACCGGCAGCGATCGGGATCCGAGCGCCGCGTTGACGGTGAGCACCTCGCGTTCGCCGACGTGGGCCACCGTGCGGGCCTGGGTGGTCTGACGGCCCTCGACGACCACCGTGACGTCGAGCTCCAGTTCGTCGCCGAGCATGGCGAAGCTCAGGTACTGGGCCGTGGCCCACACCACGGGACGGCCGCAGACCGCCTCCATGGCGGCGACCCCGGCAGCCAGGCCGCAGCCACCGAAGAGGAAGTTGCCGCCCGTCATGATGTCCTCGGTCACGACCATGGTGAACCGGCCGGGCCGGTCAGCGGGCCGCAGGCCCAGGAACTCGGTGACGTCCACGGCGGCCGAGGCTACCGGCGGCGGACATACTGGACTGCATGCCCCTGCACAAGCGCTCCGCTCTGGACGACCTGAACGCCCCCATCTTCAGCCTGCTCGCCGAGGGGATCCCCAAGTACCGGTTCCCGGAGCACACGTTCGACGCGAGCGCGGCGTTCGAGCTCGTTGAGTCGTCGCTCGAGCTCGACGGCGTCGCCAGCCAGAACCTGGCGACGTTCTGCCAGACCCGGGAGTCCGACCAGGTCCGGCGCATCATGGACCTGTCGATCTCGAAGAACCTGATCGACAAGGACGAGTACCCGCAGTCCGCGGAACTGGAGCGACGCTGCGTCGCCATGCTCGCGGACCTGTGGCACGCCCCCGACGCCCACGACCCGGTCGGCACCTCGGCGATCGGCTCCTCCGAGGCGGCCATGCTCGCCGGTATGGCCATGCTGCGCCGCTGGAAGGCGAAGCGTCAGGCCGAGGGCAAGTCGACCGACACCCCGAACCTGGTGTGCGGACCCGTGCAGGTGGTGTGGGACAAGTTCTGCCGCTACTGGGACGTGGAGCAGCGGGAGGTCGGCATGACGACCGGCCGCTACTGCATGGACCCCGAGTCGATGCTGGCGCTGGTCGACGAGCACACGATCGGTGTCGTGCCGACGCTCGGCGTGACGTACACCGGCGAGTACGAGCCCGTCGCCGACCTGTCGGCCGCGCTCGACGACCTGCACGCCCGCACCGGCCTGGACGTCGACATCCACGTCGACGCCGCCAGCGGCGGGTTCACTGCACCGTTCTGCGCACCCGAGCTGCCCTGGGACTTCCGGGTGCCCCGCGTGAAGTCCATCAACGCCTCGGGCCACAAGTTCGGTCTGGCACCGCTCGGCACAGGCTGGGTGCTGTGGCGTGACGCTGCGGAGCTGCCGGAGGAGCTGATCTTCCACGTCACCTACCTGGGTGGCGACATGCCGACGTTCCAGCTCAACTTCTCACGGCCCGCCGGCCAGATCGCCGCGCAGTACTACCTGTTCGTCCGGCTGGGCCGGGCGGGCTACGAGGGCATCCACGGTGCCGCCTACGCCAACGGCCGGCACCTGGCCGACGCGCTCGCGCAGACCGGCCGGTTCGAGATCGTCCACGACGGTCGACCCGAGACCGGCATCCCCGCGGTCACCTGGAAGCTGCCCGACGACGACACGACCACCAAGTGGTCACTGCTCGAGCTCGCCGACCGGCTGCGCACACGCGGCTGGCAGGTGCCCGCCTACCCGCTCACCGGCGAACTGTCGCAGCAGCTCGTGCAACGTGCCCTGATCCGCCAGGAGATCGACCGGGAGCGCATCGACGTGCTGATCCAGGACCTGCACGACGCAATCGCCTTCCTCGACGCCCACCCCCCGAGCTCGGTGCAGACCCAGGAGGAGTCCGGGGCCTACCACCACTGAGCCGGATCGGCCGTTGGCGCCGGAGGCCGGCCACGCCGGTCAGGGCGTGAGCAGGCTCACCTGCTGCGGGGTCGTCCGGTTGCCCGCCGGCCCGCCGAGCTGCCGACCGGAGTCCGACCCCCAGCAGAAGGCGTTGCCGTCTGCGGTCACGCCGCAGGTGTGAGCATTGCCGCCACTCACCTGAGCGACCGAGTCGAAGCCCGTGGCGGTCGAGACGGCGACCGGCCGCACCTGGTCGGCGATCGATCCATTGCCCAGGCGGCCGTCGTTGCCGAAGCCCCAGCACCAGGCCGTGGAATCGGCCCGCACGGCGCACGTGTGGGTCGAACCCGCGCTGATCTGACCCACCCCGGTCAGCGGCGTCGTCCCGGCACTCGTGACCACCATCGGCCGACCGATCTTGTTGATGCCGCCGTTGCCGTTCCGTGACGCGGGGCCCCAACACCGGACGGTCGAGTCGGCCAGCACGGCGCACGTGTGGGAACCTCCGGCGGCGACCTGGACGACACCGCCGAGCGCACCTGATCCTGTGGTCGACACCACCGCGACCGGCGAGGTCCGGTTCGTCGTGGTGTTGTCACCCAGCCGCCCGTCGGCGTTGGATCCCCAGCAGCGGACGGTCCCGTCACGACGCAGGGCGCAGGCGTGGAACTCACCGGCCGAGACCTGGACGACATCGGTCAGGCCGGGCACGGCGGTCGGCGACAACCGGTCGACGGTGGTCCCATCGCCGAGCTGGCCCTCGTTGTTCCTGCCCCAGCACCGAACCGTGCCGTCGACCACCACCGCACAGGTGAACCGGCTCCCGGCGGACACCTGCACGACGAACCCCAGCCCGGGCACGACGGTCGGCGATGACCGCAGCGTGGTCGTGCCGTCACCGATCTGGCCCTCGGAGTTGGAGCCGAAGCACTTGACGTTCGCAAAGCCGACGCCCAGAACGACGCAGGTGTGGGTGTCGATCACCCCTGACCCGGATGTGCTGACCTAGACCACCTCGTCGAGGAACGGGATGAAGCGCACCGACGTGTCCGCCGGCGACGTGACCCCGATGGCGTCACCCCGCTGACCCGAGCCGTTCGCCCCCCAGCACTCGACCTGGGCCGTCGGGGTCACCAGGGCACAGGAGTGGAGGCCACCGGCGACGGACTGCTCCACACGGAAGTCCGTCACCTGGTTCCCGAAGTAGCCGAGGACGTCGACCAGGTACTGCGCGGTCCCGCCGAAGTTCGTGATCGCCAGATCCTGGAGACCGGCCCCACCGAGGGTCAGCGCACCGGCGTTCGTGATTCCTCCGGCCGGCGAGTAGTTGAGGAACGTCGTCGAGGCCGACGAACCCACCGGGTACGGGCGGGTGAACCCCGAACCGACCGGCGCGGTCGCCGTGACGGCTGCCTCGACGGCCACGGCACCCTGGGGAACGGCGCAACCGATCGCCGACGTCGCCCCCTGGGCGGGGAAGCCCACGAACTCTCCCCCCACCTGCAGGAAGCGGGTGGTGTTGGGTCCGAACGGGCTCCCCACGCCGACCGGCCCGCCGACCGACCGGGTGTCCATCACCCGGCACGGCGTGAGCGGCTGGTAGCGGGCACCGGGAAGTGCGTCGTCGAAGTAGCCCTGCACGTCGATGAGCACGTCCACGTCGGCGCCGGATGCTCTGACGATCAGATCGTTGACCGTCGCCGTCGCCAGCGTCACGGTGCCCGTGTTCGTGATGTTCACACCGGCGGTGAAGTTGACGAACGTCGAGAAGCTCGGGATCCCGGCGTTCGGCGCGACCTGCAGGAACCCTGTGGCCGACGCGCCGACCACGGTGATCGAGACCTCTGCGGCGTCGACGCCGTCGGGGATGCAGCCGAAGTTCGGACCGCCCTGTCCGGTCAGGTTGGGACCGGCGATCCGGAACTCCCGGAACGCATCGGCGGCCAGTCGTCCGCCGGGTACGGCCCGGGTGTCGGCCACCCGGCACGGCGGCTTGAGCGGCGTGTACTCGGTCCCCCCGGTGGCGGTGAAGTAGCCCAGCACGTCGATCCGCACGTGCGTCGTGCCGCCGAAGTTCTTGACGTACAGGTCCTGGATCCCGGGGTCGACACGGAGCGGAACGGTCGCAGTGTTCGAGATGCCACGACCGTTCGTGTAGTTGACGAGCGTCGCGTTCGGCACCACTGGCGGGTCGACCTTGGCGAACGCCCGCAGGAATCCCGCCCTGATCGGGCCGATCGCGGTGATGGTGACCTCCACCGCCGCGACTCCGTCGGGCACCCCGCACCCGAGCGGTTCACCACCCTGACCCGAGAGGTTCCCCGTCCCGGCGATCTGGAACGCCCGGAGGTCGTCCGGGCTCATGGCGCCCAAGACGTACGAGGTGCCGCGGGTGTCGACCGCCTTGCACGGGGTCGCGAGCGGCACGTAACCGAGCCCGCCGCCGACCAGCGAAGATGCGACACCGGCCGGAATCGCGCTCGGAGCACCAGCTGCCGACTGCGCCGCCGCCGACGGCGAGGTCGCGACCGTCGTCATGATCAACGCAACGGCTGCCACTGCAGCGATCGCCACGTGACTCCGTCCTCGAGCGCGACGGGCCCACCGATCACCGTCCCGCCCGCGAACCCCTCGACCGATTCGACCGGCTGCATCGCCCTGCGCGTCCATGACGACCCTCCTCGCCCGGTGGTACGCCCACC
>CAYMKW010000149.1:1543-5115 GCA_964391365.1 uncultured Microthrixaceae bacterium | reverse complement strand
CGACGAGCTCCGGGACTGGTACCGGCGGGCCCGGGTGCTGGTGTCGACCTCCGCCGGAGAAGGGTTCGGCCTCCCGGTCCTGGAGGCGATGGCCGCCGGGTGCCCCGTCGTCGCGACCGACATCCCCGTCTACCGGGAGGTCGTCGGGGCGGCCGGCACCTTCGTCCCAGTCGGCGAGCCGGAGGCGCTCCGTGACGGAATCGGCCGCGTCGTCGGCGACTCGGCCGCCGCTCGGCGGGCGGCATCCACGGGACTCGAGGTGGCCCGGGAGGCCTCCTGGTCCCGCTCGGCCGAGCGACTCGCCGCTGCGTACCGCTCGATCCGCTGAACGAGGGGGTCCGGTAGCATCTCGGCCGTGCAGGGCGTCGCCCCTCCGAGTCGATCGCGGCTCCCCTGCCGGAGAGTTCGAGGCACCCTGTCCCGTGAGCACACCGACGCACGACGCCCTGCAGCGCCAGTGGGCCGACGACGTCTTCGCCAACGGGCCACGGAGCCACCTGCTCAGTGACGACGAGCTGGTGCAGTATCTGGTGCGTTGGCGACTGACCGACGCCATGGCACGGCTCCGTCGGGCCGCTCCGGACCTCACCGACCAGAGTTCGATCCTGGTTCTCTGCTCCGGTGACGGTTTCGAGGGAACGCACCTCGCGGACCTGGGCTACGCGAACGTCACCGTGTCCGACCTGTCGCCCTTCGGTGTCCGATCGGCGACCGAGCGCGACCCCCGACTGCGCGGCGTCGTCCTGAACGCCACGTCAGCAGGGATCCGTGACCACTCCTTCGACGTCGTGATCGTCCAGGACGGGCTCCATCACCTGCAGTCGCCGGTCGCCGGGTTCGTGGAGATGCTCCGGATCGCTCGTCGGGCCACCTGCTTCCTGGAGCCGCACGACTCGTTCGCCGGTCGCACGATCGGCCGGTCCTGGGAGGTCAACGGCGATGCCGTGAACTTCGTTTTCCGGTGGGACCGGCGCCTGGTCGACCAGGTGGCGAGCAGCTACCTGGGGCGTGACGCGTGCACGAACCTCAGTTACTCCTACTGGCACCACAACGTGCACCTGGACCGACTGGGTCGCCGGCTCGGCGGTGGTGCTCGGTCGGTCCGCGTCATCGACCTCCTGAAACGGACGATCGATCGGGCACTCCCCGGGCTCGGCAACCTCTTCTGCGGAATGGTCGTGATCCACAGGTGAGCCACACCTCCGACACGGAGTCACGGCGCAACGACCGAGCGGACCGGAGCGACGGCCACTGGAGCACGGCGCTCCGGGTGGCGTCGATCGTCACGGCGCTCGCCACCGTGTCCGTGGTAGCCCGCGCCGAAGGCGAGAACCGCTTCGGATCCTGGACGGTCGCCGTGGCCGCCGTCGGCGGTCTGCTGATCCTGGACCTCGGCCTCGGTAACGCACTCGTGCGCACCACCGGTCGCCTGAGGGCCGCCGGTCAGCGAGAGCACGCGCTCGATCTGCTCGCTGCGGGCCGGCGACGGGCCGCCCGGCGCATCAGCGGGCCGATCGCAGCGATCGGCGTGGCCGGAGCGGTCATCGCCGCTGCGACCGGCACCCACACCGACTCGCTGGACACCTCCGATCTGTGGACGACCCTCCTCGCCGTGGGGCTGGTCGCGCCGGCGCTGGCACTGCTCGGCATGGCGGCGAAGGTCCGCACGGGCCTCGGCGAGATCCGCCAGAGCTCCACGTTCGGCATCATCGGGTGCATCGCCCAGCTCGCAGTGGTTGCCTTGGGTGTCGCGGCGTCCCTTCCCCTCGGCGCCCTGGTCGCAGCCAACTTCACGAGCCAGTTGGTGGGATGGGGCCTGGACTCCTTCGCGCTCCGCCGGCAACCCGATCACCCGCCGACCCCGACGCCGGACGACGAGCTGCTGGTCGCCGGGCGCCGCTTTCAGGTCCTGACGATCGCCGGGTACGCCGGGTTCAACGCCGACGCGCTGCTGGTGGGTGCGATCGTGAGCCCGGCGGCCGCTGGACTCGTCGGGCTCGCCGCACGGGTGGTCCTGACGCCGCAGATCGTGGTGACGGCGTGGTTCAGCCCGCGCTGGGGGTCGATCGCCCGGACCGAGGTGGAGGCCCCGGATCACCGCTGGTACTCCGGACGATAGGGTGGGCCGGGGCGACCACCGCGGCGGTCTCGGTCGTCGCAGGACTCATCGCCCAGCCGGTCGTGGACGTGATCGCCGGGTCGAACTACACGCTGTCCACCGGCCTGGTGTGGGCGACCGTGGCCGCCGGGGTCGTGCTCGGGATCGCCTCGGCGATCGCCTTCGTCATGAACGGGCTCGGGCTGGTCTCGGCCCAGCTCCGCCTCGCCGTCGCGAGCGCCGCGGCCAACATCGCCATCGGAGCGCTCCTGTGCCTCCGCATCGGAGCCGTCGGTGCGCCATTGGCCACCGCGCTGGCACACGGGCTGATCGGCATCCCCATGGCAGCGATCGCAGTCCACGCTCGCCTGCAGGACCCTCCGGTGCACGCCTCCCGAACCACGGAGGCGGCCAGGTGAACTGTCGGGTGTGCCGGGGAGCGGTCGAACACCTGGGCCAGGACGTGGTGCTCGGGCGCCACGACGCAGAGTATGTGCGCTGCAAGGACTGCGGATCGGTCGCAGTGGTGGATCCGACGTGGCTCGACGAGGCCTACATGGATGCCATCGCCAGCACCGACGTGGGTCTGGTGTCCCGGTGCGTGTCCACGGCGACCTGCGTCGCAGTGCTGGCCCGGACGGCCCGGCTGAACGGGACGTTCCTCGACTACGGTGCCGGCGAGGGCCTGATGGTCCGATTGCTGCGCAACCGCGGGCTGGACTTCCGCTGGTTCGACCCGATGGCACACAACCGGTACGCCGTCGGCCTCGAGGCGGAACCAGGTCAGCACTGCTCCATGATCACCGCCGTGGAGGTCGTCGAGCACCTGCTGGACCCGGTGCAGACGCTCCGGGAGCTCGCCGAAGCGGGCGACGTGCTCTTCCTGTCCACCTACCTCGTCCCCGAACCGGCTCCACCGCCGGGCACCTGGTGGTACTACTCCCCGGAGACCGGCCAGCACATCACGTTCCTCAGCGAGCGCGGGCTGCGCCGGGTCGCCGAGGAGCTCGGCCTCCATCTCGCATCCCGAGGCAACCTCCACGTGCTGTCACGCCGACGGCTGCCGCTGCGCAGCCAGTTCCTCTCGCTGCGGCCCCGGTTGGCAGCGATCTGGGCCGACCTGCACCGGTGGCCCACGCTGACGCCCGGGGACCACACAGACGCCGTCGAACGACGAAACTGAGGGGTCGGGGCCGCACGGTAGGGTGGGGCGGTCGCAGGGAGTCAGGGACTGCTGCCGTGCTGTTGATCATCTTGCTGGTGTGCTCCAGCATCATCGGAGTGTGGCTCGCCGTTGAGTTGCTCGACCGCCCGCATCTCCTCGCCCCGGCGATGGTGGCGCTGTCGGTCGCGGCGTCGCTCGGTGTCGACACCGCCGTCTCGGCCGGATCGATCCGTCTCGCCGCCCTGGACGCGGTGACGGTGGTCGTGCTCGGCGCTGGTGCAATCGGCGTCGCGATCGGTCGACTCCGGT
>CAYMKW010000149.1:0-1533 GCA_964391365.1 uncultured Microthrixaceae bacterium | reverse complement strand
TCGCCCGGGCCACCTGGCCCTGGCTCATCCTGCTGGCGCTGCTGGCAGTCGGAGCCGCCCGGGGCGTGACGACCTTCGGTCTGGAACCCGCCGCCAACGCCACCCGGCTCCTCGGCGCATTCCTGGTTCCGGCGACGTTCGTGGCGATGCAACGACACCACTTGGCGCGGATCGCCGAGTGGATGGCCTGGTCGGTGTGCCTCGGCGCCGCCGTGCTCGGCGTCGCCGCCGTCGTGTTCCTGGCGAGAAACGGACTGTCGTCCTACACCACGAGTGGGGAGCGGGCGCTCGACTCTCTCGGCGCCCTGCTCGTCGCCCAGGCGGCAATGATCGCCGCCTCGAGACGGTCGTGGCCCGTCGGGCTGCGGACCGCAGCGACGGTCGCCGCGGTGACGGTGCTGACAGCTGCACAGGTCCGTACCGTCGTCATCGCAGCGATCGCCGGCGCGCTCGTCCTCGCAGTGGCCTCCTCGAAGCGCGGTCGTGTGCGCACGCTCGCGAGCCTCGCCCTCGGCGGCGTCGCCGTCGTGGTGGTGGCAGGGTCGATGTCGGGATTCTCACAGAGCCTCCGCTACGCCTCGAGCGAGCCGTTCCAGTCGGGCAGCACCTTCGAGTGGAGGACTCGGGGGTGGGTCGAGCTGCTCGGCTCACAGCTCGATGACTCGGGCCTCAACCTGGCGGTCGGCGACCCTGCGGGCAGCGGTACAGCCCGCCGCATCCGCATCGACGGCCAGGTACGGGAGGTCCAGTACTCAGCTCACAGCCAGTGGGTGACGACCATCCTCGCGACCGGCGTGGTCGGCCTCGCGACCTGGTCGGGCGTGGTCGCCTGGATCGTGTGGCGGTCCGTTCGCTTCCGGCGACCGGAACTCGCCGGCTGGTACGCGGCGGGGGCGACGGCGATCGTGTTCTCGATCACCTACCAGCTCGGGGCGGACCAGGGGCTCGTCATCGGGTTCCTCGCTGCGACAGCTGCGCTCGGCGCCGCCTGGGCGGGCGACGACACCACGGACCGGTCCGACGTCGAGCCCACCCTCGTCGACGCCTCGTGACCGGCGCTTCGCCCGTCCGACCGAGCGTCTGTGCGGTCGTCGCCACGCACGACCGCCGTACGATCACGATGCGCTGCCTCAGGTCCCTGCTCGCTGCATCCGGAGGCGTGGAGTTGCACGTCGTCCACGTCGACGACGGGTCATCGGACGGTACCGCAGCGGCCGTCCGGGAGCTCCTCCCCGACGTCGTGCAGCTCCACGGGGACGGTGCCCTCTACTGGGCTGGCGCCATGCGAATCGGGCTGGAGCTCGCCGAGGCCACTGACCCCGACCATGTGCTCTGGCTGAACGACGATGTGGTGCTGGACCCCACTGCCCTCGACGAGCTGTTGGAACTCGCACCCGGCCCCGACGACCTCGTCGTCGCCGTCGGGGCGCTGCGTGACCCTGACAGCGGCGAGCTCAGCTACGCCGCCGTCCGCCGGAGGGCGACCTGGCACGGTCGGATCTTCGAGCCCATCCCGCCGGGGTCTGACACACC
>CAYMKW010000148.1:0-5193 GCA_964391365.1 uncultured Microthrixaceae bacterium | reverse complement strand
CAGGTCGAGCGGGATCGACCAGGTGAGCACGCCGCTCCGCCCCGGAGCGCTCTCCGTACCCGGCGTCGAGGCAGGATCCAGCGGTGTGTCGGCCCCAACCATCCCTCGAACGAAGAAGTAACCGACGGGCCCAAGGTGCACCTCGGGCCGGTAGTCGCTGCCCAGTCGCCAGCGGAGGAATCGATGGAGCACGACGGTGTAGAGCAGAGCCTGGAGCGCGTAGTCCGTGTCGAGCATGCCCCGACGAATCACGGTCGGATCAGAGGGGCGATAGTCCGACAGGAGGTGGGCCTGGCCGAGTGGCGTGAGGTTGTTCGTCTTGTAGTCGACGATGCTGTAGCTCATCTGTCCATCGGGCCGTGGGAACTGCATGACCAGGTCGATTGCGCCGTTCAGCACGCCGTGGAGCTGGGTGCCGGAGAGCCGCTCCGCAAGCCGCTCTCCCCACTCCCCGTATGGCGTGCCCGCAGTGTGGCGGGCCACCGCCCGGCCGAGATCCGCCGCCGGGAACGGCCGGTTCGGTGAGAGCGGGAGCTCGAACCGCAGCTCGTCGATGCGCGTCGCCTGATCCAGATCGACCATCGAGTGCGATCCGAACGGCCCGCCGAGCGGCGTTCGGACGACCTGCTCGAGCGCCTCGGCAAGCCGGACCTCGTCGTCCGGACCGCCCAGACGGAACGAGTGGTCGCGACGGATCCACTCGAGCAGATGATCGGCGAGCGGCTCCACCGTGAAGTCGGCGTGTTCGAACACGGAGTGGACCAGGAGACCGAACTGGCGGCCGGCGCCGAGCCCACGAACCGGAGGGCGGCTGTGCTCCGCCTTCGTCCGGCGCTGCCTCAGGAGGCAGCACGATGACCTCGTCCGCCGTGCCCGAGTCTGCGCCGGTGTCGTCCTCCGGATCCGAGATGTCTCCCACACGACGGTCGGCACCTGGTTCGAACTGGTCAACCGCTCGGTGAATGCTCGAGAAGGACCAGGACCGGTCGGTTCGGGGGAGCGGCCTGGTCAGACGGGCTGCCGGGCCAACCGGATCCGCGTCGGCACTCATCGTCGACGGAACCCGGCGTTGCTCTTTTTTTTTTAATGATACGGCGACCACCGAGACCCACTCCGAAGCTGACGCCTCGTCGACACGGCGCCGAACCGACTCAACAGGATCAGGGTGTGACTTGAGGTTCACGGCTGCGTCGGGGGCCATCGCCGGGTCGTCGCTGAACAGCAGACGGGTAAGTCCACTCCGCGACACCCCGGACCTGGAATGGCCTCCCGCGTCAGACCACCAGGCGACCACCTGGTGGGCTGCGCGGGTGAGCGCAACGTAGGTCATGCGGTGCTGGTCGCCGCAGCGCTCGATCCTCGTCAGGTCCGCAGGATTGGGGAGTCGGGTGCCGTCTGGCTGATCGAGCATCTTTGCCGACGGCTTGCTCAGCGACACGTCGAGGATGCGGTGACCGACCTCATCGGGCGACTCCGGGCCCTCGTAGTACGAGTAGGGCTTACCGGCCTCGACGCGCTTCCCGCCGGCGTACAGCGAGGGCAGCAGGACGATCGGGAACTCGAGGCCCTTGGCCTTGTGGATCGTCAGGATCCGGACCGCCGGGAGGTCCGACTCGATCCGCCGCTGGGCCGCCTCGGTCGCTGGCTGGTCATCCGGTGCGGTTCCCCCCAGGTCCTCGAGTGCAATCGCCGCACCGACTGCGGTCGTCCGCCCCCGCGATGCGTGGACCAGTTCGACGAGGTGCTCCAGGTCGGTCAGGTTCCGCTCGCCGTCGGGCGAGGTCATCATCCGTTCCAGGAAGTCGCCCGAGCCTCGGATGCGCCCGATCAGCGCCGGGAGACCCTGGTCACCGAGCAGCTCGGCCCACTCCACCAACTGGTGCTGGAACCGAACCATTGCCTTGACGGCATCCGGGTCATCGTCGGCCGCCGCTGCGAGTCGCCCGGATGGCCAACCGCCCCACCAGCCGAGGGCTGCGGCCGCCGCCCTCGATCGGTCCGAAGGTCGGTCGAGGGCAGAGAACAGCCGTGCGAGCTGATTGGCGGCCTCACTGTCAACTACGGACTCCTGGAGCAGGAGCACCGATGGGATGCCCACCTCGCGGAGCGCATCGGCGATCGGCCGGGCGTGCGACGACGCGCTCACCAACACGGCGATGTCGCTCGCCGCAACAGGCCGCACCTCGACCGGGCCATCGATGACCGGCTGCTCGACCTGTGCACCGTGGAGCAGGTCGAGCGTGACCGTCACCAGATCATCGACCACCCGCCGCCGCGCGGAGGCGGAGCTCACCTCCGTCCCGACCGATTGCTCCGTGACGATCCTCAGCGAGAGACCGCTGGCAGCGGTGCCGTCGACCAGGCGCAGCTGCCGACCCGCAAGCCGGGAGGTCGGCTCGATCGGATCGACGACGATCTTGTCCGATCCGAGGATGTGCCCGGCGTAGAGGGCACTCAGTGCCCGGACCACGGACTCGTCGGATCGCTGGTTGACCGCCAGGCGTCGGACCTCGACCCCCTCCGAACCAACGGCCTCGAGGTAGGTGTAGACGTCGCCTCCTCGGAAGGAGTAGATGGCCTGTTTCGGATCACCGACCACAACGAGCGTGCACCCGGTCCTGGGACCGAACACGGAACGGAAGATGCCCCACTGCGCTGCGTCGGTGTCCTGGAACTCGTCGATCAGGGCGACGCTGAACCGGGACCGGAGGTCCTCCACGACGACGGGGTGATCCAGGAGTTCCTGCTGCACCGACGACACGAGCGAGTCGAAGGAGAGCAGGCCCGCCGAATCGAGCAGTTCGGTCACACCGTTGCTGGCGGACTGCACCCGATCGAGGAGCTGCTCGTGGACGTCGTCGCGAATCGACGTTCGCAGCACGCTTCCGGGAAGCTGCCGGAACTTCTCAACCAGCGTCCGGAAGCCGGACGCCTTGAGCCCGTCGGTCGCGAGCAGCGGGACGGTGCTGGTGAGCGCGTCGAGTGCCAGCGCGTCGTTGCAGGCGGCGCGAACCTGCGCCGACTCGCCCTCGCTCGGGATTGCGTCGGGGTTGCCCCGGAAGCGCACGCCCATGGCGCTGCGGGCCTGGGAACAGAACCCGTGGATCGTGCTGATGGTGGCCGAGTCGAAATCGAGGATGGCCTGCTGCAACCGCTGCAGATACACCGGCCACTCATCCGGTCGGCCGAGGAGCACCTGCAACACCGGGTCCGCGTCGGATCCCGCACGATCGTCGTCGCCCGCTGCCGAGGCGGCCAGGTCTCGGTGCACCTCGACGAGTCGGGCGCGGATCCGGTCCTGGAGTTCAGCGGTCGCCGCCCGCGTGAAGGTGACGACGAGGAGACGTTCCACCGGAACTCCCCGCTCGGCCACGTATCGCACGGCAAGGCCGGCGAGCGCGTACGTCTTGCCCGTGCCAGCGCTCGCTTCGATCGCCACCGTGGTCTCCCACGGCAGGTCAGCCTGCAGCGAGAACTCCGGTCGGGAGCCGGTCATGCGTCACCCCCGTCGCCCACCAGACCGTCGACCGCTCCGAGCACCGCGCCCCAGCTCCGCTCCACCTCGTCGGCGAATCTGCTCCCGGCAGCATCCAACTCGAGCAACTCGTCGAAGGTGAGCTCCCCGAACAGGGTCACGGCGACCGGATCCTGGCACTCGCCGGTGCCGTACTCGCCGCTGTCGGATGGGTCGCCCCACTCGCCCGCAGCCGCCTTGTAGGCCCCTTCGCCCTCGAGGGCGAAGGCGGCCGAGGTCTCTGGAAACCAGACCAGCGGCGCACGGTGGCCGTCAGTGAACTGCTCGACGATGGAGCCGAGCGCCTCGAGCGCAACGGATCGCCGAGCCTCGGGGTCGTCGCCCCGCACGGTCATCACCGTGACCACCGGCGGCGACGCGCCGCCGCTCTTGGGCTTCGCTCCGCGGGTGACCTGCAGCGAGCGCCACGGGACGGACGGGTCCTGTGCCGTCATGACCAGGAGGTCGAGCGACCGCTGGAACAGTCGCGACCGCTTGGGACGAGAGAACTCAATGGCGACAGGCCCGGGGGGGTCGGCGCCGCCGGCGGGCGCGCACTGGGCCACGACCCCGACGAGCTGCGAGCTGCCGGGGCCGTCGCCGGCACCGATGACCGGCACGTCAACATCGATCTGGACCGCGTTCGTCGGACCGAGGCTGAATCCTGCACCAACGGCAGCGTCGATCAGGTCCGCCACCTCTGAGGCGACGCGATGCACCTCGATGGCAGCGACAGGAGCGACTGGCAACTCGCCCCGGGCCATCGAGAGGTCGACCGCCCGCTGCACCATCTCCGTGGGGTGGTCCGGCTGCTCGTACCGGAGCTGCTCCGGCGTCCCGGCCCGGACGGCGGCATCGAACAGGGCTCGACCGAAGGCCGCACTGTCCAGTCCGCCGAGCTCGAGCTTCAACTCGTCGCTGGCCTCGTTCGACCCTCCGTCGTCCGAGCCCATCGTCACTGCCAGTCGGCTCCGGAGGAATCGGGCCATCGGCGACCGGTAGAACCGGCGGAGTTCTTCGAGTTGGATCGACTCCGGTCGATCCCAACCGAGTGGCTCAGCCACGAACAGTGAACCGTGGCTCCCTCCGAAGTCTCCGGTCCGCCGTTCGTGAACCACCCGCGCGGCGCGCTCGGCCTCGGCGGCGAAGCTACGGAACCCGGGCGTCGGATCACCCTCAGCGTGAGGTGGGAAGTTGGCCGGGTCGTAGGACTGGCGCGGGTGGTACCGGACCAGTGCGTCGGGATCCACTCCGAGCGCTTCAACGGCCTCCACCAACTCGTCGAGAACGGCCGAACGGGGAACCGAGACGTTCGTCCGGATGTCGTGGGACGTGAAGGTCACGACGAAGGAGTGGGTCGTCGTCGTGATGGCGGAGAGCAGCTCGGCTCTGGCCTCGCTCCGCACGTCACGGTCACCCACCAGCGGGAACTCGGCTCCCAGGTCGTCCCCGGAACGACCGCCGACCGGTAGCGCCCCGGCGTCGAGGCCGAGTACACAGACCACCCGGTAGGGCACGGCCACGAGCTGAGACGGTCGGGCCACGGCGATCGCCCCGATACCCAGATCGGCCCGGACCCTGGAGCCGTGGAACGACGGCCCCAGAAGGCGTCGGAGGTCGCCGAGCGTGATGTCCAACTCGTGCATTGCACGACGGGTTCCGCCGTCGAGGCCATCGGT
>CAYMKW010000147.1:0-5196 GCA_964391365.1 uncultured Microthrixaceae bacterium | reverse complement strand
AGCGGCCCAGGTCAAGCGGCACCCCGAGCGAGTCCACGACGAGAGCGCGCACCACCGGGTCACACAACAGGAGATCGAGGTCACCCGCACCCAGGCCGTCCGGCCCGGCAGCGTCGGTGGCGCCCGCCGGACCCGCCGCGGCCGACGCGTCCGAGTCACCTCGAAGGGCCGGGTGGTCGACGGGGATCACCAGGGTCACCTCCGCCGCGGTGGCGACGGGGTTGACGGCCGCCGCTCCCGCTCGGACCAGATCGACGAGTGCGTCCGCCCGCAGCTGGGCCCGGGACGGCATTGCGAGCTCCCCCGCCACCCGCCCATCCGCGGCGGAACGACGGAAGAGCTGATCTGCGTGCGACTCGACGAGGTGTTCGAACGAGGCCGCCTGTTCGCCGACGAGCGAGCCCGACAGGTGGAGCACACCGTCGAGCCCTCGGCCCAGCGTGAGCCGCCGCTCGTCCGGGTGCGGCTGGTGGCCGCCATCGGCGTCGGCCAGGTCGACCAGCGCCCGACAGTGACGGGCCCAGTCGTCGAACCGCATCACCCGGGCCAGGTCGATGAGCTCTCGCTGGGCGCCCTGCACGACGTGGGCCACGCGCGGGTTGGCGAGCGCCGCCAGCAACGAGGCGTGGTCGAGCGTGATCCGACCCGACCGGAGCGCCGCGTCCACCAGGTCCAGCCGTCGCAGCGCCCGACCGGTGCGGAGGAGGCGCGACGCGACCCGCGAGTCGTGGTGGAACTGCACGCAGAGGTAGTCCTTGGTCCGCGTGCCGTAGCGCTCGTCGGTCACCCTCCGGCCGTCCAGCTCGGCGACGAGGCGAGCGCTGGCCGACTCGAGCGCCCGTCGGGCCGCCTCCACCTCGGCGAGCCGCTCGAGCAGCTCGTCCTCGGACTCGCCGCGGGGGTCGACCGCGGCGACGGAACGGGCGGCCCGGGTGAGCTCGGTGGTCGGCACCTCGATGGGGAATGCGTCCTCGCCAGCGGAATCGAACATGTGTTCGCACAGTAACGACGGCGTGTGACAGCGGGGCGCCGATCCGGCCGGCGACCACCGGGCACCGGTGCCCACCGAACGACGAACACCGAACGCCGAACGACGATCACCGGACGCACCATCCCGACACGGCGCTACCGTCGGCGCATGCTCCCAGGGATCTCCGGCAAGGTCGCCATCGTCACCGGCGCGGCGCGCCCCCGATCGATCGGCCGGGCCACGGCGATCAGGCTCGCCGACGAGGGTGCCGCCGTGGGTGTCCTCGACATCGCTCGCCCACTCGCCGACTTCCCCGACCATGCCGTCGCAGGCCCGGACGACCTGCGATCACTGGTCGAGGAGCTCGAACGGCGCGGCGCCCGGGCCGTGGCCGCCACGGCCGACGTGACCGACGAGGCCCAGGTCGAGGCGGCGGTGGCACTGGTGACCGAGACGCTCGGCCCGCCGCAGCTGCTCGCCAACGTGGCCGGCGGGTCGGGCGCCGGGTTCGGCGCAGCACCCGTGCTCGATGTCCCGCGGGCCGAGTTCGACGCCGTCGTGGCGGTCAACCTCACGGGCACCTTTCTGACCTCCCGCGCCTGCGCCCGACGGATGATCGAGCACGGGGAGGGTGGCCGGATCGTCAACGTCTCGTCCCAGGCCGGCAAGATCGGCTGGCCGCTCCTGGCCGCCTACTCGGCCGCCAAGGCCGGCGTGATCGGGCTCACGCAGGTGATGGCCAAGGAGTGGGCCGGAGCCGGGATCACGGTCAACGCCGTGTGTCCGGGCACGGTCGACACGGACCTGCTCAACCCGGGTGACCTCTTCGTGCAGCTCATGGACGCATCCCAGCCGGGAGGTTTCGCCGGCTGGGTCGAACGCGAGATCCCGTTGGGCCGCCTCCAGGAGGCCCACGAGGTCGCCTCCGCGATCGCCTTCCTGTGTTCTGACGACGCGAGCTACGTGACCGGTGAGGCGATCAACGTGTCCGGCGGGCAGATGATGGCCTGACGGGGTCCGCCGAGGACTCCAGGCGGCCCGCCCGGACCAGGGCGGCCAGGGCCGTGGCCGTGTCGGACTGCAGGTCGGGGAGGTCGGCCGGATCGAACCAGCGGACCGCCGTGATCTCCGGCGAGCTCGGGCGGACGTCGTCGAGCGCCGCCACGGCCGAGGGGCGGGCCAGGTACACGACGTCGACGCGCCGGGCCGCGGGGTCGACCACGACCACGGGTTCACCGACGAGCTCGACGTCCAGGCCGACCTCCTCCTTGGTCTCCCGCATGGCCGCCTGCTCGGGCGGTTCGCCCCGCTTGGCCAGCCCGCCGGCGGTGCCCCAACGACCCCAGTAGACGTGGCGGACGAGCAGCAGCGCACCGTCGCGTCGCCGGACGAAGCAGATGGCACCGACGGTGTAGTGAGGGGACCCGGCCCGCACCAGCCACCGGCGCACACGACGGGGAAGGAGCCGGAAGACCTGCAGGAACGCCCCGTAGGTCCGGTCCCGGAGCACCTGCCAGCTGGAGCGATCGGCTCGACCGTCCATCAGGGTGCGACGACCGGAGCACGGGGTCGACCCGGTGGCATGTCACCCCGGGCCCGCAACAACTGCTCCAGGAGGTCCGCCGAACCCGCCGACACCAGCGTGCGCCGCGCCCCCGGGTCCAGGTCGACGAGCGGACGCCCGTGCAGGTCCTGCACGGACCCTCCGGCCTCCTCCAGCACCAGCGCGCCACCCAGGTAGTCCCACGGGTTGATGGCATCGACCGTGCAGTCGACCGACCCGTCGAAGGTGCCGTCCGCGACGGCGCACAGGTCGAGCGCCATGGCGCCCATGGTCCGGTACTGGCGCCAGCCGGCGTGGGCGCCGGCGTAGCCGTTCAGCACCAGCACCGCCGAGGCGAGGTCGTCCTGACCCGAGCAGCGGATGGCGACGCCGTCCCGGGTGGCACCCGCACCCCGGACCGCCCGGTAACGGACTCCCGTCGCCAGGTTGTCGACCACCGCCGCCCGGACCCGGCCGTCCCGGACCGCCGCCAGGCTGCAGGCGTACCAGGGGATCCGCCGGGAGGCGTTCGTCGAACCGTCGACCGGGTCGACCACGACGACCAACCGCCGGTCCGCGCCGTGCAGTCCCGACTCCTCCGACAGGACGCCGACCGGTTCACCGCCGACGAGCGCCGGGTCCAGGACCTCGTGGGCCGCCCGGTCGGCGACCAGGTCGAGGGCGTACTGACCCGGACGGTCTCCCCGATCCCGCCAGCGATCGGGAGTCGCCCGTCGGAACTCCTCGAGGGCGACGCGCACTGCATCTGCGGTCCGCTCGAGCAGTCCGAGCACCTCGTCCTCGCCTGCCTCCGATCGCACGTGGCCGAGGGTACCCGGACCCGGTGTCGACGAACCCGTTTCGTCCGGCGCCCGCCAGCTGGCAACCTGATGGCGATGGCAGTGATCGACGTCGCCGGCTTCGTGTCCGACCTGAAGAACCACGCGGCCGACCACGGCTTCCACATCCACGACGAGCGACACTTCGTCGAGACCTACTCGATGCGCCAGGCATGGGAGGTCGACCTGCACCCCGAGGAGGCCTGCGGCGGACCGCTCGAGTTCCACCTGTCGGTCGAGGTGGAACCGCGCACCCTGCTGGCCTTCGAGGACCAGGTCCTGGCGCTGGACCCCGACGACACACCCGAGGACGTCCACCTCCTGCCCCTCACGTTCACCTGGTCCCTGCCGCCGCTCCCCCGCTGCCCGGACCTGCTGCTGCTGGCGACGGAGCTCGCCGGGATCGGCGGACCGGACCTGCCGGTCGAGGTGTCCGCCGTGGACTCGTTCCCCACGGTGACCGACCCGTCGGAGCGTTCGCTGACGGTCGTGGCCCGCATCGAGGTGAGCCTGACGCAGATCTACCTGGGACAGGAGCAGCTCTGCGACCCGCTCGAGCAGTGCCTGGAGGTCTCCAGGTTCCTGCTGGAATCCGCTCCGGTCTGGCTCGACGATCTCTGAGGCGAGCAATTCGCCCAGAAGTGCATCCGGAACACCCCTCGCCGGCGAAACATTCCCAGCGCACCGAGCGTCCGTGCGCCGCCACGCTGGGCAGCAGAGCCCGGATGGGTACCAAAGCCGACCGACCGGAGATCCGAGTGCCGAACTCCCCGAGCCGTCCACGTCGGGACCCGTGAGCAGCGTGGCGTACGCGTCGGCCGGATCGGGCCGCTACCTTACGACCGTGGACCGCGCCACGGCACCCCCTGACGACCCCGTTGCGGCGGCGTTCGCGGGCGGCGACGAGGCCGCGCTGCGACAGCTGTACGACGCCCACGGTCGACTCGTGCACAGCTACTGCCGGAGGGTCGTCGGGGCCGACCAGGCCGCCGACGTCACCCAGGAGGTGTTCCTCGCCGCCTGGCGCAGCCGGGAACGCTACGACCCGACGCAGGGGACGATCACCGGCTGGCTCATGGGCATCGCCCGGTTCAAGTCGATCGATGCCACCCGGGCCCGGGCCCGTCGCCCCGAGATCTCCGACGACCAGACCCCCGAGGCGTCGGTCGACGAGACGTCTGCCGACGACCTGGCCCTGCGGATGCTCCTCACCGAGGCGCTGCAGCACCTGCCCGAACGGGCCCGCCAGATGGTGGAGCTGGCCTTCTTCGAGGACCTGACCCACACCGAGATCGCCGAGCGGACCAACCAGCCGCTCGGAACCGTCAAGAGCGACATCCGACGTGGGCTCGAACGCCTCCGTCGCAACCTGGAGGGCTTCGATGCGGCTCGAGTTTGACCAGCTCACCGACGACCCGGCCGAACGGGCCGCCTTCGAGCGGATCGCACAGGTCCTGTCCGCTGGTCCGGTGGACCTCGACGACGCGGGCCCGCCCGATGACCTCTGGGACCGGATCGCCGCCCGTCTGGACGAGCCGGCACCCACGGCGTCCGTCACGTCGCTCGCCGATCGTCGGGCGGACCGGCCCGCCACGGCCGGCCCCGGTCGGATCGGCCGCACGCTGCTGGCCGTCGCCGCCGCAGTCCTGGTCGTGGTGGCCCTCGGTGCCGTCGTGTTCAACCGGGCGTCGGGTGGTGGGTCGGAACTCGTCGCCTCGACCGACCTGGACCTGCTCGCCGGCGGTGGGAGCGGAGCCGCCGAGCTGATCCGCACCGACGATGGCGTCCGGCTCCGGGTGGACCTCTCTGGCCTGACGCCCGCCGAGGCCGCCGACTTCTACGAG
>CAYMKW010000146.1:0-5234 GCA_964391365.1 uncultured Microthrixaceae bacterium | reverse complement strand
GGGTGACCAGACCTCGAGGTTGCCGTCGACCCCGAGCACCATCCGGGACCCCGGGACGAAGATTCCGCTCGACCATCGAGGGGTTCCACCCGGTGCGTAGGCGACCAGGTTCCCGTCGGACTGCATCGCCAGGGTGGCACCCAGGTACGTCAACGACCGACCGCTGGCGAGGGTCTGCCCCTCGAGCAGGTCGCGCTGCGGGCCGCTGACCTCGCCCAGCACGCCGGTCAGCTGCGGGTTCGAACCGAAGTGGTGCCAGCCGCGCTCCCCGAGCGAGCCCGTGTTCGACACGTAGGAGCTGACCTGCGAACCGAGCCCGTTGTACCCGGCGACGGTGACCCGCACCCCGGTCGGCGTCGAGGTCACGATCGGCGTGTTCTGGAGGACGACGTTGGTCGGGATCGTCGTGATGACGTCGAACGTCGAGCCGTCCAGAACGACCAGGTCGCCCTGGCGGGCCGGGACGAACAGGTCCTGGCCGCCGTCGCCGTCGATGTCGGCCGTCGTGATCGACGAACCCGTCGTGTAGGCGATGAGCGCGCCGAAGGAACGCAGCGAGGCACCGGAGTCGCGCTGGATCGCACCGGTCGCCGGGTCCAGTGCGTAGACGCGCGGGTAGGTGGTGCCCCCGTCGGCCACGCCGACGACCACCAACACGCTCGGCCGACCGGCGCCGGTCAGGTCGGCGAACGAGACGGCGGTGTCCACGTGGCCCGCCAGCGCCGGCGAGGCCCAGAGCGGTCGGCAGGCCGCGTCGTGGCCGAGCACCTGGTTGGCGCCCGCGCCGAACTGCACCGGTCCGGTGGATCCGAACGCGATCACCGGCCGACCGTCGACCTGGGCGATCGCCGGCGTCGAGTTGTTGTACCCCGACGCCCGGTAGGTGTCACCGTTCGCGAACTGCGCCGCACTGCACACCTGCTTGCCGTCGGCGGTCAGGATCCGAAGGATCCCGCCGTTGCGGTCGCCGGGCACACCGGAGGCCGTCGTGTCCGAGGAGAACACGACCTGCGGTGTGCCGATCCCGTACAGGTCGGCCACCGCAGGTGTGGCCATCGTCGAATCGGCGTTGAAGAAGGCCCAGTTCTGGGCTCCGTTCGCCGGGTTGACCGAGTGGACCTGCATGGAGGACGAACCGGCGAACGCCTGCCACTGGCCACCCACGCGGGCCAGCGACATGCCCGAGAGCATGAAGCCCGCACCCTGCAGGTTGGTCGTCGGGTTCGAGTCCCAGACCCGGCGTCCGTCGGCGTCGTACCGCAGGTAGCGGGGGTAGCGGGTGTGGCCGTCCTGGGCGACCGGGACGTACACGTTCGTTCCGTCCGAGGACAGCGGCGCCCTCGTGGTGTCGAAGCCCGTGGTCGCCGAGGACCAACCCGACCGGGGCGCGCCCGTGTCCAGGTCGAAGGCCCGGAGGCGGCCGGTCACCT
This sequence comes from uncultured Microthrixaceae bacterium, assembly GCA_964391365.1. Taxonomy (GTDB): domain Bacteria; phylum Actinomycetota; class Acidimicrobiia; order Acidimicrobiales; family Microtrichaceae; genus SXMI01. Next base: position 3,804 of record CAYMKW010000146.1, on the reverse strand, counting down.
CGGCGGCCACGACGAACGGGTCGCCGCCGTTGTCGACCAGGACCGGCGACGAGGTGCTCACCGCCTGACCCGGCGAGATCTGACGGGTCCAGGACTGCGTGAACCGGGGCTGCACCGCCGACGCGAGGGCCGGGGCGTCCGGGCTCGGGACACCGGGTCCCGAGTCACCGGGTCCCGAGGCAACGGGTCCCGAGGCACCGGCGACAGCGTGCGGAGCGACGACCGCGAAACCGGCCAGGAGCAGCGTGGCGGCGGTGATGCGTCGGCGCATGGAGGTCCTCGGTGTCCGACCCGGACGGTCCGGGCGGCTCGGAGAGCTATCGACACCACCACCGCCCGACCTGAGCCCCGGGCGACGTGACCCTCGGCTCGTCCCGGTCGGAACCGTGGCCCGACGGGGCGCCTCCCGGTCGCCTCGGCCCGCCGATCCGCCCCTCACGGGTCGAGCGCCGGGATCAGGGGCCCCCAGCGGCGGTGCCACCAGCAACCCCACCACACGCCGGCGCCGTAGGCCAGGTCGTCGAGGAGCGCCAGGGGTAACGAGCGGACGCTCCGGTGCTCCCCGTCGGCCACGAACCGGTCCGCCGCAGTCACAACCACGGCGGCGACGACCAGGCGCCGCGCCCGGCGGGACACGAGCGCGCCGAGGAACGCCACCGGCCACCAGGTGCGCACCACGGCCCGGGCCAGGCTCCGGCCCGCACCCAGGTGACCGCGGACCACCAGGCCGACGGCCTCGTCGACCGGGAGGTCGGCCAGCCGGCGTGCGAGCGCCGCCGCCGTCCCGCCCGCCAGCAGCACGGCGGCGACCGGGTGTCCCGTCAGGACGAGCAGCCACACGCCCAGGCTCCAGCGCGATGCCCGCCACGGCGCGACCGCACCGGGGTGGCGACGGTCCAGGGCCGCCGCCGACGAGCCGTACTCGGCCCGCTGGCGGAGGAACTCCCCGACCGTGCGCCGAGCCGGATGGAACACGATCGATGCCGGTTCGTGGCGGACCGACCACCCGTGCTCGGCGAACCGCCACTCGAGGTCGACGTCCTCACCGAACCGCAGGTCCGGGTCGAATCCGCCGACCTCGAGGTAGGCCGACCGGCGGAGGAGCAGCGCCGCCGCCGGGACGTAGGCGACTCGCGTTCCCGGTGCCACGGGCGCCGACTCCGGACCCAGGTCCAGCGGCGAGGACCGGACCTCGTAGGCGGCGACGGCTCCCGTCCCGCTGCCGGTGCGAACCCGCGCCGCCACCGCCGCGACCACCGGATCGGCCAGGTGGGCGAGCAGCGGTTCGAGCCACCCGGTCGTCACCTCGACATCGGAGTCCACGACCACGACCGCCTCGTGACGTGCGGCCCGGATCCCTGCGTCGCGGGCCGCCCCCGGGCCCCGTGAGCGATCCAACCGGAGGTACGTCGCACCGGCCGCCCGGGTCACACGCTCGTGCGCCGGGCCGTCGCCCGAACCGTCGTCGACCACCACGACCTGGGCGACGCCGTCGGCCCGCTCGATCGAGTCGAGCAACGATGCCAGTCCCCCGGGCCGGTCGCGGACGGGGATCACGACGGTGCACGGCGAGGCTTCGCCACCCTCGGGGCGGCCGGGCCCGGCATGGGGGACGGTATCGGGGACGGGATGGACGACACCGGCGTCGAGCAGTCGGCGCAGGAGCGGGCCGTCGGCACCGGGCACCGAGCCGTCTGCTCGGGGCCCGGGTGGCGGAAGGTCCGCCCCCCCGACCAGCGACGCGAACCACCCGCCGCCGGCGGCGGTCAGGCGGAAGAGCCGGAGTGGCGAACCGCCGATCAGCGTCCGGCCGTCCGGGAGCAGCCGCGCCGACGGGTCCGGTCGGTAGCGCACGTCGACGACGGGATCAGACCGCCGTCATGCCGCCGTCGACGGCGAGCACGGCGCCGGTCACGCCCGAGGCGGCGGGGTCGCACAACCACGCCACGGCGGCCGCGACCTCATCGGGGTCGATCAGCCGGCCGACCGGGTGGTGCGAGGCGAAGTCGGACGGTGCATCCAGGTCGTAGACGGCGGCCGACGCCGCCAGGATCTCGGTGTCGGTCGAGCCCGGGGCGACCGCGTTGACGGTCACGCCACTGTCGGCCAGATCGGCCGCCAGACTCCGGACGAGCCCGACGACTGCGTGCTTGGCCGCGCTGTAGGCGCCCAGGTGCAGGAGCCCCCGGCTCGATCCCGCCGACGCGATGGCGACGATTCGTCCCGATCGGGGCGCCGGACGCTCCAGCAGCGCCGGCACGGCGGCCCGCACCGTGTTGAACACGCCCCGCGCGTTGATGTCCACCAGAACGTCCCAGGCGGTGTCGGGCGTCTCCCAGAGGGGCACCCCGCCCCAGACCACCCCGGCAGCGGCGACCACGACGTCGAGACGGTCCAGATCGGCCACGACCTGCGCCAGCGCCTCGCCGTCCCGGACGTCGCAGACCACACCCTCGGCGTCCGGCCCGCAGGCGTCGACCGTCGCCTCGAGGTCGGCGATGGTGGCCAGCGGGTAGTCCAGGCGGTCCACGTCATCACAGAGGTCCAGGACGACGACCCGGTGACCGCTCGCCGCCAGCCGGCGACCCACCGCCGCTCCGATGCCGCGGGCACCTCCGGTGACCAGGGCCACGGGTGCGCTCACCGGGTCTCCTCCGGCGGCGACGTCTCCGTCGCTGCCACCTCGGAGGTCGATCCGTCGTCCACGCCCGACAGGTTCGCACGCCAGGCGCGCACCGCGGCGGCGAGCTCGCCCACCAGGTCGCCGACGATCTCCGCGCCCGCACGTGCGGTCGCGGACCTGGGGTCACCGAGGACTCCGTTCGGGGTGACCGCCACGAGTCCGCCGGCCAGCACCGCCTCGCTCAGCTCACGCCACCGCACCGTGGATCCGACCTCGATCCGATCCGAGCGGACCGCAGCCGGGTCCAGGTGCAACAGCATGGAGGTCTCCGTGGCGCCGGCGTGCGAATCACCACCGGGCACACGGGGGTGCCACACCAGCACGGGACGACCCTCGACCTGCAGGCGCGCGGCCGCCCGGGTGGTGGCCTCGACGTTGCCCCCGTGGCCGTTCACCAGGACGACCCCGGCGAACGGCCTCGGCAGCTCGGTGCCGGGCGGCGGCAACGCCGAGCGGACCAGCTCGACCAGGACCGACTCCAGCGCGGCGGTGCCGATCGACAACGTGCCCGGGAAGTCCTGGTGCTCGCCGGACGCGCCGATCGTCACCGCCGGCGCCACGACCACGTCCGGCTCCCGCTCGGCGAGTCCGGCTGCGAGCGCCACGGCGATCCGGGTGTCGGTGTCGAGCGGCAGGTGCGGCCCGTGCTGCTCGCAGCTGCCGAGCGGGACGGCCAGCACCGCACCCGTCGGCACCTCCGGCCACGTCATCGCCGCCAGGTCGTTCACCCGTCGGCCGCTGGTTCCGACGGTGGGCCGCCCGGCCGTTCCGACTCCAGGTAGCCCCAGGTCCGGAGCTGCTCGACGATCAGCGCCGCCGCCCGCTCCGGGGGGAGTTCGACGGTGCGCGGCGGCGTCCGCTCGACCATGGCCCCGGTCAGTTCCACCACCCGCTCCAGGGCGTCGGCACCCCGGGGAGGCGGCTGGACGCGGGTCGGTGGCACCCACGGGCGGGTCGGGGACGGTGCCGGGATCACCAGACCCGGCGCAGCGACGACCTCGACCACGGCGTCGTCCGACCGCAGCGTGGCGGCGAGCGACGCCCGACGGAGCTCCGCCACCGAGCCCTCGACCGAGACCACGCACGGTGCGTCGTCGAGGAGGCGCTCACGCCGACCGCCG
>CAYMKW010000145.1:0-5245 GCA_964391365.1 uncultured Microthrixaceae bacterium | reverse complement strand
GCGCCCTTGACCAGCAGCGGTGCGTCACCGATGCTGAGCGCACCCTCGCCCGGCTGGGTGCACAGCAGCTCCAGGCCGAGGTCGGCGTCCTCGTAGCGCTTGCCCATCAGCGTGGGGTCGCCCTCGGCGGAGACGGGCAGCCGGTTGCCGCCGCTTCCCAGCTCGCGCATCGGCTCACCGCCGCAGCGCAGGTCGACCGCAGCGCCGCCGGGTGCCTTCACCACGACCACCTGGGTGTCGCAGGTGGAGGATTCCAGACGCAGGCCGGGTGTGAGTTCCATCGTTCAGCTTCCTTGTTCGGGGAGGGATCAGACGTACACCGGGACCGACGAGGGCCCGGCGACGTTGGTCATGTGGACGTAGCGGATGCCGTCGAGGTCGACGCGAAGGCCGGGCCAACGACGGTACAACTCGTCGAACGCGATCCGGCCCTCGAGGCGGGCCAGGTGCGCGCCGATGCAGTAGTGGATCCCGTGACCGAAGCTGATCGGCATCGGCTGGTCACGGGTGATGTCGAAGCGATCGGGGTCCTGGTAGGCACGAGGGTCGCGATTCGCAGCGCCCGTGACGATCAGCACCGGATTCCCCGCCGGGATGGTCACTTTGTGGAACGCGCGGTCGGCCACCGAGAAGCGGCCCTGGTACTGGCTGGGCGCCCGCCAGCGCAGCACCTCCTCGACCGCCGAGGCCACCAACGACGGGTCCGCGATCAGTGCCGCCTGCTGGTCAGGATGCTCGGCGAAGGTCATGACGCCGTTGCCCACCAGCTTGGTCACCGTCTCGGCGCCCGCAGCGGTGAGCAGCGCGGTGAAGTAGGCGCCGTCGAGGTCGTCGAGGCGCTCGCTCCCCCCGCCGTCGGTCGAGACCTCGACCGCGATGAGGTCGTCGATCATCCCGGTGCCCGGGTGCGCCCGGCGTTCGACGACGAGGTCGTGCATGTAGGCGAAGAAGGCCACCGCAGCCTCCATCGCCGAGTCCGGCGGGAAGGGGTTGCCGACCTCACGCTCGAGCAGTGCATCGGCCCAGTGCCGCAGCTGCTGGCGGTCGGCTTCGGGTACGCCGAGGATCTCGGAGATGACCTCGATGGGAAACGGGCCCGAAAGGTCACGCACCACGTCGAACGAGCCGGCCCCGGCCAGGTCGTCGAGGAAGCTGCAGATGACCCGGAGCGCCACCGGCTCCCAGCCGGCGATGCTGCGGGCGGTGAAGGCCCGGTTGACGAGCTTGCGCATCCGCTCGTGCTCCGGCGGGTCCATCATGATGATCGACCCGGTACGCTCCACCGTCGAGCCGAACGCGGCGCTGCGGAGCTGGTCGAGGGTGACGCCGCGGGTCGAGGAGTAGCTGCGGTGGTCGCGGTGCACCTCGACGCAGTCGTCGTAGCGCGACAGTGCGTAGAACCCGAGCTCGGGGTGGTGGTACACGGGCGCCTCGTCGCGCATCCAGCGGTAGACCTCCCACGGGTCCTCGAAGAAGGTCTCCGAGTACGGGTCGAAGACCGGCGTGGGCACGCTCACTGCTGCTCCGCCGTCGGGCCGAAACGGTCCTGGAGCTCGGCGGTCAGCCGGCGGCGGTCGACCTTGCCCGAGTCCAGCCACGGCAGGTCCTTCTGGTCGGCGAACACTGCGATGCGGCGCGGGACCTTGTAGGAGGCGAGCTCCTTCTTCACCCGCGCCCGCGCCTCGTCCTCGGCGAGTCGCTCACCCGGCCGCAGCGCGACCGCGGCCACCACGTCCTGTCCGCGATCGGGATGCTCGATGCCGGTGACGTAGGCCATCACAACCTCGTCCATCGCCTCGAGCACCTCCTCGACCTCGCGGGGAGTGATGTTCATGCCCGACGACTTGATCAGGTCGCCCATGCGTCCGGTGAAGTAGAAGTGCCCGTCATCGTCGAACCAACCGGCGTCGCCGGTGCGGTACCAGCCGTCAGGGGTGAAGGTCTCGGATCGCTCACGCTTGTGCAGCCCGACCATCACCGAGTAGCCGCGCAGCCACAGCTCACCCACCGAGCCGTTGGGCAGGTCCTCGCCGGTGACGGGGTCGACGATCCTGTGCTCCACCCCCGGGACGGACCGGCCGAAGCTGCCGACCTTCTCCGGGGGCAGCTCGTCGCGGGTGTCGAAGGTGTGCGGACCGAGGGTCTCGGTCATGCCCAGCGAGTTCGCCTTGGGCACGTCGGCCTCGGCCTGGAGGTGCTGGGGCAACAGCGCGGCCATGGAGCCGGCACGGATCGAGGACAGGTCACGCTCGGCGAAGCTCGGGTGGTCGACCAGCGCCTTGGCCATGTGGGGCCAGCCGAGCACCTGGGTGACCCGCTCCCGTTCGAGCAGCTCCAGGGTGGCGCCCGGCTCAAACTGCTCCTCGAACACCAACGTCGCCCCAGCGTGCATCGCGGCCACCAGGGTGAAGCTGAACCCGCCGACCCAGAACAGCGGCATCGGCGTGTAGAGCACGTCGTCGGACTGCAGGTCGCGCATCTGGCCCAGGTTGTGGGCGTGGCGCACCACCCCGCCGTGGGTGTGCACCGCTGCCTTGGGGTCCGCCGTCGAGCCCGAGGAGTACACCATCACCATCGGGTCGGCGGGGTGCACCTCGGACTCGACCTCGGCGAGCAGTTCGTCGTCGACGGTGTCGCCGCGGGCGGCGAGGTCCTCGACGTCTCCACACCATGACCTCGGTTCACTCCCCCAGGTCCACACCGACCGCAGGTACGGCTGGCCGGGCAGCAGCAGGCGCTCATGGGATCGGTCAGCCAGACCGGGGACGGCCTCCTCGAGTCGGTCCAGGTAGTCGTGGCCCAGGTGGTGCCCGACGGTCAGCAGCATCGCCTCGTCGCTGTGTCGCAGCGTGCGGGACAGCTCGGATGCCTTGTTGTAGGTGTTGAGCAGGACTGCGATGCCACCGATGCGCGAGATGGCGAACCAGGCGACCACCCATTCGGGGCTGTTGGGGGCGAGCAGGCCAACGGGAGTGCCCTTGCCCACGCCCGAAACCAACAGCCCCTTGGCCAGGCGGGCCGAGCGTGCCTCGGCCTCGGCATAGGTGAGGCGCTGGTCGCCCAGCACGACGAAGTCCGCGTCGCCCCACCGGCGTTCGCACTCCCGCACCAACGACGCGCTGGTGGGTGTGAACGTCGGGAAGTGGGTGGTGCGCTTCACGGTCCTTCGTCGCTCCCCTGAGGTGACGTAGTTGTTAGTTTCTCCATCATGCCGCATGGTGAACCGTCGTGAAGGCGCTCGATCCCACCGACCTCCACGATCTGGCCGTGCGGGCCACAGCAGCCGCCCAGAGCTGGGCACCCGGGTGCCGTCTGGATGACCTGCGCCCCATGAGCGGCGGCACGATCGGCCTGGTGTACGCCGCCACAGTGGTGGGTGCTCCGGCGCCGACCGCCACGGTGGTCCTGAAGGTCGCACCGCCCGGCCTGCCGCCGGTGCGCAACCGCGACATGCTGCGCCAGGCCAGGGTGATCGGCGCGCTCGACTGCCGACCCGGGGTGCGGGTGCCCCCGCTGTTGTTCACCGACGCCGGCGATCCACCCGAGGTCCCGCCGCTGTTCGCCACTGCGCTGGTCCCCGGCGAGTGTGCCGAGCCGCTGCTCGAGGCCTCCTCACGTGAGCGGCTCCCGGAGCAGACCAGCCGCGCCCGGGCCTTCGCCGCTGTGCGGATGCTGGCTGCGCTGCACCGACTCGACCCCGCCGGAATCGGGTTGGGCGACGAGACGGTGGTGGCACCGGTGGGCGAGGTCGAGCGCTGGACCCGTACCTTCGACACCGTGCCCGACGAGGTCCGCGTCGGTTACCGGGACTGCGCCGATGCACTCATCGCGACGGCACCCGAGCCGCTGCCCGCGGTCGTGGTGCACGGCGACTACCGGCTCGGCAACATGCTCTGCGACGGCGACGAGGTGGCCGCCATCATCGACTGGGAGATCTGGTCGCGATCGGACCCGCGCATCGACCTGAGCTGGCTGTTGTTCTTCACCGACGAAGCCGGCCACCCCGTGGTGCCTGCGGACCTGGACTCGGGCATGCCGAGCGACGCCGAGTTGCTCGAGGCCTACATCGAGGAGGCGGGCGCGCCGGTGCCGGACCTGGACTGGTTCCACGCGCTCACCCGCTACAAGGAGGCAGCGGCGATGGCGCTCATCGCCAAGCACCTGGCCAAGAAGGGCGACGCCGAGACCCTCACGAAGATGGCCGACATGCTTCCTGCGCTCATCGCGGACGCCCACGACCGGGTCCGCTAGGGGCGGGTCCGGCCGACGCATCTGACACCTGCGTCAACTACACTCGCCGTCCGGGCCGATCCAGGGAGGACTGCGATGGCCGAGCAACCGCTGACCTACGACGACGTCGCCGAGGGTGACGGGCCGGAGCCGTTCAGCCACACCCTCACCCGCACCGACCTGGTCCGCTACTCGGGGGCATCGGGCGACTTCAACCCCATGCACACCGACGAACCGGCAGCGCAGGCCGCAGGACTGCCCAGCGTGTTCGGCCACGGCATGTTCACCGCCGGCATGCTCGCCAAGCTGGTCTCGGACTACGTCGGGGTCGGCAACCTGCGGTCCTACCGCATCCGCTTCACCCAGCAGACCTGGCCCGGCGAGGTCCTGACCGCAACGGTTCGGGTCGTCGGCAAGCGCATCGAGGGCGATCACAGGCTCATCGACCTGGAGTGCCAGGTGACCAACGACGACGGCCAACTCAAGCTGGCTGGTTCCGCGGTGGCGGAAGCCGCCTGAGCGGTCCCTGCGCCGTGACGAAGGGAGACACCCACAGATGACCGAGCTCGATCCCGACCGCTACATCGGCCGACCCACCTCAGAGGGGGTGGTGAACGTGGAACGAGCAGTGGTGAGCGCCTTCGCGGCATCGGTGCTCGACGACCGGCCCGTGTACCGCAACCGCGACGCCGCGCTCGCCGCCGGCTTCGACGACATTCCTGCGCCACCCACCTTCTTCTTCTCGGCGGCGCCGAACTGGTGCCAGTGGGAGGAGGAACAGCCCCCGGACCCGACGGGCGGTTCGAGCCCGATGGCCGAGGTGATGGGTGGGCTCATGGCCAACGGCGGGCTGATCCTGCACGGTGAGCAGGAGTTCACCTACCACCGCCCCGCCGTGGTGGGCGCCAGACTCCACCAGCGCGGCGTGGTGAAGGACCTCTACACGAAGCAGTCCGGTGAACGGACCATGACCTTCATGGTCGTCGAGACGACCTACACCGACGAGTCGGGTGAG
>CAYMKW010000144.1:0-5266 GCA_964391365.1 uncultured Microthrixaceae bacterium | reverse complement strand
ATCTGGTCCTACGGCTCGGGCTACGGCGGCAACGCCCTGCTCGGCAAGAAGTGCTTCGCGCTGCGCATCGCCTCGACCATGGCCCGCGACGAGGGCTGGATGGCCGAACACATGCTGATCCTCGGTGTCACACCCCCCGAGGGTGAGACGGTCTACGTGGCCGCCGCCTTCCCGTCGGCGTGTGGCAAGACGAACATGGCGATGCTGATCCCGTCGCTCCCCGGGTGGAAGGTCGAGACCGTCGGCGACGACATCGCCTGGATGAAGTTCGGCGACGACGGGCGTCTGTACGCCATCAACCCCGAGGCCGGGTTCTTCGGTGTCGCCCCCGGCACCTCCGACACCACCAATCGGAACGCGATGGAGACGCTCTGGGGCAACTGCATCTTCACCAACGTCGGACGGACCGACGACGGCGACGTCTGGTGGGAGGACATGACCGACGAGCCCCCAGCGCACCTCGTCGACTGGCGAGGTCAGGACTGGACGCCGGCATCGGACTCGCCGGCGGCGCACCCCAACGCCCGTTTCACCGCACCGGCCTCCCAGTGCCCCTCGATCTCACCCGTCTGGCAGGACCCGGCCGGCGTGCCGATCTCGGCGATCCTCTTCGGCGGCCGCCGGGCCACCAACGTCCCGCTGGTCACCGAGTCCACCTCGTGGCAGCAGGGCACGTTCCTCGGCTCGATCATGAGCTCCGAGAAGACCGCCGCCGCCGCTGGAGTGGTGGGCGAGGTGCGCTTCGACCCCTTCGCCATGCTCCCCTTCATGGGCTACAACGTCGGCGACTACATCGGGCACTGGCTCGAGATCGGCGCAGCGACCGACGAGGCGAAGCTCCCGAAGCTCTTCTGGGTGAACTGGTTCCGCAAGTCCGACACCGGTGCGTTCATGTGGCCCGGGTTCGGCGAGAACAGCCGGGTGCTCAAGTGGGTGCTCGAGCGGGTGGCGGGGACCGCTGACGCCACCGAGACGCCGATCGGCAACGTTCCCACGCCCGATTCGCTCGACGTTAGCGGTCTGGACCTCGACGCCGGGACGCTCCAGGCCCTGCTCGAGGTCGACGCGACCGCCTGGAAGGGCGAGGTCGAGTTGATCAACGCCCACTTCGACTCGATCGGCGAGCGCCTGCCCGAGACGATGCGGGCCGAACTCACCGAGCTCGAGCGTCGACTCAACGGCTGACCCGACCCGAGCACGGCCGGTTCCGACCGTGGGTCCGGACCGGGCGGGGCAACCGGCGCGGGTGAGCGCCCTCGATCAGTGGTTCACCGTCATGGCCCGGATCGCCAGGCCCATGACGAACAGCCCGCCGAAGCCGTAGAGCAGGTACTGCCACGCCACGAGTTGGCTGCGGTACCCGTACAGGATCGCGATCGCCACGATGGCGACGAACCCGTAGAAGACGTGGAACTGCGGGACCTGCAGCCCCTGTCCGGCGAGCAGTTGGACCCCGAGGGCCACCTGGACGAAGACGGCGACCTCGGCCGCGATCACGAACCACCAGAGCGCCCGAACCCGCAACGGGGCCCACCAGTGCGCCCCGAGACACCACAGCCCGGCCAGACCGTTGGCGATGATGGTCACCCACGCCCACCACTCGTGCAGATCGAGGATCCGAGCACCCACCGGGCGGACGCTAGTCCCGGACGGGATTCCCACCCGAGTGCGGAATAGCGGGGCCGCACCCTCGGTTGTCATACCCGTCGGTGACTCCCCCCCGAACGCCGACGCCACACAGGGGTGGGTGACCCTCCCTCCAACCCGCATCCCCCCTCCGAACGGGGCCCCGGCACTGACGCCGGGGCCTCGTTCCGCGATCGGGCGGCCGGGCCGGGCTCAGGTCCAGATCGAGCTCGCGAACGGGTCCCCCGCCGCTCGCGGGGTCGCGCTCGAGATGAACCACTCCACCCCGAAGCCGGCGTCGAACTCCTCGTCACCGAGTTGGAGGAACCAGGAATCGGCGGGGATCTGACTGGCGTGCGCCGCCATCGCCGCCCGCTTCGTGTCCGTCCACGCTCCGACATCGATCCGGTGCGTGATGACCGCCTCGGGCGAACCGAACTCGGCCTCGGAGGCGGCGTCCGGGACGTCGGGCGTCGTCCTGTCCGGGACCCCGGACTCGTTCGCGACCTCGGCCGACGCCGCGGCTGCCTGCTCCTCGATCAGCGTCCGGAGATGGTCCCGGTTCATGGTGGCCTGCAGCACGCTCGGAACCCCGACGAGCTCGGCCGCCCGGAGTCCCACGCGGTGGACCTGGATGTGGTCCGGGTGTCCGTAGCCCCCGTGGTCGTCGTAGATCGTGAGGACGTCCGGTCGCTCCTCCTCGAGGATCGCCGCCAGCCGACGAGCCGCCGCATCCACGTCGGCGGTCCAGAACGTGTACGGACCGTCGTTGGTCGGCTCGCCCATCATCCCCGAGTCGACGTAACCGAGGAACTCGACCCGGTCCACGCCGAGCAGACGGGCCGACTCGTAGGTCTCGGCGATCCGACGTTCCCAGAGCGCCTCGCCGTCGGCCAGGACACCCGGTGCCACCTCACCGCGCTCACCCCTGGTGGCGACGACCAGCACCGTGCGGTGGCCCTCCGCGTGTGCGGCCGCCAGCGTTCCGCCGGTCGCGATGCACTCGTCGTCGGGGTGGGCGTGGAAGCAGACCAGCGTGGACACGTCGACACCGTACCGGTGCCGGGAGCTCGGAGGTCAGCCGGCGACCGCACCACCGGAACGCCAGGCGTCGATCTGCTCGGCATCGACCCCGAGCCACTCGCCGAGCACCTCGTCGGTGTGCTGTCCGACGTGGGACGGAGGCCGCTGGATCGAACCGGGGGTCCGGCTGAAGCGGGGCGCCGGCGCCGGCTGCGTGACACCGGCCACCTCGGTGAACGTCCCACGATCACGGACGTGCGGATGCTCGAGCGCCTCGCTCATGGCGAGGACCGGAGCGAAGCACACGTCGGTGCCCTCCATCAGCTCGCACCACTCGTCGCGGCTCCGGGTGGCGAAGATCGCCGCCAGACGTTCCCGGAGTTCCGGCCACCGGGCCTTGTCCATCTGGTGCGGGAGCTCCTCGCCGCGGGACCGGTAGTCCTCGTCCAGTCCGGTGAGCCGCACGAGCTCGGCGTAGAACTGCGGTTCGATCGAACCGATGGACACGAACCCGCCATCGCTGCACCGATAGGTGTCGTAGAAGTGCGCCCCGGTGTCGAGCATGTTCGTGCCGCGGTCCTCGCTCCAGATCCCCATGGCGCGGAAGCCCCACATCATCGTCATGAGCAGGGCGGCCCCGTCCACCATGGCGGCGTCGACCACCTGACCCCGGCCGGACCGCTGCGCCTCGAGCAGCCCGCAGACGACCCCGAAGGCGAGCAGCATCCCGCCGCCTCCGAAGTCGCCGACCAGGTTGATCGGTGGTGTCGGCTGCTCGTCGGCGCGGCCCAGGTGGGCGAGCACACCGGCAAGGGCGATGTAGTTGATGTCGTGACCGGCCGTCGGGGCGTAGGGGCCGTCCTGTCCCCATCCGGTCATCCGGCCGTAGACCAGCCGTTCGTTGCGCTCCAGACACACCTCCGGTCCGAACCCCAGACGCTCGGCCACACCGGGTCGGAACCCCTCGATGAGTGCGTCCGCCGATTCGACCAGTCGGAGCAGGACCTCCACGCCCTCGGGCGACTTGAGGTCCACGGCCACCGATCGCCGGCCCCGGTTGGAGACGTCCGCCGGCGGGGCCGACGGATCACCCCCGAGCGCGTTGGCGGTCCGGTCCACCCGGATCACGTCGGCGCCCATGTCGGCCAGCATCATGGCGGTGAACGGTCCCGGACCGATCCCGGCGACCTCGACGACCTTGACTCCCTCGAGTGGTCCCACGACTGCGCTCCTGTTCATGGTCCCGCCGGTCCGTCCGACGAGGCTGTTGGTCCCGGTGTGGCGGGTCAGTCCGCGGCGCGGGTGACGGCGCCCGAGACACCCTCCACGATCTGCCCCCAGTACTCGGGCGGCAGATCGTGCCCCATCCGCTCCAGGGTCCGGAGTTCGGCGCCCGGCACCAGGTCCGCCGTCCGGACCCCGCCGCTGTGGGCGACCAGCGGGTCCTCGTCACCGTGCAGGACCATCGTGGGTGCCGTCACGTCACCGAGCATCCCAGCCCGCGAGCCGGACGCCAGGATGGCGGCGAGCTGCCGTCCGGTCCCCGCCGGGTCGTAGGCGCGGTCGATGGCCTCGCCCGCCCGCTCCCGGGTGCGGGCCTCGTCGAAGCACCACTTGGTGCCGATCAGCCGGCTCAGTTCGACCGAGGCCGCGATCCTGGCCGCACGGTCCTCGGCCGGTGCCAGGATGCCGAGCAACGATCCGAGGACCTCGGGGTCCGGGGTGCCGACGTCGGGCTCGCCCGTCGTGGACATGATCGAGGTCAGCGAGGCGACCCGACCGGGGTGCTCGATGGCGATCGTCTGGGAGATCATCCCGCCCATCGAGGCGCCGACCACGTGCGCCCGCTCGACGCCGAGCGAGTCCAGCACCGCCACTGCGTCGGCCGCCATGTCGGAGAGGTTGTACGGCGCCTCGACCGGCCCGCCCGACGTCGCCGCCGCCACGGCGGAGAGGACATCGACCTCGGCATCGTCGAGGTGGGTGCTCAGGCCGGTGTCACGATTGTCGAAGCGCACCACGCGCACGCCGAGCGATGCCAGCTGGGCGCAGAACCCGTCGTCGTAGTTGATCGACTGCGCACCGAGACCACAGACGAGCAGGAGCGTCGATGCGCCGTCACCGATCGACTCGGCTTCGCGCGGCAGTCCGTCGCCGGTGGTCGTCGTGGGCATCGCAGCAGTGTGTCCCCGCAGCCGCGCCCGGGCAACCCCACGCCGCGCCTCGTGGAGACGCCCAGCGGGCTGATCAACGCGATCGGCCTTCAGAACATCGGCATCGCCGAGTTGGAGGGCGCGAAGGGCCGCGAACTCGCCGGCCTCGGCACGCTCGTGGTCGCTAACATCAGCGGCGCGGACCCGGCGGACTTCGAGCAGCCCGCCGCGCGGGCCAGCCGCGTGCCGGCCATCGGCGCGCTGGAACTCAACGTGTCGTGCCCCAACCTCAAGTCGGGCGGCGTGGACTTCGGCCGTTCGCCGGCGCGCGTGCGCGAGATCACGTCGCTGTGCGCCGCGGCCAGCGCGGTGCCCGTGCTGGTCAAGCTCACGCCCAACGTCACGGACATCGTGGAGATCGCCGCGGCCGCCATGGAGAGCGGCGCCGCGGGCGTGACGCTGGT
>CAYMKW010000143.1:477-5305 GCA_964391365.1 uncultured Microthrixaceae bacterium | reverse complement strand
GGTGGGATCCGTGCCATGGAACCCGAGTGCGGGTCCTGGCGGCACGGCGCGACGTGTGGACAGCAGCGACCGACCTGGCGGCCATGGCGATGGTCACCCCCACGACGAGCGATGCGAGCACTGCCGGTCCGGGACCGACGTGCGGTACGAGCGGCGGGAACACGTACCAGTGACTGAGGTAGATCCACAGCGACGCGGCTGCGATCGCTGTGACGGGCCGCCGGAGCAACTGGTGAACAGGTAGGCGTGGAAGCCACGTGAGCGCCACGACTCCCGCTGCGATCATCCAACCTCGGTGCGGTTGGATGAACATCGAGGGTGTGGCTGCCACGGCGATCAGGGAGACCGCGATGCGCTGCCACGTGAGGTGGGCGCGCTGTGCGGCCCAGCCCAGGAAGAACAGCCACGCCACGACGTGGGTCGCGAAGATCGCCTTGGACTCCGAACCGACGAGGTCGGGGAACGCGAACCGTGCACCCAGGCCGGCGGCGACGAGCGCCGCCGCGAACCCGAACGGCCATCGTCGCTCCCAGGATCGGACGACGGGCATGGAGACGAGTGCCACGACGACGACGAGCAGCTGCAGGAACGCCTCGAGGAACCAGTAGCTGTCCGGACCACCGCCGACGTAGTTGTTGACGAGCAGCAGGTTCGCCGGGGTTGCATCGTCGATGAATGCGAGCAGTCCCGCGGCGAACAGCAGTGCGAACAGGGCGAACCGGCCGACGAACCGCCACCGCTGAGCTGACTCGACTCCCGGCGCCAGCTGGAATCGAGCGAAGTTGAACCCGGCGATGACCAGGAGAAGGTGGGCTCCACCGAGCACCGGAGTGAGCCCTGCGTGAAAGGCGACCACCGCAGCGATCGCCGCCGCCCGGAGCACGACGTCGGTCTGGAGGGAGGACGGTCGGCGTGACCTCCCACCGGCGACGAGCTCCCGGCGGGCTTCGACCAGTTCGCCGAGCTCGGCAATCCGCAGGACGTGCCAGTCGGCAGGTGGCGGACCGGTCAGATCCTCGAGCGCGAGCGCGGCCTCGACGTAGCTGAGGGAGTCGCCGCCCACGGCCGCGAACGAGTCGCCGTCGGTGATGTCGGAGCGGCCGAGCACCTCGGCGAACAGCCGACGCACCGCCTCCGCACCGCTGCTCGGGTGCGGTCGGGGCTCCCGCGTGGTGGACGCAGCCGATCGGGCCAACTGGAGCAGTGACTGGTCGTCCACCTTGCCGCTCGACAGCGTGGGGAGTTCCCCGAGGCCGATCCCCTGCACGGCACCGGCCGGGAGTCCGGTCAGCTGACACGCCCGCCGCACGGCGTCACGGGCGGCGTTCCCCGCTGCGGCTCCGTCTCCCGGCACCTCGACTGCGACGACCACCAGATCGTCGTCTCCCGTGCAGTGGAGCGTGGCCGGACCCGGCAGCCCCGAGGAGATCTGCCGGGCCAGTTGGTCGAGGTCGACCCGCACGCCGAGCGGCTTGACGAAGCGGCTCCGACGGCCGATCACCTCCAACAGTCCGTCGGGCCCGATTCGGCCGAGATCGCCGGTGTGCAGGTGGTCGCGTTCAGGTCCCCGGGCGAGGTCCGAGGGTCGGACGGCGTAGCCCATCATGACGTTCGGGCCCCGGTAGACGATCTCGCCGACGGCGCCGGTCGACGCTGCGACCTCGGCGGACACCTCGTCGCCGGAACCGGTCAGGTCGATCGTGAACGTCCCGCCGGGAATCGCGATCCCGACCGCCTCCGGTCGTTCGGCCGCCAGACGCGGGGGGAGCCAGGCCATGCGCGCTGTGGCCTCGGTCTGCCCGTACATCACGACGAGGTCCCAACCGTCGTTCCGCCCCTGTTCCGACCACCGCCGGACGAGTTCCGGAGCGAGACGCCCACCCGCCTGGGTCACCCGACGCAACGCCGGCGCCCAGGAACGGTCGAGTCCGGATCGGTCGAGCATCCGGAAGGTGTGGGGCACTGCGGCGAGCGTGGTCACCCCGTGTCGTGCACAGGCGTCCCGGACGCACGGGTCGACCAGCGAACCGCCCCGGACCACGGTCGTCGCGCCGGCCACGAGGTGGCTGGTCAGGACCGACAGGCCGTAGCAGTAGTGGAGCGGTAGCGAGGTCAGCGCCACGTCGTCAGTTGCCAGACCGAGGTACGTCGCGATCGCGTTGGCGTTCGCGGTCACGCCGCGTTGCGACAGCCGCACCAGACGGGGCGAGCCGGTCGATCCCGATGTGGACAACAGCAGGGACAGATCGGGATGGAGTTCGTGGATCGGCTGTTCGTTGCGCATCTCGACGCTCGGCGTGCTGCCACCGGTGACGATCGAGTCCGGCCGGTAGGTTCCGGTGGGGGAGTGTGCGGAGGAGTTGGCTGCGGTGATGAGCGCGACGTCACCGCGGCTCCACGCTGCGAGCAGGCCGACGACGGATCCGATGTCGTTGCGCGCTCGGACCTCGACCAGTCGTCGGCCCGGTCCGATCGTGTCGGCGGTCGACTCCACCCGTTCGGCGAGGTCGGCATAGGTGCAGACGCCGCCGTGTTCGTCGATGAGCGCTGCCCGGTTCCCCCTGGCCCGTAGGTGCTGCGACAGGCCGGTGCCCAGGTCCATGACCCGTGATGTTAGGTCACCCTTACATGGCCGGTGCAAGCGGCCGGAGGTTGAGGTCGTGGCCGGACCAGCCTGCGGTGACGCCCAACCGTCAGTGCATCGATCGGCTCAGGTCCGCGCGTCGAAGGTTCGGACCGGGTAGCCCAGCAGCTTGTCGTCGGCTGTGAGCAGCAGGAGGTCCTCGGCGACGGACTGGCCGGCGAGCAGCCGATCGAATGGGTCCCGGTGGAGCAGCGGCAGGCTGTCCGTGGTCTCGGCGTGGCCGACCGTGAGCACGAGCTCGACCGCGGCGAGGGGTGCCATCAACTGGTAGGTGGTCACCCGCATCTGCAGCTTGCCGATCGACCGCTTGACGGCGATCTCCGCTGCTGAGACAGATGAGACGAGGAGTTCCTCCGCTGCGTGCAGGAGGCGTGTGGCGTTCGGTCCGATCCGCTGGGGTGCGGCGTTCGCCCAGAGGAGCACGTGGGTGTCGAGCAGGATCCGATTCATCGGTCGACCGGCTCGCCGACCGATGCGTCCAGCTCGGGAACGGGTTCGTCGAAGTCCTGGGCCACGACGATCTGGCCGGAGAACGTGCCGAAGCGTCGTTCGGTCGGTGTTGACGTCGCCGACAGTCCCAGCTCGATCAGCTCGTTGACCACGTCGCCGAGCGTCCTGCGCTCCTCGAACGCCCGTCGGCGGGCTGCCTCGTAGAGCTCATCCCGAAGTGTCAGCGTGGTGCGCATCTGCGCATCATAACATCAGGTGTTGGAACCCCCGAGGCGCGCCAGGGGAGCTGGTCGTCGTGGCCGATGCGCTGGTCGGTAGTCTGCGTCCAGCGTTGATTCTGAAGGGAAGAGTCGGAGCATGGCAGGCGGACTGGTCGGGTTGCTCGACGACGTGGCGGCGTTGGCCAAGCTGGCCGCCGCCTCGATCGACGACGTCGGAGCCGCAGCCGGCCGGGCCAGCGTGAAGGCCGCAGGCGTGGTCGTCGACGACACGGCCGTCACCCCCGCCTACGTGCAGGGCCTGGCCGCCGACCGGGAACTGCCGATCATCAAGCGGATCGCGCTGGGGTCGCTGCGCAACAAGTTGCTGATCATCCTGCCGATCGCGCTGCTGCTCAGCGCGATCGCCCCGGTGGTCGTCGAGATCATCCTCATGTTCGGCGGCTGCTTCCTGGCCTACGAGGGTGCACACAAGCTGATCCACGCACTCCGCCACGACGACCACGACCACGACGAACCGGCGGCCGAGGCCGGCCCCGACGCCGAGTCGAAGACGGTGCGCGGGGCGATCCGGACCGACTTCATCCTGTCGGCCGAGATCATGGTGATCGCGCTCAAGGAGGTCCTCGACGAACCGGTGCTCTCGCGCGGGGTGATCCTGGCGATCGTCGGCGTGTTCATCACCGTCGTCGTCTACGGCGTGGTGGCGCTGATCGTGAAGATGGACGACGTCGGGTTGCGCCTCGCCGGCCGGGACTCGCCGTCGTCGCAGCGGATCGGCCGGGCGCTGGTCACCGGCATGCCCAAGGTGCTGTCGGTGCTCTCCACAGTCGGCACCGCGGCCATGCTCTGGGTCGGCGGTCACATCCTTCTGGTGGGCTTCGATGAACTGGGTTGGACGGCGCCCTACGACCTGGTCCACTCCCTCGAGGGACTCGTCACCGGCGTGCCGGTGCTCGGCGGTGTGCTCGGATGGTTGGTCAACACGGCGGCCTCCGCGGTCGTCGGCCTGGCCGTCGGCAGCGTGATCGTCTTCGTCGTGGCCCGGCTGCCGTTCGGTCGGCGTCAGGCCACCGCCGGACACTGACGGGCGCGCCCGAGCCGGCTGCACGCTCAGCGCACTCCACCGGCCAGGTGATCGGCGAGCACGGCGGCGATGAGTGCCGAACAGGCCCGCCGGCCATCCACGAAGGCGATGGGCGATCCCCACCCCAGTGGTGCCGCAGGTCGACGGGACACCTGGACGTCGCAGAGGTCGAGTTGGGCGGCCGGCAGTCGTCGGCACGCCGCGTAGGCGATGGTCGGCGGGCAGTCGGGTGTCGTCCGCAGGAGGACGAGTCGGGCCCGCAGGTCGTCGATCCGACCGACCAGTTCGTCGGCCGCTCGTCGCGACTGCCGCCGGTCATCGCCCAGGGCCCACGGCACCACGTGGACGTGCTCCGCGGCCAGCGGATGTCCGGCCTCATCCAGCATGTCGACCACCAGGTCCGGGGTTGTGCCACAGCAGCCGCCGACG
>CAYMKW010000143.1:0-467 GCA_964391365.1 uncultured Microthrixaceae bacterium | reverse complement strand
GTCACGACGGCGACGTGGTCCTGCTCCCGCAGGGCGGGCAGCCGGGCCGTCGGCAGGGACTCGAGCAGCGTGAGCAGCGGGAAGAGCCCGCCGTCGGGCGGTGAGAGGTGCTCGGGGAGCCCGAGGTCGCTGAGGCCGCGGCCGTCGGAGGCTCTGCGACGTTGGCGCGGCGCCGTCGCCGGGACGAGCTGCCGGCTGACGCCGACCCGGTCCCGGTCGTCCATCGGGAGGGTGCGCACCCGGAAGCCATCGGCGTCGCCGGAGGTCAGGTCGATCGTGTCGACCGGGTGTTCCTCGAGCGCGACGCGGGCGACGGGCAGCGAGCGGTTGGGGTGGTGCAGTCCGAACACGTGTGACCTCGTCGTCGGTCGTTCAGGTCCAGCGTCTGGTGTGGAAGGCGGTCGACCGGCCGCCGCGATCCCGATGCCGGAGCTCCGGTGCGGGAGGGTGATCCTCGCCGGCCGTCC
>CAYMKW010000142.1:3566-5466 GCA_964391365.1 uncultured Microthrixaceae bacterium | reverse complement strand
CAGGTTGAGCAGGTAGGTGGTCGCCGCCAGCACCTAGCTGCGGCTGAGCACCGACTGGTCCTGCTCGGGGCGGTCGAGGAGGTGGGCCACCTGCGGGAAGGTCTCGGCGACCCGCTCGATCTCCGGTCCGAGCTTCCGGTTCAGCTTGTAGCGCCCGACGCGGGAGAGGTCGTAGCGGCGGGAGCCGAAGAAGGCGTCCTCGAAGTACTTCCGGGCGCCGTCGACGGTCGCCGGCTCACCCGGGCGGGCCCGCTTGTAGATCTCGACGATCGCCTCGTCCTGGGTCGGGGCCAGTTCACGGTCCTTCTCCCACTGCCCCTCGAGGAAGTCGAAGTGACGGACGAACGCCTCCAGGAACCCGGGGGCGTTCTCCTCGTCGTAGCCGAGCGCGCGCAGCAGGACGAACAGGGACAGGCGCCGCTTGCGGGCGACCCGGGTGCCGGCCGTGGGCTCCTTGCCGGGCTTCTGCTCGACGTCGAACTCGATCCACTCACCTCGGTAGGGGTGGATGGTGCCGGTGACGAGCTGGTGCTTGGAGAGGTTCCGGAGGCGGAACCGCTCGCCGGGCTGGAAGATCACGCCGGGAGAGCGGACGAGCTGCGACACCACGACCCGCTCGGTGCCGTTGATGATGAACGTGCCCTTGTCCGTCATCATGGGGAAGTCACCCATGAAGACGGTCTGTTCCTTGATCTCGCCGGTGTTGGCGTTGATGAACCTGGCCCGGGCGAAGATCGGCGCCGAGTAGGTCATGTCCTTCTCCTTGCACTCCTCCACCGTGAACTTCGGTGGGGGGCGCAGGAAGGGGTCCGTCGGGTCGAACTCGAGCTCCAGGCTCAGCGTCTCGGTGAAGTCCCGGATCGGGCTGATGTCTTCGAAGGCATTGGCCAGGCCCTCGTCGATGAACCACTGGAAGGAAGCCCGCTGAACGGCGATGAGGTCCGGGAGGTCCAGGACGTCATCGAGGTTCGCGAACGAGTAACGGTCCCGAAGGGCGGCGCGAGCTGGCAAGGGGGTCTCCTCAGGCGCAGGACGGACGAGCTGCGAGTGCAGACGGTGGCGCCGTCAGGACGCGCCCGTCCCGGAGGAAGACCTCACGAGAACAGGAACGACGCAGCACGGCAACCGGGGAGCCTACTGCCGCCCGGCCGATCCGGTCAATACGCGTGCGAGGCCGGGGGCCCGAACGGCCCGCGGTCCCGAGGGACTCGCGGAGCGTAGGGATCCCGACGTTGCAGGTCAAGGACCTCGGGGCCCGTCGATCACGCCCGGACCGAGGTCCTGCGGGCGGTGATCAGCGGGGCGGGGCCCGGTCGCCGGGACCGCCGCCCACGGGGGCGGCAGGGTCCGGGCGACCGCTGGATCAGCTGATCTCGGCGCTTCCGCCGGCTTCCTCGATCTGCTTCAGGGCGTCCTCGGCCGCGTCCTTGGACACGCCCTCGAGGACCGCCTTCGGGGCGCCCTCGACGACCGCCTTGGCCTCGGCGAGGCCCAGGCTCGTCAGGCCACGGACGACCTTGATGACGTTGATCTTCTTCTCGCCGGCAGCGGTCAGGACGACGTCGAACGAGGTCTTCTCGTCGTCGGCGTCGCCGCCACCGTCGCCACCGGCCGCCGGGGCCGCCGCGACAGCGGCGACGGGGGCAGCAGCGGTGACGCCGAAGCGCTCCTCGAACTCCGTGAGGAGCTCGGAGAGCTCCAGCACGGTCATGCTCGAGATGGCATCCAGGATCTCTTCCTTGGTGGACATGTTGGGTGTGCTCCTCGTGTACTGAGAGTTGGTCGATCGGTCGTTGGTGGTTCGGCTCAGTCGCCGGACTCGTCGGACGCCTCGGCCTCGGCGGCCTCGGGCTCTGCAGCCTCAGGTGCCTCGGGCTCCGCATCCGGCGCGGCCTCGGGC
>CAYMKW010000142.1:0-3466 GCA_964391365.1 uncultured Microthrixaceae bacterium | reverse complement strand
GCCTGGAGCAGGCCGGCCATGTTGCGCATGGGCGCCGCCAGACCACCGGCGAGCCGCGAGAGCAGCTCCTCGCGGGGCGGGACGTCCGCCAGTCGGAGGACGCCGGCGGCGTCGATCGTGGCCGAGCCCAGCAGGCCGCCCTTGACGACCAGGTTCGGGTTCGCCTTGGCGAAGGTCTTGAGGGCCTTCGCCACCGTGACGGCGTCGCCGGGGTTCCCCTCGGCGGTCTCCTTGACGAAGGCGATCGCCGTCGGACCGAGCAGCCAGTCGGACACGTCGGCGTCCAGATCTGCGGCGGCCCGGCGGACCAGGGTGTTCTTGTAGATCCGGTACTCGCCGCCGGCCGCCCGCATCGAGGCCCGCAGGTCCTGCAGGTCACGCACGGTCAGGCCGCGGTACTCGGTGAAGACCACCGCGTCGGCGGCCGCGAACTGTTCGCGGACCTCCTCGACGACCGCCACCTTCTCGGGTCTCGGGTTGTCCATGGACGATGCCTCGTGATCGTGACGGATCCGCCGGGATGCGGTCCGTGGGTTCGTGCTGTTCGGCTGCGGGAGGTCCGGCGCGGGACGGGCGCCGCCTCGACCGCGCCGACGGCACGGACCAGGCATCGTCCGCCTACCCGGGTGGGCCGTCAGGCCCGTTACGCACCGTGTGCACCGGGGGTCTCCGGCAGCGAGATCTGGATTGTCGGGACGGGGACAGCGAGGTGTCCCCGAACGGAGGGAGAGCGTAGGACAGCGCGGCCGGTGACCGCCAACCGGGAGGGCCTCAGTTCTCCAGGCGGGACACGTCCAGGCGCACGCCGGGTCCCATCGTCGACGACAGCGTCGCCTTGCGGAAGTAGCGGCCCTTGGCCGAGGAGGGCTTCACCTTGGTGAGCTCGTCGATGACCGTCTGGAGGTTGGCCGCCAGTGCCGCTGGCTCGAAGCTCGCCTTGCCGATCAGCACGTGCACGTTGCCGTTCCGGTCGGTCCGGTACTCGACCTTGCCACCCTTGAACTCCCCGACCGCCTTGGCGGGGTCGGGCGTGACGGTGCCGGTCTTGGGGTTCGGCATCAGGTTCCGCGGGCCGAGCACCCGGCCGAGCTTGCCGACGATCGGCATCATGTCCGGGGTGGCGATGGTGACGTCGAAGTCGAGCATCCCGCCCTCGATCTGGGCGGCCAGGTCCTCGGCGCCCACGAACTCGGCGCCGGCCGCCTGGGCGGCGGTCGCCGCCTCACCCTGGGCGAACACTGCCACCCGCACGTCCTTGCCGGTCCCGGACGGGAGCGCAACGGTTCCCCGCACCATCTGGTCGGCCTTCCGGGGGTCCACTCCCAGGCGGATGCAGGCCTCGATGGTCTCGTCGAACTTGGCGGTGGCCATGGACCTGACCATCTCGATGGCCTCGTCGGCCTCGTAGGTCCGGTCCCGGTCGTAACCGGCTGCCGCGTCCGCGTAACGCTTTCCTGCTCGTGCCATCTCGAAACCCTCCAGGGCTCTCCCTCGTGATCCGCCGGGATCCCCGGCCGAGGTGGCTCCGGGGTGGCGCCGACACCGGTGTGCCGGAACTGGGGTTGGTCAGGTCGCAGCCGGGGCTACGGTCAGTCGACGACCCGGATGCCCATGGAGCGGGCGGTCCCGGCGATCTGGAGCTTGGCGGCGTCCAGGTCGTCGGTGTTCAGATCGGGCAGCTTGACCTGGGCGATCTCGGCCACCTGGGCGTCCGTGATCTGTCCCACCGAGCCACGGCCCGGCGTCTGGGAGCCCTTCTCGAGTTGGGCGGCCTCCCGGATCAGCACCGGCGCCGGCGGCGTCTTGGTGATGAAGCTGAAGGTGCGGTCCTCGTAGATCGAGATCTCGACGGGGATGATCGTCCCCCGCTTGTCCTCGGTCTTGGCGTTGTACTCCTTGCAGAAGTCCATGATCGCGATGCCGTGCGGGCCCAGGGCGGTACCCACCGGCGGCGCCGGCGAGGCCTGTCCGGCCGGGATCTGGATCTTCACGAGGGCGATGACGTTCTTCTTGGCCATGGTGCACTTCCTGGTGCGCGGCGCGGCAGCGGCGCGGTGGACGGGTCATTGTGCTCGCCGGGGCGCCGATGGGGCAACCCGACGGGCGGAAGCGGCTCAGAGCTTGGCGACCTGCGCGAACTCGAGCTCGACCGGTGTCTCCCGGCCGAAGATGTTGACGAGCACCTTCAACTTCAGGTGGTCCTCGTTGATCTCGGTGATCTCGCCCTGGAAGTCGGCGAAGGGACCATCCTTGACGCGGACGCTCTCGCCGACCTCGAAACCGCTGCGGAAGGCGGCCTTCTTCTTCTTGGTCTCCTCGCTCTCACCCTCGACCTCGTCGGGCGCCGCGCCGAGGAACTCCTCGACCTCCTTGCGACGCAGCGGTGACGGCTTGTGGCCGGCACCGACGAACCCGGTGATGTGCGGGGTGTTGCGGACCACACCCCAGCTCTCGTCGTCCAGACGGCAGCGGACGAGCAGGTAGCCGGGGAACATCTTCTTCTGGACGACGACCTTCTTGCCCTGCTTGAGCTCGACGACGTCCTGCATGGGGATGACGACCTCGAGGACCTTGGACTCCATGTTCATGGACTTGGTCCGTGCCTCCAGGTTCTGGCGCGCCTTGTTCTCGTAGCCGGACTGCGTGTGCAGCACGTACCACTTGCCGGGTCGGTCGTAGGGCGACTCGGGCGGGGGCGCCGACTCGGCAGCCAACTCCTCCTCGATGAGATCGACGAAGCCGTCGGCATCGTCCTGCCCGACCGGGGCGGCCTCGACGACGAGCACGTCGTCCTGGTCCAGGCCCTCGGCCTCGGCCACGTCCGCGAGCGCCGTGGCCTCGTCCGGCCCGGCGGCATCGGCGGCGGTCACCTCGTCCACCAGCTCCTCGACGAGCAGGTCGGTGGCGGCCTCCGCGCCCTCGGTCGCCAGATCGGCGGCGTCGAGTTCGACCTCGACCGCAAGGTCTCCGCCGGTGGGTTCGTCGTTGGTGGTGTTGTCGTCAGTCATCACGTGGTTCCAGTCCTAGAACGAGCCGGCGGTCGACGAGACCAGGCTCCCGAGGGCCGTGGCGTTGCCCGGGTCCAGGAGGATCCGGAACAACTCGCCGAAGAGGTAGTCGATGACGAAGACGAACACCGTGAAGACGATCAGCGCCACGAGGACGATCGTCGAGTAGCGGATGACCTCGTCACGGGTCGGCCACGACACCTTGCGCAGCTCGGCGCGGACCTCTCGCACGAACTCGACGGGCCCGGTCCGCTCCGACTTGATGCGCTGGGCCGGAGCGCGACGATCCCGGGTGGTCACCTGGGATCCATCGGAGTTCAGCTGTCCGGCCTTCTGGGCCGCTCGCTTCTGCTCTCGGTTCATCGACATGCGTGCACCTTCTGTGCGTTCCGAGCAGGGCAGGAGGGACTTGAACCCCCAACCGCCGGTTTTGGAGACCGGTGCTCTACCAATTGAGC
>CAYMKW010000141.1:0-5468 GCA_964391365.1 uncultured Microthrixaceae bacterium | reverse complement strand
CGGCCACCTGTTCGACGCTCACGACGCACCTCCGTCGGCCACCGGCCGCCACTTCCACACGACGTACTCGACCTCGTCGCCGTCCTCGTCGGTGCGGACGTCGAGGGTGTCGAGCACCAGTTCCATCTCCATCCCGACCTGCAGGTCGTCGACGCCGACGCCGGCGACCACCTGTCCCATGACGACCATGCGCTCCGCCTCGAGTTCGACCGCCGCGATGCAGAACGGCTCGTAGGGGTCGCTGACGGGGACGTACGGCTCGGGCGGCTGGTACTGGGCGTCGGTGTAGGACCAGATCCGGCCGCGGCGCGAGAGGTGGACCTCTTCGAGGGTGCTGTCGGCCTGGCCGGGTGCCCGGGACATGACCCGCTCGGGCGGGAAGAAGTAGGTCCCGCTCCGGGAGCAACGGGTCCCGATGAGCGAGGGCGGCGTGTCGTCGTCGGGGATCGTGAACCAGCCCTCGACGACCGGTCGGCGTGTGGCCATGGCTGCGCTCCGGCTCGGCGGATCTGACGACCTGTCAGAACGTGCGGGCAGGATAGCGGGCTTCCGAGCCGTGGCCGCAGGGCGCGGTCGGCCCGCCTACCCTGTCGCCGTGAGCGCGACCGAACTCCCACCCGCCGACGACGCCGCGGTCGAGACCGCCCTGCACCTGCTCTGCGATTCGGCGCTCGAGCCGATCGTCGAACTGGTGCTCCTGGCCCGGGACGGCGGCTACGAGGCCCACGCCCACGACGGATCCGTCCGCTTCGAACGGTCGGTGGGCGATGGCGGGGATCACGAGTGGGTCTTCACCGAGACCGAGATCCGTGGCCGCAACCCGCTGGGGGACCGGGCGATCGACCGCTTCGCCCCGTTGGCCGAGGAACTGGCCAACCT
Organism: uncultured Microthrixaceae bacterium; assembly: GCA_964391365.1. Lineage (GTDB taxonomy): Bacteria > Actinomycetota > Acidimicrobiia > Acidimicrobiales > Microtrichaceae > SXMI01. Next base: position 4,589 of record CAYMKW010000141.1, on the reverse strand, counting down.
CCAACCCGACCGGACGCAGAACGCGTACCCGTTCGCCCACGAGCAGGTCGCCCAGCTCTTCGACCACCCGGCTGCCCCCGACCTGTGCGTGGTCCACACGGCCGCCCACCACTGGGCGTCCATGGGCGGCCACCTGGGTGAGCACGGCTCCCTCGCCAGCGTCCAGTGCCGGGCCCCGTTCCTGGTGTCCGGGTGCGGTGCCGCCCGCCGCGGCTGGGTCGACGTTCCGGCGCAGCTCGTCGACGTCGCCCCGACCGTCCTGGCGCTGCTGGGCCTGGAGCCGACCGGCGGCGTGGGGCTCGACGGTCGCCCCCGGGAGGACGCGTTCCTCGCCCACCAGGACGGCGATGTCCTGGTCGACCTGCTGGACCCGACCGAACGACCGGAGATCGTCGTCGGGTTCCTGCTCGACGGCTGCAACCCGAACGTGCTCTTCGACGTCGTCGCCGCCGGCGAGGCGCCGAACATCGCGGCGCTGCTCGCCGAGGGGACGGCGCTGCAGCACGGGATCGTGTCGTCGCTGCCGACGGTCACGCTGCCCAACCACACCACGATCCTCACCGGTCGGCACCCCGGCCACCACGGGATCCTCCACAACGCGTGGTGGGACCGTGGCCGTCAGGAGCGCGTGACGACCAACTCGCCCGCCACGTGGGCCACGGCGATGGACGCGCTGGCGTCGGGGACCGACAGCATCCACTCGGCGCTGCGTCGGGCCGAGCCCGACGCCTTCACCGCCTCGGTCAACGAGCCGGCGGATCCCGGTGCGGTCTTCTCGACCTTCGACCTGATGCGACGTGGCGTGCGGGTGCCGTTCCCCCGCTCCGCCGAAGGTCTGCCGCACGCCACCGAGATGTTCGTCCGGCCCGTGAAGGACTACGCGACGTACACCCTGGTCGACCACCACGGCGTCGAGCAGGCCGTCGGGATCATCGAGGGTCGCTACCTGGACACCGACTACCCGCTGCCGCGGTTCCTGTGGGTGAACCTGACGCTCACCGACTCGGCGTTCCACGAGGGCGGACCCCACTCGGAGATCGCCCGGGCGTCGATCCGCGACTCGGACGGCCGGATCGGCGAGATCGTGGCCGCCCTCGACCGACGGGGCGTGCTCGAGCGCACCGCGTTCTTCCTCTGCGCCGACCACGGGATGGAGGAATCGCTCCCCGGTGTGGACGGCGACTGGACCCCGGTGCTGCGGGATGCCGGTCTGGACGTCCGGGACGAGGCGTTCGGGTTCCTCTACCTGGACCCGGGCCGCGGGGCCACCGGGACCGCGTCGACCTCGACGTCGTAGGGTTCGGCCCCATGCAGCACCCCAACGTGGACATCGGCACCTACGGCATCTGGACCGGCGCGCTCGACGCCGTCCCCTCGTCGCTGGCACGGGAGTGCGCGGCCGAGATCGAGGAGCTGGGCTTCGGGGCGCTGTGGATCCCCGAGACGGTCTTCCGCGAGCCGTTCGTCCACTCGGCGTTCCTGTTGGAGGCGACATCCTCGATGGTCGTGGCCACGGGCATCGTGAACCGCTACGGCCGGGACCCGCTCACCTGCAACGCCGCCATGCAGACCCTCAACGAGGCCTACCCCGGCCGGTTCCTGCTCGGGTTGGGGGTGAGCCACGGTCACCTGGTGTCCGGCATCCGCAAGCAGGACTGGTCCAGGCCGTACAGCGGCATGGTCGAGTACCTGGACCGGATGCAGGAGGCGCTCTTCTTCGCGCCGATGGGGGACCCGCCCGCGCAGATGGTGCTGGCCGCGCTGGGACCGAAGATGCTGCGGCTGGCCGCCGAGCGGACCGCCGGCGCCCACCCGTACTTCGTGCCACCGGAGCACACGGCGATCGCCCGGGAGACGATGGGCCCGGAGCCGTTGCTGGCGGTCGAGCAGATGGTCGTGCTCGACACCGACCCGACGACGGCGCGGGCGACCGCCCGGGCGAACATGGCCATCTACCTGGGCCTGCCCAACTACGCCAACAACCTGCTCCGCCTGGGGTTCACCGAGGCGGACGTCGCCGACGGCGGATCCGACCGGCTGGTCGATGCGATCGTCGCGTGGGGAACCATGGACGACGCGCTGGCGAGGGTGCAGGCCCACGTTGACGCCGGGGCGGACCACGTCTGCGTCCAGGTGCTGGGAGCCGACCAGTTGCACCTGCCGCGGACCGAGTGGCGGGAGCTCGCCGCGGCGCTCGGTCTGGTCTGAGGCGGCCGGGCCCCGCGCCCCGGCTCCGCCGGCGGGGCGGGACGGGTTCAGCCCTCGACGGCCGACAGGAACGCCGGACGTTCGCCGCCGCCGTGCAGCCACACCGCCGATCCGCTCACGTAGGACGCGAGCGGCGAGGTGAGCCAGCGGCACGCCTGGGCCAGGTCCTCGGGCGTGCCCAGACGGCCGGCCGGCACGGTCGCCGCGACCCGGGCCTGGGCGTCGTCGTCGCCGTAGTGCAACTCGGCCTGTTCCGTGGCGATCAGTCCGGCGACGATCGCCACGACCCGGGTCGTCGGGGCCCACTCGACCGCCAGCGACTGGGTGAGGCTCAACAGCCCGGCCTTGGCCGCGCCGTAGGCCGCCGTCCCCGGTGAGGGCCGGGTGGCCGAGACCGACGCGATGTTCACCACGACGCCACCGTCCGGCCCGGCTGCACCCGCCGTGAAGTGGTGGTGCGCCCGTTGGGCGACGTGGAGCGGGGCGAGCAGGTTCAGCCGGATGATCGACTCGCTGAACCGGGGCGAGGCCGTGGCCGCATCGGCGGCGGGTGCGCCGCCCGCATTGTTGACCACGGCGTCGAGGCGACCGAACCGGTCCACGGCGGCATCGACCACCGCCGCGGCCTGATCGGGATCTCGGACGTCGGCCGGCACGAACACGGCCCGACGGCCGTCACGCTCGGGGAGTTCGTCCGGTTCGTTCCGGCCGCAGGTGACGACCTGGGCGCCCCAGTCGAGGAACCGCTCCACGAGCACCCGACCGATCCCCTTGCTGCCCCCGGTGACGATGACCACCCGGCCGGTGTGGTCGAGACGGTCGCGGTCGGCGTTGGGGTCCACGGGGGCCGACGATACCGGCAGGTCGGGGAACGGTGGTGTCCGTCGAGCGGGCACTGCGCTCCGCTGACCCGCACCGACCGGCGAACGTACGGTCCGACCGTGCGACTCGGTGCCGACCCCGACGACCTGGAGCGACTGGCCCGGGTCCACCGAGCCCTCGCCGAGTGCCTCCGCCGGGTCGCCCGTCCGCCGCGGGTCGGTGCGGGGTGGACGGGACCGGACGCAGAGGAACTCCTCCGGGCGCACCAGCACCGGATCGCCGGTCCGGCGTCCGGGTCGGCGTCCGAGGCCGATCGACGTGCGGCTGAACTCGTCACCCACGCTCGGGCGCAGCGGGCGGCCTCGGCGGGGGAGGTGCCCTCGGCCACCATCCGGAGCGAAGCGTCCCGGGGCGGCCGGTTCGTCCACCGGATCGGTGACGAGCGCGCCACCAACGTCGTGGTGCTGGTACCCGGCGTCGGCACCGACCTGCAGGATGCGGCGTCGTTGGAGGCCGCAGCCCGGACCGTGCACGAGGCGCTCGCCCCGTCGGTCGGGTCCCTCGCCGTCGTGTCCTGGCTCGGCTACGACCCGCCCGACACCGTCCCGGGCGCGATCGACCTGCGCCCGGCGAACGAGGGTGCGGGGCTCCTCGTCGCCGAGGTCGCCCGGCTCCGCCTCCCCGACCGACCCGGTGGGCCGGCCGAGGTGGTGCTCGTCGGGCACAGCTACGGCGCCGTCGTCGTCTCCCGTGCGGTCGCCCTCGGCGCGGGTGCCCACACCGCCGTGCTGCTCGGGCCACCGGGGATCGGCGTCGAGGATCCGCACCGGGTGCTCGGTCGCCGGGGGGTGCGGGTCCTCTCGGCGACCGCCGCCGGCGACCCGATCGCCGCCGTCCCGGCCCTGACCGGTGGTCGGTACGGAGCCGATCCCCGTCGATTGGTGGAGCAACTGCCCACCTCGCTCCCCGGTCACGGCGACTACCTCCGCGACCCGGTGGTGCTCGCCGGTCTCGCCGACGTGGTGGGCGAGCCGGTACGGTCCACACTTCGTCGTCCGTGATCCCGGGGCCGTCGGTCGACCGTGCCACCAGCCGGGCCATGTCACCATCAGGGGCCGTCAGCCGGCCCACCGGGCAAGCCGAGGAACAGGAGCACCCATGGGGTTCACCGTCACCACCGCCGACGGCGTCGCCGAACTGGTCATGGACCACCCACCGGTCAACGCCCTGACCGTCGCGGGTTGGTTCGAACTCGCCGACCTGGTGACGGCGATCGGACGCAACCAGGAGGTCGGCGCACTCGTGCTCCGGGCCGAGGGCCGCGGCTTCAACGCCGGGGTGGACATCAAGGAGATGCAGCAGACCGAGGGCTTCGACGCGCTGGTCGGAGCGAACCGGGGCTGCTTCGCGGCGTTCCGGGCGGTCTACGAGTGCGAGGTCCCGGTCATCGCCGCCGTCCACGGCTACTGCCTCGGCGGTGGCATCGGCCTGGTCGGCAACGCCGACGTCATCGTGGCGGCCGAGGGCACTCGGTTCGGGCTGCCCGAGGTCAACCAGGG
>CAYMKW010000140.1:0-6002 GCA_964391365.1 uncultured Microthrixaceae bacterium | reverse complement strand
CGCCGAGCTGCGCGCCGATGCGACCGCCCGCTTGGTCGTTCTGACCGGCGCCGGGCGCGGCTTCTGCTCCGGACTGGATCTGCAGGACGCGTCCCCGACCGGACTCGCCGGCAACGAGGGACGGGGCCGGATGCAGCGCGGCATGGACGTCCAGCAGCGGATCGCGTCGCTGGTGCCGGCGCTGCGGTCGCTGCGCATCCCGGTCGTCGCGGCCGTCAACGGCGCCGCCGCCGGCGGCGGTCTGGCACTCGCGCTGGCGAGCGACATCCGCATCGCCGCGGCCTCGGCCAAGTTCAACGTGGCCTTCGTCAAGCTCGGCCTGTCGGGGTGCGACATCGGCGTCTCGTGGCTGCTCCCCCGCTGGATCGGCGCGTCCCGGGCGTTCGAACTCATGCTGACCGGCCGGATGGTGCTCGCCGACGAGGCGGAACGGATCGGACTGGTCAGCCGGGTCGTGGCCGACGACGAGCTGATCGACGCCGCCCTCGAGACCGCCCGGCTGATCTGCGCCAACAGCCCGACGGGCATCTGGATGACCAAGGAGGTCATGTGGTCGCAGCTCGAGGTCGCCAGCCTGACCGCGGGCATCGACCTGGAGAACCGGACGCAGATCCTGACCTCGTTCACCGATGACATGCACGAGGCGGTCGGGGCGTTCCTCGAACGGCGACCGGCCGAGTTCCGCAACCGCTGATGGCCGCCACCACCCGGACCGGCTGGGAGACGGCGTCGGCCGAGCTCGCCGGACGGCACCCGGTCCTCGAACGCCTCCACGCCGACCACGGGCCGCCCACCATCGGCCCCGGCGCCGCGCCCGACGACCGGTTCGCCGCCACCTGTCGGGCCGTCGCCCATCAGCAGCTCGCCGGCCGCGCCGCCTCGGTGATCTGGGCGCGGGTCGTCGACGTCGTCGGTGAACCGTTCGATCCGGCGGCCGTGGTCGCCGCCGGGCCCGAGCGCTTGCGTTCGGCCGGTCTGTCGAACGCGAAGGTGGCCACGCTCCTGTCCCTCGCCGAGCACACCGCCGACGGCACGGTCGACTGGCGTCGGGTGGCCCGGCTCGACGACGAGGCAGTGCTCGCCGAGCTCACGCAGGTGCGTGGGATCGGTCCCTGGACCGCCCAGATGTTCCTGATGTTCGAGCTCCGTCGATCGGACGTCTGGCCCACCGGCGACCTGGGTGTGCGCACCGGTTACGCCAGAGCGTTCGGGTTGCCGGAGGTCCCCGATGCGCGGACCCTCGGCGAGCTCGGCGAGCCGTGGTCGCCCTACCGGTCGGTCGTGGCCTGGTGGTGCTGGCGGGAGCTCGACACCACCGCCTGAGATCACCGGGTTCGAGTTCACAGGGTCGATGTCACGGAGTCGCTGTCACAGGGCTCCAGTAGAACGAACACATGTTCGATCACACGGTCGGTCCCGGCCAGCATCAGGAAGGTGAGCGGCCCGCGGCCGTCGCCACCCGGGCCGACCTGGCCGATTGGACCGATGACGGCCTGATCGCAGCACTCGAGCAGGTCGAGTCCACCCGGCGCTCGTTGGACGCCACGGCCGCTCACCTGGCGCACGAGCTCGACCGGCGCCGCACCACCATGACGCGGGACGGCCTGCGGACGCCGGGCTGGATCGCCTGGCGCTTCGGTCTGCCCCGCAGCGACGCCGGTGCGCTCGTCCGGATGGGCGAGTTCCTGGCCGGTCACGACGTCATCGAGCGGGCGCTCGTGGACGGGACCATCTCGGCGGCCCACGTCCGGCTGCTCACCCGCACCTGCACGCCGCGGGTCGCGGACGTGGTGCAGTTGATCCAGGAGCAACTCGTCGACCTGGCCCGAGGCGCCCGCTTCGAGACCTGGGCCCGGGACGTCCGGGCGCTGCTCGACCTGGCCGATGCCGACGGCGGCCACGAACCGCGCCCACAGGACAACCACCTGTCCGTGGTGAGCGACCCCGACGGAGGCGTGCTGGTCCACGGCGAACTGGTCGGCGAGTGGGCGGCCGAGTTCCGGGCCGCGCTGGACGCCCAGGCCGACCGTCTCCACCGCACCATGATCCGGGACGCAGTCCGGACCGACGGCGAGGCGGCGACCGTTCCCCGACCGCAGCTGCTGGCGCTCGCCCTGGTGGAGCTCGCCCGTCAGGGGCGGGCCGCGGGTCGGACGGGGCAGGCACCGGTGAGCGACGTGACCGTCGTGTTGACCACTCCCCCGACGCTTCCCGACGCGTGCCGCGCCCCGGCACCCGGACAGTCCGACGCCGAGTGGCTGGAACGGATCACGGCCGTGGCCCTCTCGGCCCACACGCTCGACGGTCACCCGATCCACCCGTCGACGGCCGGGCTGCTCTGCTGCGACGCGGCGCACCGGGTGCTCGTCGAGTCCTTCACCAGGGAGACACTGGCGCTCGGACGCTCGCAGCGGCTCGCCTCGGCTGCGCAACGGCGAGCTGCTGCCGTCCGCTACGGCGGGTGTTGCTTCCCCGGGTGCGATGCCCCGCCGAACTGGGTCGAACTGCACCACACACCCGCCTGGGACGACGGCGGTCGCACGGACCAGGACCACCTCGCGCCCCTGTGTCGACACCACCACGGGATCATCCACCGGGCCGGCTGGGGCCTGGACCCCGATGCCGACCACGGGTTCGTCATCACGACGCCGTCCGGACGAGTGCTCCCCGTCCAACGTCGGGGGCGGGCGCGGCCGCCGGATGAGCTCAGATCCCGAGCACCCTCGCAGCGTTCTCGCGCAGGAACTTGGGCCAGACCTCGTCCTTGAGCGGGACGTTCGGCAGCTCCGAGAAGATCCGTTCCAGGGTCAGACCCACCGGGAAGTAGCCCGCGTACATGACCTTGTCGGCGCCGCGCGTGTTGGCGTAGTCGATGATCGCCTGCGGGTAGTACTTCGGAGCGAAGGCCGACGTCGAGTAGTAGAGGTTCGGCCACTTCAACATCAGCTTCACGGCCAGCTCCTCCCAGGGCTCGGCGCCGTGGCGCATCACGATCGTCAGCTCCGGGAAGAACCAGCAGACCTCGTCGAGCAGCTCGACCTTCTGACACGCCATCGGCACCCGCGGCCCGGGGACCCCGACACACATGAAGATCGGGATCTGCAGCTCGCAGCACTTGGCGTACACCGGGTACCAGCGCTTGTCGTTGATCGGCACCTGCGGGTTGCACCCGGCGGGGAACCCGACCACCGCCCGCAGATCCATCGTCTCGTGCGCCCGCACGATCTGCTCGACGGCACCCATGCCCTCGTTCGGGTCCACGCCGATCGACGCCACGAAGCGGTCCGGGTGGTCACCCAGCGCCCGGGCGCCGCGCTCGCCCCCGGCGCCGATCATGGCCACGTCGATCCCGTAGTGGTCCATCAGCGCCAGCGTGTGGGCCACCGGGTCGTCGATCCCCTGGGCCGCCTTCGGCACGTCCTTGAACATGTACTCGACCGGGAAGTCGAACTCCTCCTGCGAGTCACGGTCCCGGAGCTGGGGAGCCAGGAACTCGTAGACCCGCTTCAGGTCGTCGAACGGCAGGTCCAGCATGGTGTCGATGATCCCGATCCCGGGGGGCATGGCCATCCCGAGAGGGTACCGGTTGGGGTAGAACTGACCCGATGTCGGATCAGGTGACGCCGGGCACGAATGACCTGACCGGCCGGCGCCCCAACGTCCTGCTCGTCACGCTCGACCAGTTCCGCGCCGAGTGCCTCGGTGTCGCCGGCCACCCCCTCGTCCGGACCCCGACCCTCGACCGGCTCTCCCGGGAAGGTGTCCGCTTCTCGCGCCACTTCACGAACTGCGCCCCCTGCTCACCGGGTCGGGCATCCCTGCTCACCGGCCTGTGGCAGATGCACCACCGGGTCACCGAGAACGGGTCCCCGCTCGCCGACGACCTCCCGATGCTGGCCCGGCTGCTCCGCGGCCTCGGTTACGCGCCGACGCTGTTCGGCTACACCGACACCGCGCTCGACCCGCGGGGTCGCAGCGGCGACGACCCGGCGCTGCGCAACTGGGAGGAGGCGCTCCCCGGCTTCGACGTGGAGCTCATGCTCGACGAACGGATCGAACCGTGGCTCGCCTGGCTCGCCCGGGACGGCGTCACCACCGACGATCCGCCGTGGGGCATCTACCGCCACGCCGACGTCCCGGTTCCTCCGGGCCGGGGACAGATGTGGCGGCCGACGGTCTACGACGCGGACCACACGGAGTCGGCGTTCGTCACCGACACGGCGATCGACTGGTTCCGCGGACGGGGCCACGACGCGGATCCCTGGTGCGTCCACCTGTCGTACCTCCGGCCGCACCCGCCCTACATCGCACCCGAGCCGTACAACGACCTCTACGACCCCGCCGACGTGCCGCCCCCGGCTCGACTGGCAACGCTCGCGGACCAGGCGGCCGTCCACCCGTTCCTCGAGGGTGCCCTGTCGATCGTGCCGTCGCCCGCCGACCGGCTCGACCAGGACCAACTGCGGGCCACCTACTACGGCATGATCACCGAGGTCGACCACCAGCTCGGTCGGGTGCTCGACCACCTCCGCTCGACCGGCGAGCTCGACCGCACCCTCGTGGTCGTCACCTCGGACCACGGCGAACAGCTCGGTGACCACTGGCTCGTCGAGAAGGTCGGCTTCTACGACCCCAGCTTCCGGATCCCGCTGATCATCCGCTGGCCCGGCATGGCGGGCCCGGCCGGACGCGTCGTCGACGCCTTCACCGAGAACGTCGACGTCCTCCCGACCATCCTCGACCTCTGCGGCGGCGAGATCCCGGCGTTCTGCGACGGCGCCTCCCTACGGCCGTTCCTGGACGCGGACCGCTCCGGCACCGACGCGCCCGACCGGTGGAGGGACACCGTCCTGTTCGAGTACGACTTCCGCGACCCGCGCCACACCATGATCGAGCAGCTCTACGGCCTGCGTCAGGACGAGTGCGGCATCTGCACCGTCCGGGACGAGCACGGTGCCTACGTGCACTTCGGGAGTCACTTCCCACCGCTGTTCTTCGACCTGGACGAGGATCCCGGACAACTCGACGACCTGGCGCCGCGGGCGGCGAGCGACCCGGGCGTGGCCGCCCGGATGCTGGACTACGCCGGCCGGATGCTCGACCTGCGGATGACGCACGCCGACCCCCGGTTGACCAGCACCCGCATCACCGACGACGGACCGGTGCACCGCCCAGACCCGCCGCGACCGTGGCTGACCTACGGACAGGAGTGACCGTGCCGAGTAGTTCAGGGTTCTCAGCAGACACCATCCGAGCGAAGCTCACCGACTGGCTCGCCGCCCGGACGGGCGCCGAACGGGTGCAGCTCGAGCTCCTGCAGGCCCCGACCGAGACCGGCCACTCGTCGGAGACCGTGCTCTTCGACGCCGCGTGGACCGACGACACCGGCGAGCAGTCCGCATCGCTCGTCCTGCGCACCGCCCCGAGCGGCCACACCGTGTTCCCGTCCTACGACCTGGGACTGCAGTTCACCGTCATGGAGCGGGTGGCCGCGACCGGCGCCGTGCCCGTCCCGCCGCTCCGCTGGAACGAACCGGACGACTCCTGGATCGGTACCCCGTTCCTCGTGATGGATCGGGTCGACGGTCTGGTCCCGCCCGATCGCCTCCCGTACACCATGCAGGGCTGGCTGCTGGAGGCCACCCCCGAGGTCCAGCGACAGGTGCAGACCACCGGGCTGGACACCCTGGCGGCCGTCCACGCCATCGACTGGCGCGCCGCCGGGCTCGGTGTGCTCGATGCCCCGCAGTACGGCGCCACCGGTCTGGACCAGCAGCTCGGCTTCTACGAGTACTTCCTGGAGTGGGGCCGGGGCGCTCACCCGCAGCCCCGGCTGCACCAGGTCGCCGAGTGGCTCCGGGCCAACCGGCCCGACCCCGAACCCGAGCCGGTACTCAACTGGGGCGACTCGAGGATCGGCAACATCATCTTCCGGGACGCCACACCCGTCGCCATCCTCGACTGGGAGATGGCCACCCTCGGCCCACCGCAGGTCGACCTGG
>CAYMKW010000139.1:0-6161 GCA_964391365.1 uncultured Microthrixaceae bacterium | reverse complement strand
TGCAAAGCCGCGTACACCGGTTCGATTCCGGTCGTCGCCTCGACGGGTCCGTGGATGCATGCCGGAGCAACGCTCCCGTGCGCCACGTGGACCCCGCCGTCCCCGGAACGAGCCACGCCCCGGATGTCCACCCCACGTTCACGTCCTGTTCGACCGGGGTTGATAGATCCCAACCCGTGACCCGAACCCTCCGCCAGATCCTCACCCTCGTCGTCCCCGTCGTCCTCCTCACCACCGGCGTCGCCTGCAGCAGCGGTGACGAGTCGAGCGACTCGTCGAGCACCACCGTCGCACCGACCACCGAGCCCGTCGCCCCGACGTCGCCGGGTACGGGCGGGGTCACCCTGGCCAGCAACCCGGTACCGGTGCCCGCCGGCGGGACCGCCAGCGTGCGGGTCGACTGGACCGGCCAGGAACCCCGCACCCTGATGTTCGTGACCATCTGTCGCAAGCCGACGAACGACCCGACGTTCCAGGTCGGCATCGACTGCTCGCCGCTCAGCGAGCTCAACCCCAACGGCACCGCCGACGGCAACGGCTCGGTGGAGTTGGACGTCTTCCGGGGTCAGACCCCCGACGGTGACCAGCTCTGGGGCTGCTTCGCCGAAGGCGACGAGGCCCCGCCGGGGATCCAGGTCAACACCACCTGCTACGTCCGGGTCACGAACGACGTCGTGTTGAACCAGGAGGACGCCCGCGACGTGCCCTTCACGCTCGTCGACCCCTGAGCGGTCGTCGACCCCTGAGCGGTCGCCGTCCGCCACCCGCTGCCGGAGCCGCTGGGCCATGCTGGTGGGGTGAGCGACGCCACCGGGTCCCCGATGCAGGCCGCACGTTTCGAGCAGTCGGTCCCGCTGGGCGGGTCGGCCCCGGTGCCGGAGCAACCCGTCCGCCGCAGCGACCGCGGGTCGCTGGTCCTGACGTCGATTCTGCTGCTGGCGGCGGTGTTGTGTGGCGTGGCCAGCAGCCTGGTGTGGCGTGACTTCGGCCGGATCGTGGTGCGGACCGAGTCCACCGGGTGGGCACTGGCCGACGGCACGATCGGCCGGGGGTGGGTCGCCGTCCTGCTCGGTATCGGCTTCGCCGTCGCCGGTGTGCTGGTGGCAGCCGAGCGTGATCGGGCAGGACGGATCCTGGCGGTGGTCGCCGGGATCTCGGCGATCGTGTTCTCGGTGGTCGAGTGGGGGCTCGGCGACGGATCGTCCCGGACCGGACCCGGTCCCGGCCTCTGGCTCCTGTCCGCCGTCGGGTTCGTGGTCGTGCTCGCCGTCGGGGTGATCCGACCCGCTGCGCCGGCGATCGAGGGCGATCCGGGCACTTCGGCCCGCTGATCCGCCTCTGCTACGCTCGCCCGGCCGGGCGTATAGCTCAGTCGGCTAGAGCGCTTCCTCGACACGGAAGAGGTCACAGGTTCGAGTCCTGTTACGCCCACCACCGTCCCGTCGGACCTCCGACGGTGTCAGAATCCACTGGTGAGCGACCTGCATCCCGACCACCCGGACTTCGTCTACGACGAGTTCGCCCTCCTCGCCGAGAACTGCGAGGAGTACGGCCTGCAACTGGACCCGCCGGTGCAGGTGGAGCGACTGCACCACGAACTGGCCGACGGCCGCAGCCTCTCCGCCATCCGATGGGGCAGCGACGACGTCGATGTCGTCCTCCTGCACGGCGGAGCCCAGAACGCCCACACCTGGGACACCGTCGCCCTCGGCCTGCGACCGCTCGGGCAGCTCGCGGTCGACCTGCCCGGCCACGGGCGCTCGTCGTGGCGGGATGACCGTCGTTACGACCCGGTCGCCGCCGCCGAGGACGTCGCCGCCGTCATGGACGAGCACGCTCCAGATGCACGGCTCGTCGTCGGCATGTCGCTGGGCGGCCTGACCGCCACGGCGCTCGCAGCGGCCCGCCCCGACCTGGTCCGGCGGCTCGTCGTCGTCGACATCACCCCGGGCGTGACCCGCGACAAGGCGGCGGACGTCCACGCCTTCATCGAGGGTCCGCAGTCGTTCGCCGACTTCGGCGAGATCATGGAGCGGACGGTGGCGTTCAACCCGACCCGGTCCGAGTCCTCGCTGCGTCGAGGCATCCTCCACAACGCCCACCGGAGCGAGGACGGTTCGTGGTCCTGGAACTACGACCGCCGACCGATCGGCGCCGACGACGGCCGGGATCCGGCTGAGCTGTGGGACGCGATCAGCGCGATCCGTTCGCCCGTGCTGTTGCTGCGGGGTGCCGAGAGCCCTGTGGTCGACGACGAGGACGTGGCCGAACTGCTCCGACGCCAACCCGACGCCCGAGTCGTCGTGGTGGAGGGCGCCGGGCACAGCATCCAGGGCGACCGGCCGGTCGAACTGGTGGCGCTGTTGCAGGCTGAGCTCACGTCGGACTGACGGTCACCGGGATCGCGTTCAGGGCGGCGTTGCCGCTGAGCGGGTCCAGTACGGCCCCGTCGGTCAGCACGTTCGAGTTGACCCCGGCGTTGCGGGCCGCCACGGCGAGCCGGGCCCCGTCGGCGTCGTGACCCCAACCATGCGGGAGGCTGACCACACCCGGTCGCACGGCATCGCTCACCTCCACCGGCGCCTCGACGGTTCCGACGCGGCTCCGGACGACGGCGACGCCGCCATCGATCAGGCCCAGCCGCTCGGCGTCCTCGGGGTGGACCAGCAGCGTGCAGCGGGGTCGCCCCCGAACGAGCACGTCCAGGTTGTGCATCCACGAGTTGTTCGACCGGACGTGCCGTCGCCCCACGAGCACCAGGTCGTCACCGGGCCCCTCGTCCAGCGTCGCCGCCAGATCCGCGGCGTCCGCCCTCAGGCCCTCGTGGTCCACCTCGATGGTTCCGGATGCGGTTCGGAGCACCTCCCGGAGCCGGGGCTCGAGCGCTCCCAGATCCACGCCGTGGGGATGCTCGAGCAGCACCTGCAGGCTGAGCCCATCCGGTTCCTCGCCGAACTGGTCGCCGAACGGGCCGGTCCGCACCATGAGGTCGATGCAGCGTTCCGGTGCATCGAGGTGGGCGACTGCGGCGACGAGATCGCCGGGATCCCGACCCTGGAGCCGGCCGCCCTCCAACGTGGTCGCCTGCTGGGCGATCGATCCGGTGACCAGGCCGTAGACGAGTTCGGGGTCCGCCGAAGCTCCCTGTCCGCTGACGATCAGCGCCAGCCGGCTCAGGATCTCGTGCTCGCCGGGGCCGGTCGCCTCCAGGACGGGTGGCGAGTAGTTGGCGATGTTGCGAACCGACAGCCCGTAGAACGCGAAGTCGAAGTGGGACTTCTCGAGGGACGACGGTGGCGGGAGGATGACGTCGGCGTACCGGGTCGTCTCGTTCAGGTAGATGTCGACCGACACGACCAGATCCAACGATGCGAGCGCCTGCTCCAGTCGAACGCTGTCGGGAGTCGAGCGCGCCGGGTTGCCGGCGACGGTGATCAGCGCCCGGACCTGGCCGTCCCCGGGTGTCTCGATCTCCTCGGCGAGGGCCGCCACCGGCAGCTCGCCGCGCACCTCCGGGTGGCCCGAGACCCGGGAGCTCCACCGCCCGGTCCGGAACCCCCGGCCTCCCGGCGCCCGATCGGCGGGGACGGGCCGCCCGTGGCAGGGGGTCGGCCACATCATCCCGCCGGGAACGTCGAGGTTGTCGGTGACGAGGCACAGGACGTCCGCCGCCCAGGAGCAGAGCGTGCCGTGGCGGGCGGTGTGGGTGCCGATCCGGGTGTAGACGGCGGCCCGGCGTCCATCCGACAGCTCGTGGGCGATCCGTTCGGTCGTCGCGGCGTCGATACCGCAGATCGGAGCCACTCGCTCCGGGCTGAACGGCTCGACGAGCGCCCCGAGGTGTTCGATGCCGCTGACGGGGGACAGGCTGATCCGCTCCCGGCCGTCGCGCAGGACGACGTGGATCAGTGACAACAACCACGCCGCATCCGTCCCGGGTCGGATCGACAGGTGTTCGTCGGCCACCGCTGCGGTCCGGCTGCGGCGGGGGTCGACCACCACGATCCGACCGCCACGATCACGGATGGCGGCGAGCCGACCCGGGAAGTCGGGCGCCGTGCACAGGCTCCCGTTGGACTCCAACGGGTCCGCGCCCAGGATCACCAGCAGTTCGGTCCGGTCCAGGTCCGGGACGGGCATCGCTCCGGGGTTGCCGAACAGCAGGCCACTCGAGACGTGTCGGGGCATCTGGTCGACCGTCGACGCGGAGTACAGGTTCTTCGTGGCGAGCGCCTGGATGAGCGGCCGCACGAACACGGCGCCCGCGATCGTGTGCGCGTTCGGATTCCCCAGGTACATGGCCACCGAGTCGGCGCCGTGCCGCTCCCGGATCGGCACCAGTCGGGCCTCGACCTCGGCGAATGCCTCGTCCCAGTCGACCTCGACGTGCCGGCCGTCGCGGCGGACCAGCGGGCGGCGCAGGCGGTCCGGGTCGTCGTGCAGCGCACCGAGGGTCGACCCCTTCGGACAGATGAAACCGTGGGAGAACACGTCGTCACGGTCGCCCCGGATCCGGTGCACGGCCCCGTCGCGGAGGGTGACCTCCAGGCCGCACGTGGCCTCGCAGAGCGGGCAGGTCCGGAAGTGGGTGGAGTCCATTCCCGGAGGCTAGCGACCGGTCCGGTCCGGGGTCGGTGGCCCGGTCCCACCGGCCCGGCCCGGGCGAGCCGATCTCAGCGGGCCGCCGGCTCGCGGGGGAGTCCGAGCACCCGGTCACCGATGATGTTCCGCAGGATCAGCGTCGTGCCGCCCATGATCGTGTAGGCCGGTGCGTAGCAGAGGTTCCGCGACACCCGGTTGGCGAGCATGGCCTCGGCGCCGACGACCGTGCCGCAGAACTCGGCGACTCGTTGTTCGAACTCGGTGCACAGGGTCTTCGTGACCGCCGACCAACCGGGCGGCGCCTGGCCGACCACCTCGCGCAGGATCATGTGGCGGCCGATCCGGTAGCCCGACTCGATCGCCGCGATCCGCTGCCGGACCCGGGGGTCGCCCTGATCGGCCAGCGGCAGCACATCGAGGTAGAGGCGACGGTTCGACACCAGCCGGTCGATCCCGCCCCGTTCGTGTTCCATCTGGCGCATGATCTGGCGGAAGCTGTCGTTCTCACCGCCGATCAGGCAGTCGGCGGGCACGCGGACCTCGTGCAGGTGGACCTCGCAGAAGTGGGCGTTGCCGGTGGCGTCCACGATGGGCCGGACCTCGATGCCGGGGGACCGCATGTCCAGGACGAACTCGCTCAGCCCCGCGTGCGGTGCGGCGTCCGGGTCCGTCCGGGCGACCAGGTAGCACCAGTCGGCGTCGGCGGCGCCCGAGGTCCACACCTTCTGGCCGCTCACCACCCACTCGTCGCCACGGCGCTCGGCGCGGGTCCGCAACGACGCCACGTCCGAACCGGCATCGGGCTCGCTCATGCCGATGCACCAGGCCGAGGTCCCGGCCACGATCTCCGGCAGCCATCGCCGCCGCTGCGTCTCGGTTCCGTACTGCAGCAGCGTGGGCCCGATCTGGCGGTCGGCGAACCAGGACGTCGCAACCGGGGCGCCCTCGCCGATCAGCGCCTCGAAGACGACGGTGCGCTCGAGCGGGCTGCGACCCCCGCCGCCCTGTTCGACGGGCCAGGTCATGCCCAGCCACCCCCGGTCGGCGAGCTCCCGGGAGAACTCCCGTGACGTGCCGATCAGCCACGAGTCCTCACGGACCGTCAGGTCGGCGGCGGCGGCCCTCCCGACCGCCCGGGCCTCGTCACCGAGGGCGAGCAGCTCCTGGGGGAGCAGCAGGTCCACGGAATGGGATGCGCGGGCTCAGCGCTGTTCGATCGGGACGTAGTCCCGCACGGGGTGGCCCGTGTACAGCTGCCGCGGGCGGTAGATCCGGCTGTCCTGGGCGAGCAGTTCCATGTAGTGCGCCAGCCAGCCGGCGGTGCGCGGGATGGCGAAGAGGACCGTGAACATGTCCATCGGGAAGCCCATGGCCTGGTAGATCAGGCCCGAGTAGAAGTCGACGTTCGGGTACAGGCGCCGGTCGATGAAGTACGAGTCCGACAGCGCCACCTCCTCGAGCTTCAGGGCGATGTCGAGGAGCGGGTTCTTCCCGGTGACGGCGAAGACCTCCTCGGAGGTCTGCTTGATGATCCGGTCCCTCGGGTCGTAGTTCTTGTA
>CAYMKW010000138.1:0-6192 GCA_964391365.1 uncultured Microthrixaceae bacterium | reverse complement strand
TCGCCCCCTGCGAGCAGGTCGGCCGCCAGGCGCGCCCGTCGGCCCGTCACCTCCACGTCGTCACCGGTCACCGTCACGTGGCCGATCTTGCGCCCGGCACGAGGGGTCTTGCCGTACAGGTGCACGTGGGCCTCGGGGACGGACCCGAGCGCCACCGCCTGGCGGTCGCGGGGGTCGTCGTCGGCCCCACCGACCACGTTGACCATGGTGGCGGCGGCCACCACGGCGTTCGTCGGGCCGAGCGGCCAGTCCAGCACCGCACGGAGGTGCTGCTCGAACTGCGAGGTGGCGCAGGCATCGGAGGTCAGGTGTCCGCTGTTGTGCACCCGCGGCGCGATCTCGTTGACCAGCAGCGCCGGCTGGGCTGCGTCGCCGCCGACGAGGAACATTTCCACCGCGAGCACGCCGACCGCGCCCGACACCTCGGCCACCCGGCCGGCCAGGTCGATCGCGGCCCGCTCGAGCTCGGGGGCCAGCTCCGAGGGCAGGGCCACCTCATCGCACATGCCGTCGACCTGGATCGTCCGCAGGACCGGCCAGGTCGCCAGCCCACCCGAGGGTCGTCGGGCGACGAGGACCGCGAACTCGCCGATGAGCGGCAGCTCGGGCTCGAGCACCAGCGGCGCCCCCGTCCAGCCGGCGACGAACTCCTCGAGCTCGTCGCCGCCGAGCATCCACACGCCCCGGCCGTCGTAGCCTCCACGGCTGGCCTTGACCACCACCCGTTCGCCGTCGGGGGCGTGCGTCGTCGCGAACGCACGGGCCGCCGCCACGTCCTCGGCGCCCCCGTCGAGCACCGCGAAGGGCGGCACGGGCAGGCCCGCTGCGGCGAACGTGCGCCGCTGGTGCGCCTTGTCCGAGCAGCGCAGGGTGGAGACCGACGGCCTGACGGGGACCCCGGCCGCCTCCAGTGTCTCGAGTGCCTCCAGGTCCACGTTCTCGTGATCGAAGGTGACGACGTCGACGCCGTCAGCCAGCGCGGCGATGGCCGCCGGGTCGTCGGGGTCGCCCTCGACGACGTCGGGAACCACCTCCCGGGCGCCCTCGTCGCCCGTCGCGGCGAGCACGCGCAGGTGGATCCCGAGCGGTGAGGCCGCCTCGGCGAGCATGCGGGCGAGCTGGCCTCCCCCGACGACGGCGACGATGGGCGGTGCCATCAACCGGCCGCGATGTCGTGGCGGTGGTGGACGCCGGGCCAGGTGATGTGGGTCACCCCGCGGTAGGCCGCCTCCCGGGCCGCAGCCAGGTCCTCGCCCCGACCGCACACGTTCAGGACCCGTCCGCCGGCCGTGACCAGGTCGCCGTCCTCTTCCCTCACCCCGGCGCAGTAGACGCTGACGCCCGGCTCGGCGCGGGCGGCGTCCAGCCCGACGATGACGTCGCCCGTCCGCGGTGACGCCGGGTAGCCCTCACTCGCCAGGACGACTGTGACCTGTGCGTCGCGGTGGAACACGGGTGCCTGCTCCAGGTTCCCGGACGCCGCCTGGGCGAGCAGCTCACCCAGGTCGGAGTCGAGCCGCGGGAGCACCACCTGGGTCTCCGGATCACCGAAGCGGACGTTGAACTCGATCAGGCGCGGACCATCGGGGGTGAACATCAACCCGGCGTACAGGACGCCCCGGTAGTCGATCCCCCGGCGGCGCAACTCGTCGAGGGTCGGTTGGACGAACCGGTCGACCACGTCCGCCACGACGTCGTCACCGGCGAGATCGACCGGCGAGTAGGCGCCCATGCCGCCGGTGTTCGGACCGGCATCGCCGTCACCGAGGCGCTTGAAGTCCTGGGCCGGGGCGAGCGCCACCGCTCGGGTGCCGTCACAGATGGCGAGCACGGAGAGTTCGGGTCCGACCATTCCCTCCTCCACCACGACGGTGCGTCCGGCATCCCCGAAGGCCTCGCCGGAGAGGTACTCGTCGACGGCCGCTCGGGCCCGGTCGAGCGAGTCGGTGACGAGCACGCCCTTCCCGGCGGCGAGCCCGTCGGTCTTGATCACCCAGGGGGCGTCGAGCGACTCGAGGAAGGCGACGGCGGCGTCGCGCTCGGTGAACGTGGCGTGCCGTGCGGTCGGGACCCCCGCAGCGGAGACGACCTCCTTCATCCACGCCTTCGACCCCTCCAACCGGGCCCCGTCGGCGCCGGGGCCGAACACCAGCCGACCCGCTGCACGCAGCCGGTCCGCCAGGCCGTCGACGAGGGGTGCCTCGGGGCCGATGACGAACAGGTCGGCATCGACGGACTCGGGATCGTCGGGGATCGATCCCGGGATCCCCGGGTTGCCGGGCGTGACGACGACCTCGTGGTGCCGACCGAGCACGTCGGCCAGAGCGTGCTCCCGCCCACCGCTGCCGACCACACAGATCCTCACGTCGGTATTCCTAGCCCGCTCGCCGTTCCGCCCGCGACGCCTCAGCCCGCCGGACTGAACCGGACGAACTGCTCCCGGCCGGGTCCCGTGCCCACGAAGGTCACCGGCACGCCGACCTGGGCCTCGAGGAACTCGAGGTAGCTGACCGCGGCCGGCGGCAACTGGTCCCGCTCGGTGACCGCGCTCAGATCGACGCCCCAGCCGGGCAGGTCCTCGTAGATCGGCACGGCCGAGTGGAGATCCGACTGGTGGTAGGGCAGGTGGTCGTGTCGGACACCGTCCACGTCGTAGGCGACGCACACCCGGAGCGACTCCAGTTGGTCGAGGATGTCGAGCTTGGTGATGGCCAGCTCCGACAGCGAGTTGAGCCGGACGGCGTGGCGCAGCATGACGGCGTCGAACCAGCCCGGCCGACGCCGTCGACCCGTGTTGGTGCCGAACTCCCGTCCGACGGTGACCAGGTGGTCGCCGACCTCGTCGAAGAGTTCCGTGGGGAACGGACCGGCGCCGACACGCGTGACGTAGGCCTTGGCGATCCCGACGACCCGACCGATGTGGCGGGGACCCACACCGGCGCCGGTGCACGCGCCCCCGGCGATCGGGTTGGACGAGGTCACGAACGGGTAGGTCCCGTGGTCCAGGTCGAGGAAGGTGGCCTGGGCGCCCTCGAAGAGGACCTCGGACCCGGACTCGAGCGCGTCGTGGACCAGCGACACGGTGTCGGCGATGTAGGGCTCGAGCGCCGGTGCCACCTCGCTCAGGACGCGGTCGGCCAGCGCGTCAGGGTCCTCGGGGAGCCGGTTGTACACACGGGTGAAGACCTTGTTCTTGTCCCCGAGCACCGCAGCGACCTTCTCGCGGAAGATCTCGGGGTCGAGCAGGTCCTGCACCCGGATGCCCACCCGCATCGCCTTGTCGGCGTAGGCGGGGCCGATGCCCCGCTTGGTGGTGCCGAGCTTGTTCTTGCCCAGGTACCGCTCGGTCAGCCGGTCCAGCTCCTGGTGGTACGGGAGGATGAGGTGGGCGTTCCCGCTGACCCGGAGTCGCGAGCAGTCCACGCCGGTCGACTCCAGTGTTGCGATCTCGGCGAGCAGGACGAACGGATCGACGACGACCCCGTTGCCGATCACCGGAGTGATGTGGTCGTAGAGGATCCCCGACGGAACCAGTTGGAGTGCGAACGACTCGCCGTCGACGACGAGGGTGTGTCCTGCGTTGTGGCCGCCCTGGTAGCGGACGACCAGCTCCATCTCCTTGGCCAGGAGGTCGGTGAGCTTGCCCTTCCCCTCGTCGCCCCACTGGGTGCCCACCACCACGGTCGCCGGCACTCGGCACCTCCTCGTTCGTCGACCGTCCGGGGTCGTCCTGCCCCTGACGGAACGGCCGATCCTAGCGGTCGGCCGGTCGGCGGGACGGCGGCGATTCCGTTCGGACCGGCAGGCACCTACACTCCTCCCTCCGACGTCGCAACGAACACGGCCACCAGTGGGGAGGTGGCCGGCGGGAGTCACGTGCACACGAAGTGGGCCGTCAAGGCCGTCATCCAGAAGGCCATCTCGTTGCTCCCCGACGCGCAGCGGGCCAACTACCTGTTCCAGGACCGGGTGACGCGGTCCACGACCTTGAAGCGGACGGCCTACGAGCAGCGACTGCACTGGGCCGGGGACCACCTCGCCGCGCTGCGGCGACTCAGCCCGGAACGCTCGCAGGGGTTCACCGCCGTCGAACTGGGGTCGGGCTGGTACCCGATCGTGCCGATCTGCCTGTTCCTCGGCGGCGCCGACCGGGTCTGGCTGGTCGACCTGGAGGACCTCGGTCGGGACGAACTGGCCGTGCAGGCGGTCGACGCGGTCCTGGCCTCGGTCGAGGACGGCGAGGCGGCCGATGCACTCGGACCGGTCGACCCCGAGCGGGTCGAACGGCTCCGCGCCGCGGGCGCCTCGATCGCCGGACGCGGCCGGCACGCAGCGCTGGGGGACCTGGGCCTCCGGGTCAGCCCTGGAGATGCCCGCACCTTCGACGCCGCCGAGGAGCCCGACCTGATCTGCTCGAACACCGTCCTGGAACACATCCCGGCAACGGTGCTCGAGGGGATCCTGGCGAGGTTCCGCGACCTGGCCGGACCGGGCACCGTGATGAGCCACCTCGTCGACCACTGTGACCACTACGCCTACGTCGATCCGGGCCTGAGCGTGTACCACTTCCTGCGCTACACCGACCGGACCTGGTCGATCATCGACAACTCGATCCAGCCGATGAACCGGCTCCGTGCCTCGGAGTACCGGGCGATCTACGAGCGGCTGGGCATCGAGTTGACCGAGGAGCACCTGACGGCGGCCGACGGCCGCAACCTCATCGGTGAGCCGCTCGCCGAACGCTTCCGGCGGATGGATCCCGACGACGTGGCCTGCACGGCATCCTGGTTGCTCACCCGCTTCACCTGAACTGGCGGGGGTCGGCCCCGACGGAACCGTGTCCGGTCAGTCGAGGCGGAACCCCTCCTCGTCGGCGTCCAGCGTCACGGTGTCGCCGTCGCCGACCGCACCCTCGAGGAGGGCGAGCGCCAGCCGGTCACCGACCTCCTTCTGGATCATCCGCTTGAGCGGACGGGCGCCGAAGGCCGGGTCGTAGCCCTCGGCCGCGAGCTGCGCCAGGGCCGGGCCGGTGACCACCAGGGTGATCCTCCGCTCGGCCAGGCGTGAGCGCAGGTGCTCCAACTGGATCTCCACGATGGCGGCCATGTCGGACTCGGCGAGTTGACGGAACCGGACGATCTCATCGAGCCGGTTGATGAACTCGGGGCGGAAGAAGTCCCGGGGATCGCCGGGCAGGTTCGAGGTCATGATCAGCACGACGTTGCTGAAGTCGACCGTCCGCCCCTGGCCGTCGGTGAGCCGGCCGTCGTCGAGCAGTTGGAGCAGCACGTTGAAGACGTCCGGGTGGGCCTTCTCGACCTCGTCGAGGAGCACGACGGCGTACGGACGCCGACGGACGGCCTCGGTGAGCTGCCCGCCCTGGTCGTAACCGACGTACCCGGGTGGCGCCCCGATGAGTCGGCTGACGGCGTGCTTCTCCATGTACTCGGACATGTCGATGCGCACCATCGCCCGCTCGTCGTCGAAGAGGAAGTCCGCCAGGCTGCGGGCGAGCTCGGTCTTGCCGACACCGGTCGGACCCAGGAACAGGAAGCTTCCGATCGGCCGGTCGGGATCGGACAGCCCGGCGCGACTCCGGCGGATGGCGTTGGCGACGGCGCTCACCGCTTCGTCCTGGCCGACGACCCGTTCGTGGAGGACGTCCTCGAGCCGGACCAGCTTGGCCATCTCGCCCTCGACGAGCCGTGATACGGGCACGCCGGTCCACTTGGAGACGACCTTCGCCACGTCCTCCTCGTCGACCTCCTCCTTGAGCATGCGACGCTCCGACTGCAGTCCGGCGAGCGCCTCGGTGGCGGCGTCGACCTCGCGCTGCAGGACGGGGAGGTGGCCGTAGGTCAGTTCGGACGCCCGCTGGTAGTCACCGTCGCGCTCGCAGCGCTCCGCCTCGGCGCGCACCTGCTCCGTGCGCTCCTTCAGCTCCTGGATCTCGGTGATCGCATCCTTCTCGGCCTGCCAGTGGGCGCGCATGGAGTCGGCCTGCTCCTGCAGGTTCGCCAGCTCCTCGTCGAGCGAGGCGAGCCGTTCACGCGCCGGGTCGTCGGTCTCCTTGTCGAGCGCCACCCGCTCGATCTCGAGGCCTCGGATGCGGCGTTCCACTACGTCGATCTCGGTCGGAACCGAGTCGATCTCGATGCGCAGGCTCGACGCGGCCTCGTCGACCAGGTCGAT
>CAYMKW010000137.1:0-6203 GCA_964391365.1 uncultured Microthrixaceae bacterium | reverse complement strand
CCCCGGCTCAGCTCCTCGGTGGCGACGACCATGCCGATGTAGTCGGACTCGTCACCCGAGGCGAAGCCGCCGAACTCCTCGGGGATCGACAGGCCGAAGGCGCCCATCTCGGCCAGGCCGGTGATGATGTCCTCGGGGATGTCGTCGTTCTCGCGGTGGATGTGCTCGGCGATCGGGACGAGCTGCTCCTCGGCGAACCGGCGGAACGTGTCCTGGACGAGTTCGAAGTCGTCGCTCAGTCCACGGAGGCCGTCGGTGTCGGCCAGCGACGCCAGGAACTCCGGGTCCCGGTAGGTGGCGACGAACTCGCGGGTGGCATCGAGCGCCGTGGGGGAGACCCCCCACTCGGCCTCGCGGCCGAAGACCTTGCCGGCCAGGTCGGCGACGGCGTCCGCAGTGAACGCAGCGGTCACCAGCGACTCGGCGTCACCACGGGACCCGTAGGACAGCAGGCCGCGAGCCGCCATGACGGCAGCGGCGGCGTGGGCCACGTCGTAGGCCAGGACCTGGTTGGCGTCGATCCCGTCCCGGGCGAGCCGGCCGACCCCGGCGTCGACGACGGCCTGGGCGGCGTCGAGCACGGTGGCTGCGGCGACCAGGTCGGCGGAGGTGGGGACGGCGGTGGCCTGCTCGTTCGTCATGCGGAGGAGGTTACCGCCGGGTCACTTCTGGCTCCCAAGCCCCACCGCCGGCCACGGCCGCATCGTCGCCGGCCACGGCCGGAACCCGGGGCTGGCCGCCGCCGAGTGCGGAGCGGTACCGTCCGGCGGTCCGGCCCGAGCAGCACAGGAGCACGCACATGACCGTCCACGATCGACCGTTCGGCCGCTACCTCGAGGACTTCGAACCCGGCGACATCTACCGGCACTGGCCCGGCAAGACCATCACCGAGTACGACGACCACCTGTTCTGCATGATCACCATGAACCACCATCCGTTGCACACCAACGAGTGGTTCGCCCAGAACGAGACGGTGCACGGCAAGAACGTCGTGGTCGGCAACCTCGTGTACTCCCTGGTGCTGGGCATGAGCGTCCCCGACGTGTCGGGTGCGGCCATCGCCAACCTGGAGATCGAGACGCTGCAGCACAAGAACCCGACGTTCCACGGCGACACCATCTACGCCGAGACCCGGGTGCTCGAGAAGCGGGAGTCGTCCAAGGGCGACCGCGGCATCGTGACGGTGGAGACCAAGGGCTTCAACCAGCACGGCGTCGAGGTCTGCTACTTCCGGCGCAAGGTGATGGTGTGGAAGGCCGAGTCGGCGCCGGTCCGCAAGCGGCCCTACGCCGACGACGTGTGGGACGCCTGAGCGTTCCGGCGTGACGGTCGACCCGGTGGCGGCCGGCGGGTTCGCCGCTGCGGCGCCGACCTACTCCAGGATCCGACCGACCTACGCACGGGCCGCCATCGGTCGGATCGCCGAGGTGGCCCGGGCGACACCGGCCGGCCGGGACGCCCGGGTGCTCGACGTCGCCGCAGGGACCGGGATCCTCACCGGGCAGCTGACCCGGGCCGGGCTGCGATGCACAGCTGTCGAACCGCTCGGCGAGATGGCCGCCCAGTTGCGGCGATCGCTGCCGGCGGTGCCCTGCACCCGCGGGGTCGCCGAGGCCCTCCCGGTGCGTGACGCCGGGTTCGACCTGGTGACGGTCGCCCAGGCGTTCCACTGGTTCGACGCTCCGACGGCGCTGGCCGAGGTCCGTCGGGTGCTCCGTCCGGGCGGCCGACTGGTGCTGGCCTGGAACGTGCGGGACGCGTCCGTCGAGTGGGTGACGGCGCTGGACGACCTCGTCGAGCGGCACGCCGGAGGTCGCCCCTACTCCCAGCACGACGAGCACCGCTGGTCCGGGGTGATCGAGGCGGCCGGCGGGTTCGACCAGGTGCTCGAGGAGCGCTTCGACAACCCGGTGGCCACCACTGTGGACGGCGTCCTGGACCGGGTCCGTTCGATCTCGTTCGTCGCCGTCCTGTCACCGGAACGGCAGTCGGCACTGCTGTCTGCGGCCGCCACGCTGCTGCGGGACGACTTCGGACTGACGGGAACCTTCGACTACCCGCACCACACCGTCCTCGACCGGTGCGCCCTGCTCGACGCGTGAGCCGTCGTTCGTCGACCGGGTCGGTGGTGCCGACCGCCGAACAGCGTCGGGTCCTCGACTGGGCGGCTGCGAACCACCGGGACTACCCGTGGCGACGGACCCGCGACCCGTGGCGGGTGCTGGTGGCCGAGGTCATGCTGCAACAGACCCAGGCCGACCGCGTCGTCGCCCACTACGAGGCCTTCACCGCCCGGTACCCCGATCCGGCCGCCTGCGCCGCAGCACCGCTCGACGAGGTGCTCCGGGCCTGGGTCGGACTGGGCTATCCGCGTCGGGCCCGCAACCTGCGGCGGACCGCCCAGGTGGTGGTCGCCGAGCACGGAGGGCGGCTGCCCGACGACCTGTCGGCGCTCCTGGCGCTACCGGGCATCGGCCCGTACACGGCTCGAGCCGTGCTGGCGTTCGCGTTCGAACGGGACGTCGCCGTCGTCGACACCAACACCGGTCGGGTGCTCGCCCGGCGGACGGGTGAGCGGCTCACCCCCGCCCGGGCCCAGGCCGCGGCCGATGCCTGGGTGCCGGCCGGCCACGGGTGGGTCTGGAACCAGGGACTGCTGGACCTGGGGGCGCTGCGCTGCCGCCCGACGGACCCGCAGTGCGTCGGCTGTCCCGTCCGACGGACCTGCGCGTGGGCGCGGGCGGGTCGGCCGGACCCGGACCCGGCCCGGCGGTCGGCCGGCGTGTCGGTGCCCCAGTCGCGGTTCGCCGGCTCGGCCCGACAGGCACGGGGACGGCTGCTCCGGGCGCTCGGGGACGGTCCGGTCACGATCGCGGACGTCGCGACCACGATCGGTTGGGTCGGGCGCGAGCCCACCGAGGTCGACGCCGTCGTGGCCTCGCTCACTGCCGACGGACTGGTGCACCGTCGCGGTGGTCGGCTCCACCTCGGTGGCGAGTGAGGCGCCGAGATATCCGTCACACCCCCGTGTTCGTTCAGCAGGGGTTCACCTATCGTTGCGTCACTCCCGGGCGACGGACCCGGGCCCGGACGAACCTGCCGAGGGGGCATGGCTGAGATCACGTTCTACGGGGTGCGTGGTTCCACGCCGTGCGCGTGCGAGAGCGTCGCGCGCTACGGCGGCAACACGTCCTGCGTCGTGGTCACCTCGGAGGATCACGACCCGGTGATCCTCGATCTGGGAACGGGCCTGCGGTTCTTCGGACTCGACCGTCCGTTCGATGCGCCGTTCCGTGGCACGGCGCTCGTCACCCACCTCCACTGGGACCACGTGCAGGGCCTGCCCTTCTTCTCGCCGCTGCTCGTCCCCGGAGCCCGCCTCGACCTCTACGGTCCGACCCAGGATCCCGACGGCCTCGAGTCCGCGGTCCGGCGCTTCGTCCAGCCGCCGTACTTCCCGGTCGGGATCGACGACCTGCCGGGTGACATCGTCTTCCACGACACGCCGGCCGGCGGATTCGACATCCCCGGAGCGCAGGTCGAGGCCGCCTGGGTGCCGCACGTCGGTCCGACCTTCGGCTACCGGATCACCACGGGTGGAGTGAGCATCGCCTACGTGAGCGACCATCAGCAGCCCGCCCTCGGGTCGACCGACGTCGACCCGGAGGTCCTGGACCTGTGCCGCGGGGTGGACGTCCTGATCCACGACGCGCAGTTCGACGACCTCGAGTTCTCCATGCGATCCGACTGGGGTCACTGCACCGTCGACTACGCCGTGGAGGTGGCGGCCCAGGCGGGCGCCCGCACGCTGGTCCTCTTCCACCACGATCCGGCGCACACCGATGTGCGCATCGACGAGCTGCTCGTCGGGGCCCGTCGACTGGCCGCCGATCGGGGTGTCGATCAGGTGCTCGCCGCGTCCGAGGGCCTGCGGCTGCAGGTGGCCGCCGACCCGGCTGCGCCCGCCCCGACCCGCGACCGCGACCCCGGTTCGCAGCCGGCGGCGGCGGGCGCCTGAACCGTCTAGCCTGCGCGGCCGTATGACGGATCCGACCGCAACCGACGGCGATGCCGTCGTGGAGATCGACCCCCAGGTGTTCCGGAAGGTGCTGGGCCACTTCCCGACCGGCGTCACCGTGGTCGCCGCCCGCGACGGCGACCGGCCGGTGGGCCTGGCGATCGGTTCGTTCTTCTCGGTCTCGCTCGAACCGCCGCTGGTCGGCTTCTGCGTGTCGAACGGGTCCTCGACCTGGCCGATCATCGAGTCCCACGGGGCCTTCGGCGTGAGCGTGCTCGCCGACGATCAGCACGAGGTCAGCAACACCTTCGCATCCCGGGTCGAGGACAAGTTCGCCGAGATCTCCTGGGAGCCTGCTCCGGTGACGGGCTCGCCGCTGATCCACCAGGCGGTCGCACACCTCGACTGCGAACTGTTCGACCAGTTCCCCGGGGGTGATCACGTCGTGGTGCTCGGCCGGGTCCGCGCCCTCGAGATCCACCGTGGCGACGTCGGCGCGCTCGTGTTCGCCCGCGGCGGCTACGGCCGTCACGAGTCGCTCGGCTGAGCGGCGCCGGAGTCGAGGAGTCAGGGAGCGACGTGGCCGTCTACGCACTGGGGGAGCAGGTCCCCGAGATCGATCCGACCGCCTACGTCCACCCCGACGCGGTCGTCATCGGCTCGGTCGTCATCGGAGCGCAGTCCTCGGTCTGGCCGAGCGCCGTGGTCCGGGGTGACGACGGGTTCATCTACATCGGTGAACGGTGCAGCATCCAGGACGGGGCGGTGCTCCACACCACGCCGATGTACCCGACGACGCTCGGCGACGACGTGACCATCGGCCACCAGGCTGTGCTCGAGGGCTGTGTGGTGGAGGACAAGGCGCTCATCGGGATCGGGTCGATCGTCCTGCACGATGCCCGGATCGGCCGTGAGGCCGTGGTCGGGGCGGGAGCGTTCGTCGGCAACCGCAAGGTCGTGCCGCCGCTGGCCATGGCCCTCGGTGTCCCGGCGACCATCCGGGAGGACGCCGTGACCCCCGGTCACTTCGATCTGGGCGTGGCCTCCTACGTGCAGCGCACCGGTCGCTACGCGGAGCACCTGCGCCGCCTCGACTGAACGACCGGTCCCGCAGGGCCTGACGTCAGCCGCTCGACGACGAGGCGAGCCAGTCCACCCAGGCCGGCCCGCCGACGTTCCGGGCGACGGTGAACGCCGCCAGGAACAGGATCACGGCCGATCCGAGGGCGATCGATGTCCGACCCGACGCCGGCCACGGCGCCGGGGTGGGGAGGTCCCTCCAGGACCGCCACAACCAGACGAGCAGGCCGACCGCCACCAACGGCAGCGCCACGGCCAGCAGCACGTTGTGGTCGGCCGCCGCCAGCCAGTCCCCACGGGAGAGGGCATTGACACAGCGCATCCCGCCGCAGAACGGACAGTCGACACCGAACACCGCCTGTGATGCGCACAGGGGAACGCCGGTGTCGCCCGGGTCCCAGGCGGCGGTGAGTGCGCAGCCGCAGGCGACTGCACCGATCGTCACCGCTGGGGCCAGCCACCGGGCCCGGCCCGGAGCACCGGCGGGAGCGACCGGTGCGGCCGGATCCGCGGGTTGGTGGTCGGCGACGCTCACGGCCCCGATGCTACGGGCGCCCCGGCGTGTCGCCGGGCCGCCCGGGTTGTTACTATCCACGTAGGAGAAATCCCGCCCTCGATCCCAGGAGCCCACATGTCGGTCGACCTCGACCTCTCGAAGTACTCGCTCGGGTGGAGCGACGAGGAGGACTACGTCTTCAAGCCCAAGCGGGGCCTGGACGAGGCGATCGTCCGCGAGATGTCCTGGATGAAGGGCGAGCCCGACTGGATGCTCGACTTCCGCCTGAAGAGCCTGCGGGCCTTCGATCGGCGGCCCATGCCCAACTGGGGCGGCGACATGTCGGAGATCTTCTTCGACGACATCTACTACTACATCAAGCCGACGGAGGGGCAGGTCGAGGACTGGGACGACCTCCCGGACGCGATCAAGAACACGTACGAGAAGCTGGGCATCCCCGAGGCCGAGCGCAAGTACCTCGCCGGCGTCACGGCCCAGTACGAGAGCGAAGTCGTCTTCCACCGCAACCGCGAAGATCTCGAGGCGCAGGGCATCTTGTTCTGCGACATGGACACGGCGCTGCGCGAGTACCCCGAGTTGGTCAAGCAG
>CAYMKW010000136.1:3079-6207 GCA_964391365.1 uncultured Microthrixaceae bacterium | reverse complement strand
TCATCGGCCGCATGGTCATCGGCCGCATGGTCATCGGCCGCATGGTCATCGGCCGCATGGTCATCGGCCCGGGCCTCGTCGTCGGCCGACTCATGGTCGGCCAGCACGTCCTCCGTGGGCCGCAGTCCGTGCTCGAGGGCCTCGACCACCTCGGCACCCGGGATGAAGTCGCCGAGCGAGGGCAGCTGCCCGATCTCGTCGAGACCGAGCCGCTCCAGGAACTCCTTCGTGGTGCCGAAGAGCACCGCCAGCCCGGGGCCCTCATCCCGACCGACCTCATCGATGTAGCCGCGCTGTTGCAGCGTCCGCATGACGCCGTCGACGTTCACCCCGCGGATCGCAGCGATCTGGGCCCGGGAGATGGGCTGCTTGTACGCCACGATGGCGAGGGTCTCGAGGGCCGCAGCCGAGAGCCTGGCGCTCTGACCGCTCAGGACGAAGCGCTCCACGTAGGGAGCACAGTCCTCGTGGCTCTGGAAGCGCCAACCGCCTGCGACCCGCACCAACTGGAAGCCCCGGCGCTGATCCTCGTAGCTCTGGGCCAGATCCTCGAGGATCGACTCGACCGCCTCGGTGGGAAGCTCGAGGAGCTGGGCGAGCAGGCCCGAGTCCGCTGGTTCCTCCACGACCATCAACACGGCCTCGAGCGCACGGCGGGCCTCCTCGACCCGGCCGGGCGGGAAGACTCCTTCCTCGTGCACGTCCGAGGACGCGTTCACCGTCTCCTCGACGGGTGCAACGGGCTCCTCGACGGGCGCAACGGGGTCCTCGGCGTCAGCCGGTCGGTCGTCGGTCACGGATCGTTCAGCCGTCGTAGACGTCGACCGATTCGAGCGCCGATTCCGCATCCTCGGCGTCGCCCACCCACTCGACCCCGATGTCACCGAAGGTCACCGGCTGGTCGATCTCGACCAGTCCCTGCTTGAAGAGCTCGAGAACGGCGAGGAAGCGCACGACGACCTCGAGGCGGTCGACCAGCGACGAGGTCAACTCACGGAACGACACCCGCCCGGCCCCCGGGAGCTCGGCGCAGAGCTCGGCCACGGCATCGATGACGCTGGCCCGGATCGGCGCGACGTGGAACAGGTCGATGGTCGGCTGGGGCCGCGGGGTCACCGCACGCCGGTAGGCCGCGAACACGTCGTCGGGGGTGATCCCGGCCAGCAGGTCAGGAGCCAGGTCGACGTAGCGCTCGTCAGGGCCGACCCGACGCGCCACCGAGCGCGCCGCACGCGCCTGGTGCCGGGCCAGGGACACCGCAGCGTCCTTGAACGTCTTGCACTCGAGCAGGCGAGCCAGCAGGAGGTCCCGCTCCTCCCAGAGCGAGAGGTCGTCGTCCAGGTCGACGTCCTCGTCGCCGGGCAGCATCCGCCGGGCCTTGAGCTCCACCAACGTGGCTGCGATCAGAAGGAACTCGGTCGCCACCTCGAGGTCGAGCTGCTCCATGCGAGCGAGCTCGGTCAGGTAGGCGTCGACGATGGACGAGAGGGAGATCTCGTACAGCTCGACCTGCTCCCGCACGATCAGGTGCAACAGCAGGTCGAAGGGTCCCTCGAAGACCTCGGTCTGCACCTCGTAGGCCATGGGGGGCATCGTAGCGTCTCGGGGGCGGGGCGAGTCACACGCGTGTGATTCGCATCGCGACCCCCTCGCCACGGGTAGCGTCATCCTTCGTGCCCCGCGTCTTCTCAGGGATCCAACCCACCGGCGAGCTCCACCTGGGCAACCTCCTGGGCGCGGTCACCAACTGGGTCGAGGACCAGCACCGGGCCGACAGCTTCTACTGCGTCGTCGACCTCCACGCCCTCACGGTGCCGGGCCCTCCCGGCGCACTGGAGGCGCAGACCCTCGATCTCGCCACGGCACTCCTCGCCTGCGGCCTCGACCCGCAGGTCTGCACGCTGTTCGTCCAGAGCCACGTCCCCGAGCACGCCTCGCTCGGTTGGATCGTGCAGTGCACCACGTCGTTCGGGGAACTCCGGCGCATGACGCAGTTCAAGGACAAGTCCGAGCGCCAGGACTTCATCTCGGCCGGCCTCTTCACCTACCCGACGCTGCAGGCTGCGGACATCCTCCTCTACGACACCGACGAGGTACCCGTGGGTGAGGACCAGCGTCAGCACATCGAACTGACCCGCGACGTCGCCGAGCGGTTCAACGCTCGCTACGGCGAGACCTTCGTGCTCCCGAGGGCGACCATCCCTCGGGCCGGGGCCAGGGTCATGGACCTCCAGGAACCGGACCGCAAGATGTCCAAGTCCACGTCCTCCGACGCCGGCATCGTGTTCCTCCACGACGACGTCGACACGGTGGTCCGCAAGTTCAAGCGGGCCGTGACGGATTCGGACGGCGAGGTCCGTTACGACCCGGCGGAGAAGCCCGGCGTCAGCAACCTGCTGTCCATCCTGGGCGCCGCCACGTCACGGAACCCGGCCGACCTCGCCGGCGAGTTCGCCCAGTACGGGCCCCTGAAGGCTGCGGCCGCCGACGCCGTCGTCGAACTCCTCGCCCCCATCCAGGAACGACTCGCCGAACTCCGCTCCGATCCGGCCTCCGTCCGAACCGCACTCGGGGCGGGAGCCGACAAGGCCCGTGGCGTCGCCTCCGAGGTGCTCGCCCGGGCCGAACGGAACCTCGGACTCCTCCCGCGCCACTGAGTTCGACCTGTTCGGGTCAGGATGCGTCATCGGCGGATGCGAGCAACCGGGCCGCATCAGCGGGCACCGTCCAGGCAGCCGGAGACCGGTGGTGTTCCTCGGCCCACGCCACGACCCGCGGATCGCTGCCGGCACCACGCAGCAGTGACGCTCCCAGTTCGGGATACCGGGTGTACTCGGCGACCCGCCCCAGCCGCGAGGCCGGCGACACCAGACCACGGAGCACGGACCCCGCACCGGCCCACGCAGTCACGGTGCCCAGGGCCCGGCCTGTCCGACCGAGCGGAACGCACGACTTCCCGACGTCGTGGAGCAGTGCGGCCCGGAGGATCCACGGGTCATCGGACGATCCGCCCAGCTCGCTGCGGCCGACGTCGACGAGGCGCGCGCCACGCACGGCGCGGGCCTGCTCGGAGGCCGACCCCGCCGAGAACCGCGACTCGCGCTGGCACCTCTCCTTGGCCACCACCG
>CAYMKW010000136.1:0-3069 GCA_964391365.1 uncultured Microthrixaceae bacterium | reverse complement strand
ATCAGAGGGCGACATCGCCGAGAACAGCGGACGCTCCTCGGGCCGGAGCTGCGAGACCGCCCACATCAGCTCGCCCTGGTCCAACGTCTCGTCCCCAGAACGCAGGAACCGCACCGCCCGGTGCATCGGCTGCAGCCTCACGACGTCGTCCCCACACCCACACCTGAGCACAGCCCGGCGCTCCGGGCCACCCGGAACTCAACCGGGCCGGACCGCCTGCGCCCGGGGGTGGGCCGCCCGGAAGGCGGCGACGAGACGTTCATTGGCGACCTTGGTGTACAGCTGGGTCGTGCTGATCGACGCATGACCGAGCAGCTCCTGGACCGTTCGAAGGTCGGCACCCCCGTCCAGGAGGTGGGTCGCACAGGAGTGCCGCAGGACGTGAGGGCTCAGCGACGCCACGTCCAGACCCGCCGCCGTCCCCCACCGCCGGATGATCTCCCACGCGGCCTGACGGGACAACCGGGACCCGCGGGCGCCGAGCAGGACGGCGTCCTCGGCGTCACGCCCGAGCGGCCGGCGTCGCAGCGTCGCGGCCACGAACTCCGGACGCCCCTCGTCGAGGTACGACGCGAGGGCCTCGAGGACCGGCCGGACGAGGGGCACCACCCGCTCCCGACTCCGCTTGCCCATCACCCGCAGCGTCCCGGCGTCGGGGTCCAGGTCGCCGAACCCGATCCCGCAGGCCTCCGAGACCCGGATCCCCGTCCCGTAGAGCAGCTCGAGCAGGGCGGCATCACGGAGTCGGACCGCTCGCTGGGGCACTGCACCCGTCGCCGCGGCACGATCGCGATCCTCCGCCGACCCCGACGGGGCGACGGCCGCACTCCCCGACCCGTTCGGGGCGACGGCATCGAGCAGCGCGAACACGTCCTCCACCGGGAGCGCCAGGGGCAGGGCGGCGGGACGCCGCGGCGCCTCGAGATCCGTGGTGGGATCGAACGGGAGGACACCCTCCGACGCCAGGTACCGGTGCATGGAGCGCACCGCGACCAGGGTCCGGGCCTGGCTCGATGTGGCCAGACCCTCGGTGCGCAACGAGGCGGCGAAGGCCTCCACATCGACGACCCCGGCCTGTCCGAGACGCCGATTCCGATCGCCCAGGAACACGATGTAGCGACGGAGGTCCCGGCGGTACGCCTGGAGCGTGAGCGGCGAACGCCCCCGTTCCACCGCCAGGTGCGCCAGGAACGACTCCGCCTCGATGGGCAGATCCGGTGGGCCGTCCACGGCGGCACCGCCGGCGGTCACGACGAGCCGGTGGACGCCGTCCGGTCACGTGCCAGCAGCAGGCCGATGACGGTCTTGGCGTCGGTCACCACACCGTCCTCGACCAACTGGACCGCGTCTGCGAGCGGCAGGTGGAGCACCTCGAGGTAGCGCTCCTCGATGCCGTCGTGCGCCGTCGGTGCGGGCGACAGGTCCGTCGCCAGGTACACGGCGCAGGCCTCGTCGCAGAAGCCGACCGAGTTGTGGAAGGTCGTGAGCAGGTCGAGGGAACCCGCTGACAGCCCCACCTCCTCGACGAGCTCGCGGCCTGCGGTCACCTCAGGTGGCTCGCCGGCGACGTCCCGCTTGCCCGCCGGGATCTCGATCACCAGCTGATCGAGGGCGGCGCGGAACTGCCGGACCAGCGTCACGTGACCACGGTCGTCGAGCGGCACCACGGCGACCGCTCCGGGGTGCCGCACGATGTCACGCTCGAAGACGGTGCCGTCGGGTGCGGCGAACGACCCCTCGACCAGACGGATCACGGCGCCCTCGTGCAGGGTGTGCTCACCGAGTTGCTGGAAGCCCCCGTCGTCGCCCGAGGGGCCGCGGCGGATCGGGCTCACCGGCCACCATCGGCCGGATCCATCGTCGCAGCTGCGTCCAGTTCGGTGACCAGGTCGATCAGCTGAGGATGACGTCCCTCGGCGCGCTCCCGGGCCGCACCCACGAATGACTCGAACATCGGCGCCGGTCGCGTCGGACGGCTCTTGAACTCGGGGTGCGCCTGGGTCGCCGCCCAGAACGGATGACCCTCCAACTCGATGAACTCGACGAGCCTGCCGTCGGGCGAGGTCCCCGAGCAGCGGAACCCGGACCCCTCGAAGCGCGACCGGTAGCTGGGGTTGAACTCGTAGCGGTGACGGTGCCGTTCCGAGACCACGGTCGACCCGTAGGCGCGCTCGACCAGCGAGCCCTCCTCCAACTGGGCGATGTACGCGCCCAGCCGCATCGTTCCGCCCAGATCGGTGACGTCCCGCTGGGAGTCCATCAGGTCGATCACCGGGTGCGGGGTCTGGGGGTCGAACTCGGTCGAGTTCGCCCCCTCCAGGCCGAGTGCGTTGCGGGCGAACTCGACCGTCATCACCTGCATGCCGAGGCAGAGGCCCAGACAGGGGAGGTCGTTCGTCCGGGCGAACGACGCCGCCGCCACCTTGCCCTCCACCCCGCGCTCACCGAACCCGCCCGGGATGACGATGCCGTCGAGGTCCCGGAGACGCCGGCCGACGTCCTCGCCGGTGAGCGTCTCCGCCTCGATCCAATCGAGCTCGACGGCGGCGCCGTGAGCGAACCCGGCGTGCTTGAGCGCCTCGACGACCGACAGGTAGGCATCGGGCAGTGCGACGTACTTGCCGATGATGCC
This sequence comes from uncultured Microthrixaceae bacterium, assembly GCA_964391365.1. GTDB lineage: Bacteria > Actinomycetota > Acidimicrobiia > Acidimicrobiales > Microtrichaceae > SXMI01. The sequence goes on along the minus strand of CAYMKW010000136.1, from coordinate 437 downwards.
GACGCGCACCGGGAACGTCGCCGTCGCCACCCGGCCCACCAGTGCACGCCAGTCCGTCAGGTCGGGCTCCTGCTCGGGCAGGTCCAGGATGTCGCAGACGACGGCGTCGAGTCCCTCGTCGTGGAGCACCAGCGGGATGTCGTAGAGGCTGTCCGCATCGGCGGCGTTCACGACCGCCTCGGACGGCACGTCGCACAGCCGCGAGATCTTCCGCTTCAGGTCGCCGCTGATCGCGCCCTCGGACCGGCACACGATCGCATCGGGCTGGATCCCGCGGCTGCGGAGCTCGGTCACGGAGTGCTGGGTCGGCTTGGTCTTCTGCTCGCCCGAGGGCCCGATGAACGGAACGAGGGTCACGTGGACGTAACAGACGTTGCGTCGACCAACGTCGAGTCGGAACTGCCGGATCGCCTCGAGGAACGGCAGGATCTCGATGT
>CAYMKW010000135.1:0-6231 GCA_964391365.1 uncultured Microthrixaceae bacterium | reverse complement strand
GGGCCGATGACCATGCGGCCGATGACCATGCGGCCGACGACGGGCCGACCGACGGCGTCGAGCCGGGCGGACCACCGCCGACATCCGAGGAGTGAGCGACCCGGGTCCGACGGAGTCGGAGGACCGCCGCGAGCGGCTCCAGAAGGTTCTGGCCCGTGCCGGCGTCGGCAGCCGGCGCCACTGCGAGGAGCTGATCGAACTCGGTCGGGTCGAGGTCGACGGTCGGGTCGCCACACTCGGGGACCGGGTCCTCCCTTCGGCGACCGGTGTCGTGGTCGACGGGGTCCCGGTGAGCGTGGACCCGACGCTCGTCCACTACCTGCTGAACAAGCCCGCCGGGGTCGTGACCACCGCCGCCGACACGCACGGTCGGAGGACGGTGCTCGACCTGGTTCCGTCCGAGCCGCGGGTTCACCCGGTGGGACGGCTCGACCTCGACACGGAGGGCCTGCTGCTCCTGACCAACGACGGACTCCTGACGCACCGGCTGACCCACCCGAGCTTCGGTGTGCCCAAGGAGTACCTCGCCGAGGTGGAGGGCGAACGGGGTCGGGGCGCGGTCCGGCGGCGGCGGGAGGGCGGCGACCTGGACGACGGGCGGACCGCCCCGGCCACCGGGACACTGGTGTCACCGAGCGTGCTGCGGCTGGTGATCCACGAGGGCCGCAACCGTCAGGTCCGGAGGATGTGCGACGCGGTCGGCCATCCGGTGCGGCGTCTCGTCCGGACCCGGATCGGATCCCTGCGCGATCCTCACCTGCCTCCGGGCGCGTGGCGTCCGCTGGATCTCGCCGAGCTCCGGGCCCTCGAACAGGCCGTCGGCCGCGCCCCCGAAGCCCGTCCTCCGGGGGGAACGGGTTCCGGCGAGCGACCGGCGAACTCGTAGACTCGACCCCTGTGTCATCTGTGCTCGGCCTCCGTGGCGCCACGACCCTCGAGGTCGACGAACGGGACCATCTCGTGGAGCGGGTCCAGGCGCTCCTGACCGCGATGCTGGAGCGCAACGGCATCCACCACGACGACCTCATCTCGATCATCTTCACCGCCACCGACGACGTCCACAGCTGCTTCCCGGCGTTGGCCGCCCGCGAGATGGGGCTCGGTGACGTGCCGCTCCTGTGCGCACGCGAGCTCGACATCGACGGTGGGACGCCGCTGTGCATCCGGATCCTCGTCCACTTCACCTCGGAGCTCCGGCGCAGCGAGGTGCGCCACGTGTACCTCGAGGGTGCCCGGAGCCTCCGGGACGACCTGCCGCAGTGAGTGCGGGCGGAGGACGACGTCGGGCCGGTCTGGTCGGTACGGGACTGATCGGAGGGTCAGTCGGGCTCGCGCTGCGCCGGGCCGGCTGGCACGTCACGGCCACGGACGCCGACGCCGGGTCGCTCGAGGCGGCGCTCGACCTGGGCGTGGCCGACCGGGCAGGCATCGACCAGGGCGCCGAGATCACCTTCGTGGCGGTTCCGGTGGGTGTCGCTCCCGAGGTGGCCCGGGTCGCGCTCAGCGACGGGGGAGTGGTGACCGACGTCGGCAGCGTGAAGGCTCCGGTCGTCCGGGCTGTCGACTCGCCCCGGTTCGTGGGCGGCCACCCGATGGCCGGCTCGGAGGCAACCGGTCTCGACGGGGCCCGTGAGGACCTCTTCGACGGAGCGGTCTGGGTCCTGACACCTGTCGCCGCCACCGAGTCCGCTGCGCACGCCCAGGTCCACGGAGTGGTCCGCTCCCTCGGTGCCGACGTCGTGAGTCTGGACCCTGCCGACCACGACCGACTGGTGGCCATGGTCTCGCACGTCCCGCACCTCACGGCGGCGGCGCTGATGGGACTGGCCGCTGAGCGGGCCCGGGCCGATGCGGCGGTGCTCCGGCTCGCCGCCGGAGGGTTCCGCGACATGACCCGGATCGCTGCCGGGGATCCGGGCATCTGGCTCGACATCTGCGACGACAACCGGGACGCGATCCTCGCAGTGCTCGACGACCTGCTCGAGTCCCTCCGGGACGTCCGCAGCCTGGTGGCCTCCGGCGACCGGACCGGGCTGCTCGAGCGTCTCCGGGACTCCCAGCGCGCCCGGCGGAGCCTGCCCGTGGGGGCCGGCGTGCCCGACCGGCTCGCCGAGGTCCGCGTCGCCATTCCCGACCGACCGGGCGAGTTGTCCGCGGTGACGACGTTGGCCACGGTGCTCGACGTCAACGTGCTCGACGTGGAGGTCGCCCACGAGGCCGGAGCGTCACGCGGTCTCCTCATCCTGGTGGTGGCGGCGGACCGCGCCGATGAGTTCGCGGATGCCCTGCGCTCGAGCGGCCGGTCGGCCTCGGTGCACCCGCTGTGAGCCCGGCCCCGGTCCGACTGGGTCTGACGGGCCCGTCGGGCCCGCTGGCCGCGACGGCGACTCCACCCGGGTCCAAGAGCGAGACCAATCGGGCCCTCGTCTGTGCCGCCATGGCCGAGGGGACCTCGACCATCCACCGGGCACTTCGGGCCGACGACACCGAGGCGATGGTCTCCTGCCTCCGCCAGATGGGAATCGCCATCACCTGGTCCGATGAGGTCATCGTGGTGGAGGGTTGTGCGGGCACCCTGCGTCCGACGGGAGCGACGCTCGACGCCCGCCTGTCCGGGACGACCGCCCGGTTCCTGGCCCCGGTGGCCGCGCTCGGCCCGGGTCCCGTCGAGCTGACGGGCGATGATGGGCTCCGCGCCCGCCCCATGGGTGATCTGGTGACGGCACTCCGTTCTCTCGGCGCCGGCGTCGAGGAGATCGGGCCGGCGGGCCGCCTGCCCCTCCGGCTCGGCAGCCCGCCGGTGCGTGGCGGGAGCGTGGAGCTCCCCGGTGACACGTCGAGTCAGTTCCTCTCGGGGCTCCTGCTGGCGGGGCCGCTCATGCCTGCCGGGCTCGAGGTGTCGACATCGACTCCGCTGGTCTCGGTGCCCTACGTCGACCTCACGCTGGACGTGATGGAGCGGTTCGGCGCCGTGGTCGAGGGGACAGCCGCCACGGTCCTGTCCGTGGCCCGCTCGGGTTACCGGGCCTGCGACCTGCACATCGAGGCCGACGCCAGTGCCGCCTCGTACTTCATGGCCGCTCCGGTGCTCGCCGGGGGTCGCGTACGCGTGGCAGGGGTCGGTTCGGACTCCCGGCAGGGGGACGCCGTCTTCGCCGAGATCCTCCGGTCGATGGGCGCGGAGGTGGTCCAGGGCCCCGACTGGACACAGGTCGGCAGCGGAGATCTGGTCGGTGTTGACGTCGACCTCCGGGACGCCTCCGACATCGCCCAGACGCTGGCCGTCGTGGCCGCAGTCGCCAAGGGGCGGACGCGGGTGCGGGGGATCGGCTTCATCCGCGCCAAGGAGACCGACCGGATCGCAGCGGTGGTCCGGGAGCTCCGGCGCGTGGGCATCGACGCCGTCGAGGACGAGGACGGGTTCACCGTCGAGGGTGGCCGGCCGCACGGTGGAGTGGTTCGGACCTACGGCGACCATCGGATGGCGATGAGCTTCGCCCTCCTCAGCCTGTGCACGCCGGGCATCGTCATCGAGGATCCGGGCTGTGTGGACAAGACCTACCCGGACTACTTCGCCGACCTGGCGTCCCTGATCGGAGCGGGGCCGACGACGATGGCCTCCGATCCCTAGGATGCTCCCGGCATGGACGTGAGCACACTGAGCGACCTGCAGGTCGTGGCGATCGACGGCCCGGCGGGGTCAGGGAAGTCGACGATCGGCCGGGCACTCGCCGAGCGACTCGGACTGGAGTACCTCGACACGGGCGCCATGTACCGGGCGGTCGCCTTCTCGGTCATCCGGGCGCAGGCGGACCCCGATGACACCGAGACGGTCCGGTCCCTGGCCCACTCCATGGATCTGCAGCTGGGTGGGGCGCGTGTCCTCGTCGACGGTGTCGATGCGACGCTCGAGATCCGCGGCCCCGAGGTGACGCGCGCCGTGACGGCGGTGGCGGCGGACCCCGAGGTCCGAGCCGAGCTCTGCACCCGGCAGCGCCTGTGGGCCCTTGAACGTGGCGGCGGTGTGGTCGAGGGGCGTGACATCGGCAGCGTCGTCTTCCCGGATGCCGTGCTCAAGGTGTACCTGACGGCCTCGGTCGAGGAGCGGGCGCGTCGGCGGGCCCAGGAGATGCAGGACCTGGACTACGACCGGGTCGCACAGGATCTGGTTCGCCGGGACGAGTCCGACAGCTCACGCGCCGCCAGCCCGCTGGTGACCGCGGACGGGGCGGTGGAGTACGACACGACCGGCGTGGAGGTCTCCCGGGTGGTCGAGGACCTGGCGGCCATGGTGGCGGCACGGACGTGAGCACTCCCGGCCGGGGTCGCCCGGGCGACGTCCGCCCGGTGGCTCGGGGCGGACGCGTGCTGTACCGGCTGTTCTGGCTGGTGGGGCTGCTCCTGTGCCGGACCATCTGGCGGACACGCGTGGAGGGGCTCGACCGGCTGCCGATCGGTGTGCCCTACGTCGTGGCGCCGGTGCACCGTTCGTACGTCGACTTCATCGTGGTCGGTGTGGCGGTCCGGCGACTGTGTCGGTTCATGGTCAAGGGCACCGTGTGGCGGTCCTCGCTGGCCGGCCGGCTGGCGACGTACGTGGGTTCGTTCCCGGTGGACCGGGATCACGCCGATCGCGCCGCACTCCGCACGGCGGAGCAGGCGGTGCTCGGAGGTGACCCGATCGTCATGTTCCCCGAGGGTCGCCGCAAGGATGGCCCGCTGGTCGAGGACCTCTTCGACGGGCCGGTGTGGGTGTCGTGTCGCACCCGGGTTCCGGTGGTCCCGGTGGGCCTCGTCGGCACGGAACGGGCCATGCCGATCGACCGGCCGCGTATCCGGCCCGCCCGCATCCGCGTCGTCATCGGCGAGCCGATCTACCCGGACGTGGAGATCTCCGGTCGGGTGCGGCGCCGCGTCGTCACCGAGGGCACTGAGCACCTGCGGGCCGCCCTCCAGGAGCTCTGCCTGACCGGAGCGCGCGAACTCGACTGAGGTCGGCGGGAGTCAGGCCAGGGCCGCGAGGGCCTGGCTCGCCGGGACGTTCCGGTCGCTCGACAGCGGGGAGCTGCTCGGCGCAGCGCCCAGTCCGAGGCCGGCGAACCGGGCGATGCCGGTGACGAGTTCTCGCAGGTTCCGTGGCGGAGGGAAGTACTCGTCCTCGTCGGTCACCCGGAGCAGCTCGACGCCGGACCTGGGGTCGAGGGCGGCGAGGACCGAGTCGACGAGCTCCTCGGGCGCCGATGCGCCGGCGGTCACCCCCACGGTCCCGGCGAGGTCGATCGACCCGTCGGCACGGCGGGGGAGCTCGTCGGCGTCGTTGATCCGGATGACGGTGGGGCAGCCCGATTCCCGTGCCAGGCGCTCGAGCGCCACGGTGTTCGACGAGTTGGAGGAGCCGATCACGACCACGGCGTCGCACCGGGGTGCGAGCTCCACCAGCGCCGCCTGTCGGTTGGTCGTGGCGAAGCACAGGTCCGATCGCCCGGGAGTCCAGATGTCCGGGAACCGTTGGTGGGCCGACTCCGCCACCTCGGCCCACTCCCGGTGCGACAGCGTCGTCTGGGCCAGGAGCGCCACGGGACCCTCGAGTTCGGGTAGCGCCCGGACCGCCTCGACCGACTCCACCCGGTGCACTGCGTCCGGAGCGACGGCCATCGTCCCCACCGCCTCCTCGTGCCCCTCGTGGCCGATGTAGACGATGGAGTAGCCCTTGTCGGCCCGGGAGCGCACCTCGTGGTGGACCTTGGGCACGAGGGGGCAGACGGCAGCCACGACGAAGGATCCGCGGGCCCTGGCCGCAGCCACGACCTCCGGTGCCGACCCGTGCGCCGACAGCATGCTCGGACGGCCCTCGGGAACCTCGTCGATGTCATCGACGAACACGACGCCCTGTTCCTGGAAGCGACGCACCACGACCTGGTTGTGGACGATCTCGTGGTAGCAGTACACCGGGGCCTCGAAGGACCGGACCATCCAGGTGAGCGCCTTGATGGCCATCTCCACCCCGGCGCAGAAGCCCCGGGGGTCGGCCAGCAACACCAGCTCGATCCCGTCCTCGGCTGGTTTTCCGTTCGCCGGGGGCCCGTCCGCGTTCGTCACGACGACAGACTACGGACCGGCTGCGCGATCGCAGGGATCAGGGTGCGTGGTCGTACCGGGCGACGTCGTCGAACGAAGCCACGACCTGCCGGCCGAGTCCGACCGGCTCGGGGTCGAGACCGGAGCGGTAAC
>CAYMKW010000134.1:2946-6459 GCA_964391365.1 uncultured Microthrixaceae bacterium | reverse complement strand
GGAATCGGCGGGGGTGGACCACGTTGGCTCCGTTCCTGACACGTGGGGAGGGGCGTCGGTGAGTGTGGCACGCGGGGCGTTCGGATGCCGTGGGAGCGCCCGGATCGACACCTACGCTCTGGCTGTGGTCGCCATCCGCTCCGCTGCTGTCGGCCTCGCTGCCATCGCCGTGATGGTGTCGTGCGGGTCCTCCGGAGAGGCGACGCCGCCGACGACCATGCTCACCCTTCCCTCACTCCCGTCGACGAGCGCCACGTCGTCACCGGGTTCCGCCCCTCCGCCGATCGAGCCATCAACGAGCACGATCCCCCCGGCGACGGAACCGCCGACGAGCGCTCCCTCTCCCGTGACGGAGCCGCCGCCCCCGATCCCGCTGGCCGGTCGCGTCGTCGTCATCGACCCCGGCCACAACGGCGGCAACGGCGACGCGACCTCGGAGATCAACCGGCAGGTCGAGGCGGGTGGGTTCCGGAAGGCCTGCGACACGACCGGGACCTCCACCAACGACGGCTACAGCGAGTCGGCGTTCAACTGGGACGTGTCGAACCGGCTCGCGGCCGTGCTCAGGGCCAGCGGTGCCACCGTGGTCCTGACCCGCGACTCCGACGACGGGGTCGGGCCGTGCATCGACCGACGGGCCGGCATCGGGAACTTCGCCCGGGCGGACGTCGCCGTGTCCGTCCACGCCGACGGGTCCAGCGCCGGCAACCGGGGCTTCCACATCCTGGTGCCGGGTTCGCTCGGCGGGTTCACCGACGACATCGCCGGACCCTCACGTGAGTACGCAGCCCTGCTCCGAGAGGAGCTCCCGGCCGCAGGGATGCCGCCGTCGAACTACGTCGGCAGCGACGGGATCATGGTGCGGACCGACCTGGGTGGCCTGAACCTGTCGGACGTCCCCAAGGTGTTCGTCGAGAGCGGCAACATGCGCGACGCCACCGACGCGGCGCTGCTCACCAACCCGGAGTTCCGTCAGCGCTGGGCGGAGCGGATCGCCGCAGCGACGACCAGGTTCCTGTCGGGTCGGTGACCACCTCCGGGCCGCCCAGTCGCCTGGTCCGCCGGCTCGGTGTCGGTGACGCCGTGGTCGTGGGGCTCGGCGCCATGGTGGGCGCCGGCGTGTTCGCGGCGATCGGTCCGGCGGCGGCGACCGCCGGCTGGTGGCTGCTCGCCGGGCTGGTGGTCGCGGCCGGCGTCGCCACGGCGAACGCGCTGTCGTCGGCCCAGTTGGCGGCGGTCCACCCGGAGTCGGGTGGCACCTACGTCTACGGCCGGGAGCGACTGGGGGAGGGGTGGGGGTTCGTCGCCGGTTGGGCGTTCGTCGTCGGCAAGACGGCGAGCTGCGCGGCGATGGCGACCACGTTCGGCGCGTACGTCTGGCCTGCCGGAGCCCGGTGGGTGGGTGCGGCGGCGGTGCTGGTGCTGGCCGGGGTCAACCTGCTCGGGGTGCACCGGACGCTGGCCGCCACGAAGCTGGTGCTGGTCGTGGTGTTCGCCGCCCTCGCGGCGGCCGTGGCCGGTGGTGTCGCCGGGGGGCTCAGCGGCCCGGGCGACGCTGCGGCGGCGATCGGGCAGCAGGGCGGCATCGGCCCCCGGGAGGTGCTGGGTGCTGCGGGCCTGCTGTTCTTCGCCTTCGCCGGCTACGCCCGGATCGCCACGCTCGGGGGCGAGGTGCGGGACCCGGCCGTGACGATCCCGCGGGCGGTGCCCCTGGCGCTCGCCGGCGCGTTCGCCACCTACGCGGTCGTGGCGGTCGTGGCCCTGGCGGCCGTGGGCCCGGGTGCCCTGGCGGCCGCACCGGCTCCGCTGGTCGAGGTCGTGCGTCACGGCCTGCCGGTGCTGGAACCCGTCGTGGTCGTCGGCGCGGCCGTGGCGTCGCTCGGGGTGCTGCTGTCCCTGCTCGTCGGCGTCAGTCGGACGGCCTTCGCCATGGCCGACCGTCGTGGCCTGCCGGGTGCGCTGGCCCACGGGTCGGTGCGGTCGGGCGTGCCGGACCGGGCCGAGGTGGCCGTCGCCGCCATCGTGGTCGTCGTCGTCCTGCTGGTCGACCTGCGCGGAGCCATCGGGGCGAGTTCGTTCGCGGTGCTGGCCTACTACGCCATCGCCAACGCGTCGGCGTGGCGCCTGGCGCCCCACGAACGACGATGGCCGCGCTGGGTGGCGGCGGCCGGGCTGTTGGGCTGTGTCGTGGTGGCCATCTCGTTGCCGGTCGCCAGTGTCGTGGCCGGCGTCGTGCTGGTCGGCTCGGGGGCGATCGTCCACCTGGTGCTGGCCTGGCGTCGGGCGGCCTGAACGGCCCGCCGGTACCATGCCGCCGTGGCATCCGGGCGGGACGAGCGGCGGCAGCGGTCCGCGTCGTGGCGGCGGATCCCCCGGCTGGTGGTGCTCCCCGCCGTGGCGGCCGCCGCGGTGGTGGCGGCCTGCGGATCGGGCGACTCGACCACCGAGGTCGGCCTGACCCCGTCGACGACCCGGGTCACCACCGACGAACCGGCGACGGTACCCACCTTCCAGCCGGACGCCCGCACCGGCGCCGCCGACCTGGGGGCGACGACGGTCCCGGTCCCGGCAGGCGCTCCCGGCCAGCGGCTGGGCGTCGGGCCCTGCCCGATGTTCCCGGCCGACAACTCGTTCAACACGCCGATCACCGGCCTGCCGGTGTCACCGGACTCGAACCGGGTGATCGCAGCGATCGGCCCGGACACGACGCTGCGGCACGGGTTCTCGAGCACGGTGTTCAACGGCACGCGTCGGGGGTACCCGCTCAACCTGGTCGACCCGACCAACTCGACGCCGACGGACTTCATGGTGTCGGCCGCGTACCTGTACTTCTCCGACGGGGCCGACGTCCCCATGCCCGAGGCGCCACGGTTCGAGGGATGGCCCGGCCGGGAGTGGGACAAGCACCTGCTGCTCGTGGACACCAGCACCTGCCGGACCCGTGAACTGCTGAACGTCCAGCCGCCGGGCGAGAACGACACCGCCCGGCCGTTCAACAAGTGGTACGCGGATGCGATCGTCGAGTTCGACCTGCGGAGCAACGGTCGGCCCGAGGGGTCGGCCAACGCCGCCGGCGTGTCCATGCTCGCCGGGCTGGTCCGCTACGACGAGGTGGCCAGCGGCCGGGTCCGGCACGCCATCGGGCTGACGATGCCCGAGATCCGGGGTGACGGGCCGATCTGGCCGGCGCACCGCAGCGACGGCCGGTCGGCGAACCCCGACGCGCCGCCCATGGGTGCGTGGTTCCGGCTGCGCGACGACGTGGACACCTCGACGCTCGGCCCGCAGGCCCGGGTCGTGGCCGAGGCGCTCCGCGAGTACGGCGGGGTGCTCGTCGACACCGGACCGGGCATCACGCTCACCGGCGAGCCGGACGTCCGCTGGAACGACGCCGACCTGAACGGCCTGGGGTCGCTCACGGCGTCGGACCTGGAACTGGTCGACCCGTCGTCGCTGATCGTCGATCCGGCGACGAACCAGGCCCGAGTCCGTGTCTGAGTCGGTGTCCGAGCC
>CAYMKW010000134.1:0-2846 GCA_964391365.1 uncultured Microthrixaceae bacterium | reverse complement strand
CGGCGTCGATCGAGCGGGCGGGCGCCCTGCTCGCCGCCGGTGGAATGGTCGCGTTCCCGACCGAGACGGTCTACGGGCTGGGGGCGAGGATCGACCGCCCCGACGCCCTCAGCCGGATCTTCAGCGCCAAGGGCCGACCCACCGCCGACCCGCTGATCGTCCACGTCGCCGAGGTCGCCGACGCCCGGGCGCTGGCCGCCGACTGGCCCGAGGCGGCCGACCGTCTCGCCGAGCGCTGGTGGCCCGGGCCGCTCACCGTGGTCGTCCCCCGCCGGGCCGACCTCGACGACCTGGTCTGTGCGGGTGGCGACACCGTGGGCATCCGCCTCCCGGCCCACCCCGTCGCGCGCTCGTTGGTGCGGGCGGCCGGTGCTCCCGTTGCCGCCCCCTCGGCGAACCGGTTCGGGCGGATCAGCCCGACGACCGCCGCCCACGTGGTCGCCGAGTTCGGTGGAGCCGCCGACGGGCCGGACCTGGTGCTCGACGGTGGCCCCTGTCCGCTCGGTGTGGAGTCGACGGTGATCGACCTGACCATGTCCGTTCCGTTGGTGCTGCGACCGGGAGGGCTTCCGGTCGAGGACCTCCGGTCGGTGCTCGGCCACGTCGAGGTCGTGGACCGGGCGACGACCGACGACGCCGTGCACCGTTCACCGGGGGAGTACCTGACCCACTACGCACCGCGGACGCCACTCGTCCTGCTCGACGCCCCTCCGGGCACGGCGAAGCGCCTCGTCGCAGCGCTGGGTGGCCGTGGGGTCGACGCTGCGACCGTCGTGCCGGGGCCGGGGCCGGTTCCGGTGGAGCAGGTGGCCGCCGGGCTCTACGGCTGGCTCCGGGCCGGGGACGAGGGCCCCGCCGTCGTGCTGGTCGCCGAGCTGGTGGAACCGGCCGGGCTGGGCCGGGCGGTGAACGACCGGTTGTTCCGAGCGGCCCGCGGTCGGTTGCTCGGCGTCCCGGATCCGGACGACGCGGCGGTGGATCGACTCGTCGACGCGGTCGAACGCGACCTCCGCGGGGTCGGAGGCCCGTGAGACGGTCGGGGGTGGTCGTCAGGTTGCCGGGAATGCTGCGGCACGGGGTTGCGGCCGGCCTGCTGTTCGCCGGCGCCGTTGCGGCCACGGCCTGCGGAGGATCGGGCACGACGGCGTCGGCCCCGCTCGAGTCGGCGCCGTGGGGAGCGCTCGGTCCGTCGGGGTTGGACGACAGCCCGGACGGGCTCGTGCCGCTCGCTCCGGGCGGCGATCCGGGCCCCCAGGTGATGGCCGAGGTCACACTGCCGGGCGGGGGTGTCCCGACCGTGCCCCAGCCCAGTGTCCCGGCGCCCGAGGTGTTCGTGACCCCCGACCTCGTGGCCTCGGTCGGCGGCGGCCCGCCGGCGGTGCCGGCCACGGCGGTGCCGACCACCGCCCCGCCCCCACCCGACGGTGGGGCCCGGGCGGTCGAGCGACTCGGCGACGACGGTCGGCGCGCCACGGCGGCCCGGGCGCTCGGACTGGTCGACTACGACTGGCAGCGCCGCCTCCCGGGCTGGCAGCTCCGGTTCCTGCCGGGCCGCAGCGGGGTGCGCGGGCTGACCTACCCGGACGCCCGGGTGATCGAGGTGTTCGTGCGGGACTCGGACTCGCCGGAGTCGCTCGCGCACGTGGTGGCCCACGAGCTGGGCCACGCCGTCGACGTGACCCACCTGGACGACGGCGAGCGGGCGGCGTGGCGGTCGGCCCGGGGGATCGACCCTCGACGCCCGTGGTTCCCGGGGGCGAGCGGCGCGAGCGACTTCTCGAGCGGGGCGGGCGACTTCGCCGAGTCGTTCGCCTGGCGGACCGCGGGTGGTGGTGGCTGGTACTCCGATCTGGGGCCGCCGCCGAACGCCGTCGAGACGGCGATCCTCGACCGGCTCGGCACGCCCTGAGTCCTGCCGTGGTCGACCGGGGTGGGCGGGGCGTCCCGGTACACTCTCAGGGTCGACCGGGCGGCTGGACCCGGATGGCAGCGGACCCCTCCCACGACCGACCCATCAGGACTGGACGACCGTGACCGAACCCGCCACCCGGGCGAACACATCGAGCGCTGGCGCCCGCCGTCCGCTGCCGGTGTCCATGCTCAAGGCCTGCCGCCCCAAGCAGTGGGCCAAGAACGTCCTGGTGTTCGTCGCCCCCGCGGCCGCCGGGGTGCTCACCCAGGCCTACGAACTGCGCCTGACCGTCCAGGGGTTCGTGGCGTTCTGTCTGGTGTCGTCGGCGACCTACCTGCTGAACGACGTGCTCGACGTCGAGTCCGATCGGCGACACCCGACCAAGCGGAACCGGCCGATCGCCAGCGGGGCGGTGTCGGTGCCGCTCGCCGTCGGCATGGCGGTGGTGCTCTTCGTGCTGGGTGTTGCGGTGGCGGCGTGGACGAACTGGACGCTCGCCGGGATCGTGGCGGGCTACGCGGTGCTCACCACCTCGTACTCCATGTTCCTGAAGCAGGTCGCCGTCCTGGATCTGGTGATCCTGTCGGCCGGGTTCATCCTGCGGCTGCTCGGCGGCGCCTATGCCGCCGGGGTCGAGGTCTCCGAGTGGTTCCTGCTGGTGTCGCTGTTCGGCTCGCTGTTCATCGCCGGCGCCAAGCGGTTCGCCGAGAAGAAGGAGCTGGGCGAGGAGGCGGCGGCGCTGCGGCCGACGTTGGGCGCGTACAGCGTCGAGTACCTCGGGTTCATCCGGTCGGTGGCGGCGGCTGCGGTGACGATCTCGTACTGCCAGTGGGCGGTCGAGAGCGGCGGGACCGACCGGTACGCGACGCCGTGGGTGCAGCTGTCGATCATCCCGTTCGTCATCGCCCTCCTCCGGTACGCCCTGCTGGTCGAC
>CAYMKW010000133.1:0-6663 GCA_964391365.1 uncultured Microthrixaceae bacterium | reverse complement strand
GGCCGGCACCGCAACCGGCACCGGGACCGGCGGCGGCACGACAACCGGCACCGGGATCGGCGGCGGCACGGCAACCGGCACCGGGATCGGCGGCGGCACGGCAGCCGGCACCGGGACGGCGGGCGTCGGAACCGGTGCGCTCCGCCGGCGACGGCGGCGCAGTTCCAGGTCCCCGGTGTCGCTGACGGCCACCAGGGGCGGAACGCGTGACGCCCAGCGGGCGGGCAGCACGGCGGACAGCACTCCGACGACAACGGCGAGCAGACCCACGGCGGCGACCGCGGTGAACGGCACGACGAAGACGTCCAGGCCCAGCGGGGCGAGCGGCAGGAGCGCCAGACGACTCAGCACCAGACCGAGCACCAGCCCCACCAGGGCACCCACGACCGCGAGTGACACCCCCTCGAGCAGGATCATCCGGTGCACCTGCGATCGCGTGGCGCCGGTCGCCCGGAGCAGGCCGAACTCCCGTCGACGCTCCCCGACCGAGAGCAACAGCGTGTTGACCACCCCGACCAGCGCCTGCAGGAGCGTGAACAGCAGCATCCACTGGATGACCCGCTGGAACCCACGGAGCAGGTCGGAACGCTGGTCGACGAACTCCTCGGGCTGCAGGACCCCCTCGATGCCGTACTCGGCGGCGAGGGCGACGACGGCCTCGGCCGCAGCGGGGTCGTCGGGGTCCAGCGCCACGAGCGCGGCCAGGTCCGGGGTCGCCGGAACCTGGCGCAACACGACCGACCGGTCGATCACGCCGTCGCCGATCAGGGCGCCGCCGCCACGGAAGATGCCGACCACGTCGAGGAACTCGGTGCCGCCGCTGGTGAACACGACGGGAACGGAGTCGCCGATCGACACACCTGCGGCGGTCGCCGCCTGCTCGGACAGCAGGATCGAGTCGGATTGGAGTCGGGTCGGGGCCTCACCGACGAAGTCGAAGCCCACGACCTCGAGGGCGGCGTCCGCGTCCAGACCGGTCGCCCGGATCGGCGTGGAGCCGAGCGTGCCGCGAGCCAGTTGCCATCCGGTCGACGCCTCGACTCCCGGCGTGCCCTTCAGCTCGACGAGCAGCTCCGCCGGCAGACCCCCTCGTGTGAACGTCCCCGAGTCGACCACCAGGTCGGCCCGGACCGTCCGCTCGACCTCGGCCTCGAGCGAGGCCACGAACGAGGTGAGACAGACGGCCAGACCCACGATGACCGCCGTCGCGATCGCCAGCGCACCCGTGGTCGCTGCGGTCCGGGTCCGGCTGCGTCGCACGTCCCGACTGGCGATGCGCCGGAGGGCGGCCGGCGGGACCGGCAGGACCCGCACACCGCCGGACACGATCGCCGCCAGCGCCATCGGGGTGAGGCCGATCAGGAACACGACCACGGCCGCCACCGCACCCGCGGTGAGTGCCACCGAGTTCGAACGGCCCTGGAGCAGCACCACGGTCACCGCACCGCCGGCGAGCAGGGCCGCGATGGCCGCCGTGCGCACCGTGGCCGAGGTGTCCGGGCGAGGACCGGTGGCGGCGTCATCGACGGCCTCGATCGGCGGCACGCGACACACCCGGAGCGCCGGGACCACGGCGGCGGCGACGGTGGCGACCACCCCGATGAGCACCGCCCAGCCGAGTGCCTGCCACGAGACGAGCGACCCGGCGACCGGGATCGGGCTCCCCAGCGCAGCCAGAACCGCCTCGATCCCCCGACCGACCAGGAGGCCGAGCGGCGCCCCCAGGAGCGAGGCGACCAGCGCGAGCAGGGCCGCCTCGATGAGCGCCGCGAACAGCAGCTGCCGGGGCTTGGCACCGACGAGTCGGAATGAGGCGAAGGTGCGACGGCGCTCGGCGTACAGGAGCGCGAGGGAGTTCGCGACCGTCACCATGCCGACGAGCAGTGCCAGCGCCGCGAACCCGATCAGCAGGCTGCGCACCAGGGCGAAGCTCCGGGTCAGCCCGTCCTGTCGGTCCGCTGCGGCCGTGGCGGCGTCGACCACGACGACACCCGACGGCAGCTGGGCGCTGATCGCCTGTTCGACCGCGGCGGTGTCGGCACCGTCGTCGACGGTGACGCCGACCCAGTTGTCGTCGAACGGCCGGTCGAACAGTTCACGCGCCTCGGCGGTGGAGAAGAGCGCCAGGCTCGCGCCGGGGGGGAGACCACCCTGCCCCTGGGCGACGATGCCGGTGACCCGGTACGAGCCCACCCGGGTTCGGCCGGCGATCGACACGGTGTCACCGACCCCGAGACCGCCGACCTGCGCGGTCCGCTCGTCGAGCACGACGTCCGAAGATCCCGTCGGAGCGACCCCGTCGAGCAGGTCGTAGGGCGGGACCGGAGCGCCCGCCGGCCAGTTGGCACCGAGCGGCTGCTCGGAGAGCCCCGGCGCCACGACCGGCCGACCGTCCGACCCGAGCACGACGGCGACGTCCTCGATGCGCGGCGTGACCGCACGAACCCCGGGCACGCTCCGCACCGTGTCGGCGACCGACGACGGGACCAGGCGGCGGACCTGTTCGAGCGATGACTCGTAGGCGACCTCACCCTCGACGACGAGGTCCTCGGCACCGACACCGGTGGAGGCCAGGTTCGACAGCCCCTCCCCCACCCGGTCCAGCAGCGTGAGCGCCCCGGCCAGGTAGCCCACGCCGAGGGCGATGGCGATGGTCGCGAGCGCCAACCGGCGACGCTGCCGAAGCAACGCCGCCAACATCCGCCGAGTGCCCCGCCCCGGCCGCCCCGCTGGTCTGCCGGCCACACGACCACGGTACGCCAGTGCTGCTCGCACGGGAAAGGCGAATCCCCCAGTGCGGCGCTCAGGTGGTGGCGAGGTCGAAGACGGTCTCCACGTCCTCGGCGACGAGCACCGAGGTGAGCTCGCCGCCGTCCACGACGACCGCCCACCAGTGACTCCCCCGACCGAGCCGATCCGCCACCTGCGCCACGGTCTCGCCGGGACGGACCCGGGGCAGACCCACCAGGGGCATGGCCAACGAGCGCACGGGGACGACCGACCGCTGGGCGGGTGGGATCCGGGCGATCGACTCGCGGGGCAGCACGGCGCTGACGTCGCCACTGGCGTCGACGAGCGGCACGAACGGCGCCCGGGGCGACGCATCGAGGGTCCGCTCGAGCTCGGCCACCGTCGAGGCCGGCCCGAGCGCCGGGGGCAGCGGCCGGGCGATCGCGGCGATCGACTCGTCGAGCAGTTCCGGTCGGGGCTGCGCTGCCGACCACTCCATCCGGGCGGCGAAGAACAGGAACGCGCCGAGCGCGATCGTCCAGACCCCGGTCCACCACGAGACCCGCAGCCAGGCGAACACGCCCAGTGCGACGAGGCCGGCGGCCAGGACCTGGCCGATGACCGAGGCCAGGCGGGTGGCAGGCGTCTTGTGACCCCGGCGCCGCCAGAGGAAGGCGCGCAGCATGCGGCCGCCGTCGAGCGGGAAGGCGGGCAGCAGGTTCGACACGGCGAGCACGACGTTGATGGCGAACAACCACACGAGCAGTCCGTAGAGGACGCGGTTGCCGCCGACGGCGTCCACGCCGCGGGCGGCGGCCAGCGCCACCACGGCGACGAACCCGCTCGCCAGCGGTCCGGCGGCGGCGATCCGCCACTCCGCTCCCGGGTCGTCGGCGTCGCCCTCGAGCTTGGCCACGCCTCCGAACAACCAGAGCGTGATCTCCACCACGCGCACGTCGTTGCGCTGCGCCACGTAGCTGTGGCCGAGCTCGTGGACGAGCAGTGAGACCAGGAACGCGACGACACCGAGGACGCCTGCGAACCAGTAGGCGCTCGACGGATGCGAGGGCGCCACGTTCGGCAGCGACACGAAGGCCAGACTCCAGAACAACAGGATCGCCACGCCGATCACGCCCCAGTTGATGCCGATCGGCACCCCGAGCAGTCGGCCGAGCGTCAGGTGGGTCCGCACCGCCGGAGCGTACCGCCGGCTCGTTTGCCACCAACCGCACCCCGCCGCTCAACTGTGCGACCGTGCAGGACGACACGACCCCACCCGGACGACTCCGGGTGCTCGACCCCGGTGAACCCCTGGTCGTGGAGCTCGGCGCCGCCGAGCCCGTGAACCCGCCGACCGGGCCGGAGGACCTGGATCGACGTGTGGCCGCCGACCGTCGGGTCCTGGTGCTCGAGGTCGACCGACGGCCCGCCGTGGTGCTCTGGGTGGCCCTGACCGTCGGGATCCCCGACCGCCTCGACGAGGTGCTGTCCCCGGCCGCAGCCGTGATCGACCCGGCCACGGCCGACACGGCGGTGTTCCACTCGATCTGGAACGTCGACGCCGCACTCGCCGGCCGAGGTGCGGCCACGCTCCTGGTTGACCTGGCCCTCGACCATCTCGTCCGGACCATGCCGCAGGTGACGACGGCGACGACGATGTCGCCCGTCCCGGGCCTGCGGGACTGGCTCGACGGGCGCGGCACCACCGAGGCACCGGAGGACGGGACACTGACCCACCTCGCCGCGGAGTACCTGTGCGCCCGCCGCGAGGACGGTGCCGTCCTGGACCCCGTGGCGCGGTTCCACCTGGGCAACGGGGCACGGCTGTGGCGGATCCTCCCCGACGCCGACCGCTCACCCCGTGGTCTCGAGCGGGCCTTCGGTGTGATGGCCAACTACCGGTACGCGCCCGAGGACCGCACTGCGAACCGGGCCGAGGTGTCGGCTGGTGTGACACCGGTCGGGCCGGAGGTCCCGACGTAGGCTGCGTCGGGCCGCATGACTGACACGACGCCCTCCGCGGGGCAGAACACGGAGCAGCCGCAGGTCTGGACCGGGTCCATCGACGCGATCCCGCCGGCGGAGGTGCTCGGACACCTCGGCGACCTCGCCCTGCTCGTCGACCCTGCGGGACTCGTGGCCGGGCTGAACGACACCGCGGCGTCGCTCCTGAACCGCCCCGCCGACGCCGTCCTGGGAATGTCAGCGCTCGAGCTGGTGCACCCCGAGGACCTGGACGCGGCCGCCGAGCTGCTGGCCAGGTTCAGTGGCGGGACCGAGATGGCCCGGCCCTCGATCCGCCTGCGCGGCACCGACGGGCCCTCACTCGCGGTCGAGCTCGTCGCCCGACGCCTCGAGCGGGCCGACGGGAACTGGATCCTGTTCAGCGGCCGGATCGAACCCCTGCTGAACACCGACGACATGATCGACGGGGTCGGCGTCGGGGTCGTCCTCTGCGACAGCACCGGGGTGATCACCGAGTCGAACCGGACGGCGGCGCGACTGCTCGGGGACCACACCGGCGTGCTCAGCGGATCGGTCCGATCCCTGTCGTCCCGGTTCTCCGATCCGATCGGCGCCGACCGCTCCGACCACTCGGTGACGGTGCCGCTCGCCGAGGCGCTCGACACCCTCACACCCGTGCGCCGGCGCCTGGGGCTGCGGGCCGCCGACGGCACCGAGCGGATCGTCGACGTCGAGGCCCGACCGGTGCGCATGCGTTACTCCGGCGTGTCCGCCGCCATGATGACGCTCCGCGACATCACCGACGAGTTCCACGCCCAGTTGGCCCTCCTCCAACGGGCGAGCACCGACGACCTGACCGGCACCGCCAACCGGTCCTCGTTCATGCAACGGGTCGACGCCGCACTCGGGGCCCCCGACCGGGCCGGCGTGGGACTCCTCTTCTGCGACCTGGACCGCTTCAAGTCGGTCAACGAGCGCTTCGGCCACGGCGCGGCGGACCGACTCCTCACGGCGTTCGCCCGCAGGCTGCTCCTCGTGTCGCCGTCGATCAGCGTCGGCCGGCTCGGCGGCGACGAGTTCGCCGTCGCGGTCCACACCACGTCGTCGGACGACCTGGCCGCCCACGCCGAGGCGATCCGTGAGGCGGCGCGCACGGCGGGGCTCGAGACGCTCCACCTCACGACGACGGTCAGCGTGGGGACGAGCTGGAGCGGCCCGTTCCTCGACCGCGACGGACCGGACCCGACGGCAGCGTCGATGATCGAGGAGGCCGACGAGGCGCTCCGCCGCGCCAAGCGGACCGGCCGGGACCGGACGGCCTTCTTCGACACCGAGATGCGGATCGCCCGGGCCCAGCAGACGTCCATGGCCGCAGCGGTCCGCGAGCACCTCGAGGCGGGCCGGGTGGAGATCGCCGTCCAACCCGTCGTCGACCCCCGGACCGGCCGGGTGTCGGGCGGCGAGGCCCTGGCCCGGATCCGGGACGCCGACGGTGAGCTGGTCCCGGCCGCCGCATGGGTGGACGCCGCGGCCCGGACCGGGCAGCTCGCTGCCGTCGACGAGCAGGTCGTGGAGCTCGCCGCCGGGCTGATCGCCGACCTGCACTCGAGGCACCGGCACGGCCCAGCCGCAGGGTCGGGCCAGAGCCTCCCGGTGATCGGCGTCAACCTGTCGGACGGCACCCTGGCCCGACCGGACCTCGACGAATGGCTCGTCGACGTGTTCGAGGGGAACGGAGTCCCGCTGGACCACCTCGTCATCGAGATCCCCGAGACCGTGTTCCCGGTCATCCGTGACCGCTCCGCCGAGGCGCTCCGCCGACTGAAGTCGAACGGCGTCTGGGTGGCGATCGACGACTTCGGCGTGGGTTACGCGTCCCTGGCCGAGGTCCGCGACCTGCCGATCGACACCCTCAAGATCGACCGGTCGTTCGTCGTCGCCGAGCCCGGCACCGCCCACGAGGCGGTC
>CAYMKW010000132.1:0-6766 GCA_964391365.1 uncultured Microthrixaceae bacterium | reverse complement strand
GGTGTGCATCAACACCGGCGGCGAGAAGGTGTTCCCCGAGGAGGTCGAGGAGGCGTTGAAGACCCACGACACCGTGGCCGACGCCGTCGTGGTCGGCGTGCCCGACGACAAGTTCGGTCAGGCCATCGTGGCGGTGGTCGAACCCGCCGACGGGTGCGCGCTCGACGACGGCGAACTGGTGGCGCACGTCAAGACGCAGCTGGCGGCGTACAAGGCGCCCAAGCGGATCGTCGAGATCGACACGATCGGCCGGGCCCCCAACGCGAAGGTCGACTACAAGCGCATGACCGCCTACGCACTCGACACGCTCGGGATCGAGGCCTGACCGACGGCAGGGGCCCGGGTTTCCTCCGGCGCCCCGCCCATCGGTAACGTGACGCCGCACGGCGAGCGTGCAGACGTCGGCGCCGGGTCCGACGGCCAGAACTCCGAGGGGAACGCACATGTCTGATCTCACCTTCGACGGCAAGGTCGCCATCGTCACCGGGGCCGGTGGCGGGCTCGGCCGGTCCCACGCCCTCGAGTTGGCGCGACGGGGCGCACGGGTCGTCGTGAACGACCTCGGCGGGTCCGTGAGCGGCGAGGGCGACAACGCCTCGGCGGCGCAGCTGGTCGTCGACGAGATCACCGCAGCGGGCGGCGAGGCCGTGGCCAACCACGACTCCGTGTCGACCCCCGAGGGCGGCCAGGCGATCGTGCAGACGGCCCTCGACTCGTTCGGCACGATCGACATCGTGGTCAACAACGCCGGCATCCTGCGGGACAAGACCTTCCACAACATGACCCCCGACCTGCTCGAGCCGGTCATCGCCGTGCACCTGCTCGGCGCCTTCTACGTGACGCAGCCGGCGTGGGTGGTCATGCGCGAGCAGGGCTACGGGCGGATCGTGAACACGAGCTCGAACTCCGGTCTGCTCGGCAACTTCGGCCAGTCCAACTACGGGGCCGCCAAGCTCGGCCTGGTGGGCTTCACCCGCGTGCTCGCCAACGAGGGCCGCTCCAAGGGCATCAAGGTCAACGCGATCGCCCCGGTGGCCAAGACCCGCATGACTGAGGACCTGCTGGGCCCGCTCGGCGACAAGCTCGAGCCCGCCGAGGTCACCCCGACCGTGGTCTACCTGGCGCACGAGGACTGCCCCGTCAGCGGCGAGGTCTACTCGGTGGCCGGCGGCGTGGTCGCCCGGTACTTCATCGGCCTCACGCCCGGCTGGTACGCCGAGGGCCACTCCGCCGAGGACGTGCGCGACCACTTCGAGCAGATCCGCGACGAGTCCGGCTACATCGTGCCCGACGACCCGTCCGGCGAACTGAAGAAGCTGCTCGAGACGCTCTCCTCCTGAGCGAACCGCTGCGCCGCCGTCGAGCACGTCGCCTGTTCGCAGCGGCCCTGCCTGCGGCGCCACACTGGTGAGGTGAGCTCCGCCGCTGGCCCAGGCGCTGGTGTCGGCGACGTCGCCGTCCCCGGACCCGAACGGACATCCGTCGTCCCCTTCCTCCAACTCGAGGCGGCCACGGTGCTGTCGGGCGCAGGCAACGGCGCAGCGCTGGTGATCCTCCCGTGGCTGGTCCTCGAACGCAGCGGTGACCCGGCCGACGCGGGGCTGCTGGCCGCGGCCACCGCCCTCCCACTCCTGGCCTCGAGCCTGTTCTCCGGAGCGCTCGTCGACCGGGTGGGCCGGCGCCGGACGTCGATCGGCTCGGACCTCTGCTCGGCGGTGTCGGTCTCGGCCATCCCGATCGTCGCGGCGACGATCGGCCTGCAGCTGCCACTCCTCATTGCGCTCGCCGTCCTCGGCGCCGTGTTCGACCCCGCCGGGGTCACCGCCAGAGAGTCCATGCTGCCCGCTGCAGCCGCACGGTCCGGCTGGAGGCTCCAGCGGGTCAACGGGGTCCACGAGGCGCTCTGGGGCGTCGCGTTCCTGATCGGCCCCGGAATCGGCGGCCTGCTGATCGCCGCGGTCGGCGCCATCTCGGCCCTGTGGTTCACCGCAGCCGCGTTCGTGACGTCCGCTGCCGTCGTCGCCACCATCCGCCTGTCGAACGACGACATCCGCCCGCACCCCGACGACGTCGAACCCGTCTGGCAGAGCATCCGCACCGGCTTCCGGTACGTCTGGCAGGACCGGCTGCTGCGCACGCTGCTGCTCGTGGTCGGCGCGCTCGTGTCCGTCTACATGCCCATCGAGGCGGTGCTGCTCCCCGTCGAGTTCGAGTCGCAGGGCGCCCCCGGACGTCTGGGGCTGCTCGTCACGATGATCAGCGCCGGATGGGTCCTCGGGGCGCTCGCCTACGCCTGGCGGGGCCACCGGGTCCGACGGAGCCTGCTGTTTCGCGGGGCGCTGCTCGCCACGGCCGCAGCGCTCGGCGTGCTCGCGGCGACGGACAGCTACCCGGTGATGGTCGCCGCCGGTTTCGCACTGGGGTTCGGCTACGGACCGGTCGGGCCGATCCTCAACTTGGCCCTCCAGACGCGGTCACCGGAGCACCTGCGGGGCCGGGTCGTCGGCCTGGCGTCGTCGGCCGAGTACGCAGCCGGACCGCTCGGCTACCTGCTCGCCGGCCTGGCCGTGGAGCGGCTCGGCGTCACCCCGACGTTCGTGCTGCTCGCCGTGCTCGTCGGAGCCGTCGGACTCATCACGCTCGTGCTCCGACCGCTCGGTGACCTCGACGGCCTCCCCGACGAACCGGCGGAGCACCCGATCACCGACGCCACGCTCGACCACGGTGCCGGCCCACTCCCCTTCCACTGACCCGCGCCAACCAACCCAACCGACCCCAACCCCAGCCCACCCCCACCCCAGCCCACCCCCACCCCCAGCTCTGTGGTGCGAGCGACATGAATATTCATGTCGCTCGCACCACAGAGCAGGGCACAGGTCAGCGCAGCGGGGTCAGCGGGGCGGCGACAGCCGTGGGGTCAGCGGTCGGATTCACCGACCGGCCGACCTGATTCCTCGACCGGCCGGCCGGTGGTGGTGTCCACGACCTTCCCCGTGCGCAGGTCGAGCGCCTCCCGCTCGGCTGAGTATCGGAGCTTCATGCGGAGAACCCGGAGCTCGACCAGGTAGTAGACGGGCATCGAGATCGCGAACGCCGACGCGATCAGGAACGGCGTCCGCAACAGTTGACCAGCGAGCGAGATCTCGACGCCCCCGGTCAACGCGAAGATGATGATGTACGGCAGGGCGTGCCAGACGTAGAGCGTGTAGCTGAGTCGGCCCATCCACTGGAACGGCCCCCACGACCAGCAACGGCTGAGCCACCAGTCCCTGCGGTGCACGAGGCACAGCAGGATCGCCGCGAACCCCAGCGCCCCGAGGGTGTGACCGAACCGGAACCAGTAGGTCGGCGATTCGGCGAGCATCTGGGGTCGGCTGAACTCGCTCGGACCGTTCGGCTGGTAGGGGAAGTACGGGCCGCCGAGCTTCTCCACGGCGCCGCTCGACAGGTTCAGCATCGCCAGCCAGACCACGAACCCGATCGTGCCGGCGACGAGGAACGGCCGACGAAGTCGTTCGAGGCGCTCCTCGGTCAGGTGCGCGTTCACGATGGCGAGCAACGACCCGAGCATGAGCGCGTCCGGCCGCTGCAGGAACGCGAGCCGGACCCCGGGCAGCACCCCCTCGGTGTCCTGGAAGAACCCGGTGAAGGCGAACCACCGGGCCAGGGCGATCGCCACGAACAGGACGCCGAACACCCAAGCCAGCTGCCGAACCCAGTTGCGACGGACGCAGACGAGGACGGTGGCGGGGATCAGGAAGTAGAAGAACTCCTCCACCGACAGGGTCCAGAGGTGCCACATGTAGCGGTCGTCCTGGGTGTCGGGCTGGATCATGTAGAGACCGCTCGGGAACACCAGGTCGTAGACGTAGGTGACCGCCGCGGCAGCGTCCTCGAGGATCCCCCGCAGGCTGATGCCCTCGACCGCGAACACGGTCCCGATGATCCCGATGACGATCCAGACGGCGCAGAACAGCCACACCGTCGGGAGCAACCGGATGGCGCGCCGGGCGTAGAACTTCCGCATCCCGATCCCGCCGGTCGATCGGTGTTCCTGGAGCAGGAGCGTGGTGATCAGGAACCCGCTGAGCACGAAGAACGTGTCGACGATCGTCACCCAGGACTCGACGTACTCGAAGAGTGCGTGACCGACGAGCACCATCATCACGCCGATCCCGCGGATGCCGTCGAACCCGCCGATGAGCCCGAGCTTCGGGGCCTGCGAGACGAACGGGTCCGGCTTCGAGGCGGTGACCGTCACGTCGAACCGCCCTTCCTCGACCCCGCCGTGGCCTCCTCGACGCTCACCATCTTCCCGGTGTTCAGGTCGAGCACCTCCTTCTCGGAGGCGAACCGGAGCTTGACCCGCAGCATGCGCTGCTCCACGCCGTAGAAGATGGGCAGGCAGGCCACGATGGTGAGGGCCGCCAGGATCGGGATGCGCCACTTCTCACCGAGCACCCGATCACCACCGAGCACGTCGAGCACGAGGAAGAACACCAGCGTGTGCCAGACGTAGAGCGTGTAGGACATCCGACCGAGGAACCGCACGGGCTTCCAGCTGAGCGCCCGGTTCGCGATCCAGTCCTTGCACCGGGTCATGCAGAGGAGCGCCGGCACGATGGCGATGGCGCTGACCGTGTGACCGAAGTTGATCCAGTAGATCCCGCCGTCGGAGTCCACCGGGGTCGGTGGGGCCATCGGGACGTAGGGAAGCGGCAGACCAACCCGGCCGGTCAGGGCCCGCAGCAACCCGCTCGACAGGAACATGCACGCGAACGACACCGCGAGCCCCAGACCTCCCACCCAGGGCAGCCAGCGCCGCCACACAGCCGGAAGCGGGTCGGGCAGCTTGGCGTTGACCACAGCGAGTCCGACCCCCCACATGAGCGAGTCCGGGCGTGACAGCCACAGCAGGCTGAGTCCCCGGACGGCCGGATTGGCGGTCGCCGGGTCGTCAGGGATCGGTACGGGACCGGGCACCCCGTTCCACCGCTGCCACGAGATCCAGATGGCGACCAGCGCGAGCACCACAGCGAGTTGCACCATCCACCGGCGACGGATGCAGACGAGGACCGTGACGGCGATCAGCAGGTAGAACTGCTCCTCCACCGCCAGCGACCAGAACTGGTCGATCGACAGGTTCTCGACCAGACGTGGATCGAGCGCTCCGAGCCCGACCGGGAAGAAGATCTCGTAGAGATACGTGACGGCAGCCGCCGCCTCCCGCCAGAGCGTGGCGAGCCGCTCCCGATCGAACAGCAGCGCCACGACGAACCAGGCGACGATGCACAGGTAGGCCGACGGCAGCAGTCGCACCGCCCGACGGGCGTAGAAGCGGCGCATGCTGATGTCGTTCTGGTCGCGGTGCTCCTGGAGGAGCAGCGTGGTGATGAGGAATGCGCTCATCACGAAGAAGACGTCGATGATCCCGGCGACGCTCGGCGAGAGCGGCGACCACGCGTGGTTGAACAGCACGAGCAGGATCCCGATGCCCCGGATCCCGTCGAAGCCCCCCACGAAGCCCATCCGGGGCGCCACGGAACGGAACGGCCCCGATGCCCCCACCGTCGTCACGTTGCACAGGCTAGGTGCCAGCCGCCCCCGGCCCAACCCCCTGCCGGCTCTGTGGTGCGAGCGACATGCAGATGCATGGAGCTCGCACCACGGAGCCGGACCGGGGGTGACGGCGGCGTAGCCTGCTCTGCATGAGCCACGCACCTCTCCCCCAGCACGTGGACGCCCACGACGTCCTGGCGACCGATGCCCTGCTCACCGACGAGGAGCAGATGTTCCGGGACACCGTCCGGACGTTCGTGGGCAAGCGGATCCTGCCCGATGTCGGCGAGTGGTTCGACGCCGGCACGTTCCCCCGGGAGATGGCGACCGAGTTCGGCTCGCTCGGCGTGCTCGGTATGCACCTCGACGGCTACGGCTGCGCCGGCACGTCCGCCACGGCCTACGGCCTGGCGTGCCTGGAGCTCGAGGCCGGCGACTCCGGTGCCCGCAGCTTCGTGTCGGTCCAGGGCAGTCTCGCCATGTTCCCGATCCACGCATTCGGCTCCGAGGAGCACAAGCAGCAGTGGCTTCCCGGGATGGCGGCCGGCGAGCTGATCGGCTGCTTCGGGCTGACCGAACCCGACTCGGGTTCGGACCCGTCGTCCATGCGTACGACGGCCACACAGGACGCGTCCGGCGACTGGGTCCTCAACGGCGCCAAGATGTTGATCACCAACGGCTAGATCGCCGACGTGGCGGTGGTCTGGGCTCGCACCGACCCTGATGGGCCGGACCGGGGCGCCGTCCGGGGGTTCGTCGTCCCGACCGACACGCCGGGGTTCTCGGCCCCGGAGATCCACCGCAAGGTGTCCCTCCGGGCGTCGGTCACCTCGGAACTGGTCCTGGACGACGTCCGACTGCCGGCCGACGCGGTCCTGCCCGGCGTCACCGGCATGCGCGGTCCGCTCAGCTGCCTCAACGAGGCCCGCTTCGGCATCTCGTTCGGTGCCGTGGGTGCCGCCCGGGCCTGCTACGAGGCCGCCCTCGCCTACTCGCTCGAACGCCGTCAGTTCGACCAGCCGATCGCCGGCTTCCAGCTCACCCAACGCAAGCTGGTCGACATGATGGTGGCGGTGCAGCGGGGCACGCTGGTGGCCATCCACCTGGGTCGCATGAAGGATGCCGGCACGTTGGCCACCCCGCAGGTCAGCTTCGGGAAGATGGACAACGTCCGCATGGCGCTGGACGTCGCCCGGAGCGCCAGGTC
>CAYMKW010000131.1:0-7011 GCA_964391365.1 uncultured Microthrixaceae bacterium | reverse complement strand
GGCTCGCTGGCCTCTCTCATCGGGTCCCGAACGCCTCAAGTTAGACCCTTGACTGAACCAGGCTCAGCTCCCCTCGCTACTGTCATCGGGCAGTGAGCGTCTCGCCCAGTCGACGAATCACCGCGGTCGTTGCGACCCACAACCGGGTGGCGACGACGATCCGCTGCCTCGAGTCGCTCGTTGCTGCCTCGGGCTCGGTTCAGCTCACGGTCGTCCATGTGGACGATGCATCGAGCGACGGCACCGTCCGAGCGGTCGCCGACCTGCTCCCCGACGCGATCCAGCTCCACGGCGACGGCGGCCTGTACTGGGCGGGCGGGATGCGACTGGGTCTGGCACGGGCAGAGGAGGACGACCCGGACTACGTGCTGTGGCTCAACGACGACGTCGTCCTGGATCCCGGCGCCATCGATGCCTTGCTCGACCTGGCTCCCTCACCCGAGGAAGCGACGATCGCCGTCGGGGCCCTGCGGGATCCCGACAACGGCTCGCTCACCTACGCAGCAGTGCGGCATGTCCACACCTGGCGAGGGCGTGGCTTCGACCCGATCCCGCCCGGGAGTCACGAGCGGCCGGTGGCGATGAACGGGAATCTGGTGCTGGTTCCGCGCCGGGTTCGAAGGGCGGTCGGGACCATGGACTCCCGATACAGCCATGGGATCGCCGACTTCGACTACGGACTCCGCGCTACCCGGATGGGCTTCAGGATCCGCTCGACCGCAACGACGGTGGGCACCTGCGCCCGCAACGATGACGCCGGCACCTGGCGCGACCGGGCGCTGAGCCGGCGCCGACGCTTGCAGCTCCTCAACGCTCCCACCGGCCGACCGTTCCGGGAGTGGATGCGGTTCCAGCGGCGCAACGGCGGCAACTGGCCCGCTGCCACGATGTCTCCGTATCTCCGCGCTGTGCTGACGCCGGTGCAGCGGACCGAACGGAGCGGGTCTCGACCGCAGGTCGCCATCATCTACAAGTCGCTGCCCCACTACCGGGTTCCGCTCTACGAACGGCTCCGCACCGACCTGGACCGGATGGGTGTGGACCTGCGCGTGCTGATCGGTGACCCGCCCGTCGGCTCTGCAGCCCGCCGTGACACGGCGTCGCTCGACTGGGTGGAGTCCTTCCCTCAGCACGAGTGGCGTGTGGGTGGCCGGGCCGTGGTGACCCAACGGGTGCTGGGTCGGGTCCGGAGCTGCGACCTCGTCGTGGTCGAGCAGGCGTCCCGGCTACTGGTCAACAACGTGTTCGCGGCCTGGCGCCGGACCGGCGGGCCGGCGCTCGGACTGTGGGGCCATGGCGAGAACCGAGACCGACACCACCGCAGCCGACTCGGCGAGTGGTGGAAGCGGCGGGTGCTGACCGACTGCGACTGGTGGTTCGCCTACACGGCCGGGACCGCTGCGTACGTGACCGCATCCGGGTTCCCTGCCGATCGGACGACGGATCTGCGCAACGCCACCGACACGACGGCACTGCAGGCCGCTGCCGATCACCTGCGGGCCGATCGCGACGAGCGAGGAGCGGAGCCGGTCGGGCCGCCGACGGTGGCGTTCGTCGGATCGCTCTACAACGGAAAGGGGCTCGACGATCTGGTCCTCACCGCCGACCGGGTGCGAGACCGGGTCAGAGATGTCGAGTTCGTGGTCATCGGGGACGGCGAGGACCGAGCCGTCCTGGACCGGGCCGCGGGCACTCGACCCTGGTTCCGGCTACTTGGTCCTCGGACCGGCACCGAGCTCGCCGAAGCACTGGTGGACGCCGGCTGCGTCGTCTGCCCTGCGGCGGTCGGGCTCGTGGTGCTCGATGCGTTCGCGGTCGGGCTTCCGGTCGTCACGGCGCAGGCCGACAACCACGGGCCAGAGATCGACTACGTGCAGGACGACGTGAACGGTCTCGTCGTCGGGACACCGGCGTCCGAACCGGCGTTCGCCGACGCGGTCGTGCGGGTGCTCGAGGACGCCCGTCTCCGGGAGCGGCTCGTCGACGGGGCCCGGGCCACGGCCCGCGAGTTCACGATCGACGCGATGGCCGAGCGGTTCGCCGACGGCATTCTCAGGTGCCTGGATCGAAGGTGACGCTCGTGTCGGTCCGCCACGCCGGCGGGAGCTGACCAGTCGCCACCCCGTCCACGATCGTCAGCCCCGGAGTCGGCGCAGGGATCGACCCGTCGGTCGACGAAACCGCCACGTCCACCACGTCGGGAGTCACCGCGGGCTGCTGGTAGGTCACCAGGCGATAGGTCGGGCCCACGTCGATCCGGCCCGACAGCTCGAAGCGCACGGTCTGCGTGGCCCCCGGCGGTACGGCGAGTCGAACGGTGTGGGACAGTAGCGCTCCGTCCGGCTGCGTGCCGACCGAGGCCGGGACCCCGTCCACCGTGGCGGCGCCGAGCGACTGGGGGGACCACACGGTCAGCAGCATCCGGTTGGTCCCGGGCGGGCGGCTGTCGATCCCGATGAGGATGCCGGGCAGCCCGGTCGCCGGCGCTGTGTTGGTGACCGCGACCTCCACGACCGAGGACACCGAACCCGAGGTCGGGTCGTAGGTGACCCGGTAGTCGACGGTCCGGCTGGCGAACCCGTCGATCTTGTTGGCGTTGAGGTTGGACGATCGGACCGACAACAGGTCCCGGCCCGGGAGGGGAACGAAGCGCCCGGCGACCGAGGTCCGTTCGACGATCGACTGCACAGGGGCGTCCCGGAACCAGAACTGCAGGTCGCCACGCTCCACGGCCGGCGAGACGGCGTCGGCGAGCGCCCGCGGGCCGGGGAGACCACGAGTCGTCAGGGCGTCGACGACCGCCTCGGCGACCTCACCCAGCGCCTCGGTGCGCTCACCGGAGCGTTCGTCGAACTCCAGGTACTGGTCGCGGTGCAGGAAGTCCTCGACGTTCTCGGCGGAGATCGGTGTGGACACACCCGGCACCTGCACCGGTCCGGTGACCCGCAGGAGCGCGGCGAGTCCAGCGGCGTCGATGATGACGACTCCGTCGACGGGCCGGCCGGTGAGGCGGCCGTACACCTCCGCAGCCACGGCGCCGTTGGTTGCAGCGTCGGGTGACGCTGTGGCATTCGTGAAGTAGCGCTCCGGGGCGAAGGCGCCGTAACGGTCGCGGTAGGCCGCGTCTCCCACGGGGCCCACCGGGGACCGCTCGAGGAACGGCGTCAGGTCCGACGCCTTGCCGGAGGCGACCACGTCCACCCGGCCGTCGAGCACCTCGAGCTCCACGTAGCCGCCGACGAACCCGCCCTGGTAGCGGGCCTCGGCCAGGTTCGTGGCGAGCACCAGGTAGCGCCTCGGGCCGTCGACCCCCAGCAACTCCGGGGCGACCTCGAGCAGGTCTGCTCCGGTGCGCGCCGACGGGGCCGCGTCGCCGAGTTCCCCGATCAGTTCGTCGAGGGGCTCCGCGAGCGGGCCGAGCAGCCACGGGCTACGGACGGCCTGCAGGTCGGCCAGCGCACCGGCGAGCGAATCGGCCGACGACTGGGCCGACGGCGTGGTCGCGCGAATCCACTCGACGTCGACCCGGCCGTCACGGACCAGGTCGGGCGACGTCTCGGCCCGGGTGCTGACCTCGGCTGCGGCCTCGCTCAACGACGCCCCGGACGCCGCCGCCGTGCGCACCGCCGTGACGTGCTGCGCCAGGACGGGCACCCAGCTGCTCGCCGACAGGAGCGGACCCCGGAGCGAGTCCGACGCCTCGCTGAACCCGACGGCTGCGGAATCGAAGGAGGCCACGGCCTCGGTGGTCCGGCCGGCCTGCGCCAGGTCGAGACCGGTCCGGGCGCTCGATGCCGCACGGTCCAGGTCGGGTGCCGACGTCCACACGGCCAGCGCAGCGATCCCGGCGAGCGCCAGCACCGCCGCCAGACCGACCGCCGTGCCGACGGCGGCGACGCGACGCACGGGCCGATCGGCGTGACGGAACCCCGAGGCGAGCAGTGGGACCAGTGCGACCGCAGCCACGAGCGCCGTGCCACCGTGGAAGCGGAGCTCAGGGAGGTGGACCAGACCGACGAGGGCTGCGAGCGCCGCCGGCACCGACCACCAACGCCACGCCGGACGGACGGTCGACACCGCAGCGCCGGCCAAGCCGAGCAGGCCGAGCACCGCCCAGGGTGACGGCACGCCAGCGACCATCGTCACCCCGCTGGCCCAGACCACGGTCCATGGCCGGGCCCAGCGGGCGGCGAGCGCCGTGGCCGCCACGAGGAGCAGGCTCCAGCAGACGTCAGGAACGACGGATGCCGTCGGCTCGAGTCGAGCAGCGAGCACGCCGGCAGCTGCGAGTGCGACGGAGGCACCCGAGATGGCCCAACGCCACCATGCAGCTCGCCCGGCGGGCGGTTCCGTTCGGGCGGCGGTCGTCCGGCGGGCCCTCCTGACGACCCGGCCGCCATCCGGCGGGTCGACGTCGGATGGTCCCGCTCGGTCTGGAGCATCGGTCACGCGGGACCGCCTACGTCACCCCGGTATGGAGGAGTCGGCCTGAGGGCCCTCACCCGATCGACTCGGGGAGCCCTGCCTGAAGCGATGGAGCCTGGTTCAGACGCTGCTGTGCTCGTTGCGGCGACTCCGGGTCGCCAGCACCAGCGCCACACCGAGGACCAGAGCGATCGCACCGATGCGCAGGACGACCGAGGAGTTGTCCGAACCGGTGAAGGCCAGCCCGGAACCGCTCGACGAACCACCGCTCGAGGAACCGCCGCCGCCCGGGAAACTCAGCGACGTCGTGGCGGTCACGGGATTCCCCGAGGCGTCCACGCCGGCCGCCGTCACGGTCACCGACTTACCGGCGAGGCTCGCAGGGAACGTCGCTGCGAACGACACCGCACCAGCTGCGTCCGCCACCGCCGTACCCAGTGTCGGGTTGTACGAGAAGGTCACGGTCGTTCCCGGACCGAAACCGGTCCCGGAGAGTGTCACCGTGAACGACCCGTCCGCGTTCTGGGTCGGAGTCGAGGCCGAGACGGTGGCAGGGTTGTTGTACTGGGCGGCAGCAACGCCGGACAGGGCGACCACCGTCGCCAGGGCGACCGCCAGACCGACGATGGACTTCGAGCGAACAGAGTGGGGGTTCATGGGGCCTCCTAGGACGCTGCCAGCCTAGTCACGTCGGTCCGCGAACTCAACGTTCGTCGATGATCCGCCCGGTCGGGCGCATCATCGGGCGATCGCACCCCGACTAGGGTTCCCGACGTCGTGCAGCAGAGGACCCAGTGACCCAGCCGGACCCGTCGTCCGATCTCCGCCGTTCGCTCCGGTTGATCCGGAGGCGTCTGGCGTGGATCCTCGTCCCGGCGATCATCGCCGGCGTGGCCACCTACGTGCTCTCAGGTCTGCGCTCCGAACAGTACCGGGCCGAGACCGATGTTCGGGTCGTCGACCCGTCCGCAGGCACCGTCCTGGAGGGTCCCGCATCCAGTGGCAACTCGTTGCGGGAGGTGACCACGCAGGTCGAGGTCGCAGGATCGCCGACGGTCCGAGCGGCGGCGGACGAGCGGATGGGGCCGGAGACGGCGAGTCGGGTCGGGTCCATCGAGGTCGCACCGGTCGTGGACAGCGATCTGATCCGGATCACCGCAACGGCGTCAACCGCCGAGGCGGCGGCCGCAGCCGCGAACGCCCTGGCCGAGTCCTTCACGACGGCCCGGGCGGGCGAGATCACAGCCGCCTACACCGAGACCGCCGAGGAGTACCGCATCAAGGCGCAGGAACTCAAGGAACAGATCGACCTGACGACGCTGGCGCTCGCCGACGTCGCCCCGGACTCCCCTGATGCGGACCGGCTGCGCGACGACCGGGCGGACCTTGAGGACCAGGCCCGTGAGTTCGCCGCCTCCGCCCGGGAGTACGAGCTCGAGGCGACCCTGCGCTCCGAGGCGATCACGGTCGTCAACCCTGCCACGGTCCCCCCCGGGCCGTTCGCTCCGGCGCCGTTGCGCGACGCCGTGCTCGCCGCACTGCTCACTGCGCTCGCCGCCATCGCCGTCGTGTTCCTCGCCGACCGCCTCGACCAACGCGTCCGCACCAGCGAGGACCTCGATCGAATGGACGACCCGCCGCCGCTCATCGGGATCGTCCCGGACCTGCGGCAACGCACCGGGCGGCGACGGCCTGCGACCGACCCGGACGCGATCGTCATCGCCGGATCCCCCCAGGCCGAGGCGTTCCGGAAGCTGCGGTCATCGGTGTGGCAGCAGTCGCTGCGCGGCGACGTGAGCAGCGTGCTGGTCACGTCGGCCCAGCCGTCGGAGGGCAAGTCCCTCGTCAGCGCCAACCTGGCCGTGTCGCTCGCCCTCAGTGGTGTGCGGGTCGCCCTCGTGTCGGCGGACCTGCGGGCCCCCCGAGTCGGCTCGTTCTTCCAGGTCGACGAGACGGAGCCCGGACTGACCGACGTGCT
The DNA here is from genome assembly GCA_964391365.1 of uncultured Microthrixaceae bacterium. Lineage (GTDB taxonomy): Bacteria > Actinomycetota > Acidimicrobiia > Acidimicrobiales > Microtrichaceae > SXMI01. The sequence goes on along the minus strand of CAYMKW010000131.1, from coordinate 608 downwards.
CGCAGGGACCGCCGACCTCGAATCGGTCATCCGCACCATCAGCGTGGGCGAGGCGACCCTGTCGCTCCTCCCGGCCGGTCCCGCTCCCTTCGACCCGGGTGTGCTGCTCGGCTCGGACGTGATGCGAGAGGTGATCACGTCGATCGAGTCGGCCGGGGCCGAACTCGTGGTGCTCGACTCGGCACCGATCGGTCCCGTCGGCGACACCATCGATCTGGCACGCAACGTGGATGCCGCCATCGTCGTGGTGCGGTCGCGTTCCGCACGCATCGACCAGGTCGAGCAGGCCGTGAGCGACGTGCGCGACACCCAGACTCCCGTGCTCGGACTGGTGCTGAACGGCGTGTCCGGCGCCGACGACGGATACGGCTATGGCGCCGGGAAGTACGGCTACGGATACGGCGCCACCGGCACCGCTCGGGCCGCGACGAACTGAACCGGCCAACTGAACCGGGCCGGCGGAACCCGAGCCGAAGGTTTCAATCGTTGCGGAGCGGCGGGCGACCACCACTGCGCAGCAGGTCGAGCGCCGTCCCCCACAGGTAGCTGGGGATCCCGATCAGGTAGCGCCGCCACAGCCGGCCGGGCTCACTGACCAACCGGAAGGC
>CAYMKW010000130.1:6335-7147 GCA_964391365.1 uncultured Microthrixaceae bacterium | reverse complement strand
GCCAACGGCCGCGAGGCCTCAGCCCACGAGATCCAATCCGAGTACCTGAACCGTGCCCTGCGCTACGCCGAGACCCACGACCTGCTGCCCCAGGAGAAGCAGGCGCTCGACATGTGGGAGCACGTGATGACCGCGATCGAACGGGACCCGCTGTCGCTCGACCGGGAGGTGGACTGGGTCGTGAAGTACCGCCTGGTCGAGGCCTACCGCGAGCGCCACGGCCTGTCGCTCGCCAGCCCCGAGGTGGCCCTGCTCGACCTGCAGTACCACGACATCAGCCGGCGCCGGTCGGTGTTCTACAAGCTCCAGGAGCGCGGCCTCGTCGAACGGGTGGTGACCGACGCCGACATCTTGGAGGCGACGGAGACCCCGCCCCAGACCACCCGGGCCCGGCTGCGAGGCGAGTTCATCCGTCGCGCCAAGGAACGCAAGCGGGACTACACGGTGGACTGGGTCCACCTGAAGCTGAACGACCAGGCCCAGCGGACCGTGCTCTGCAAGGACCCCTTCCGCTCGCAGGACGATCGGGTCGACCGCCTGATCGAGTCCCTCTGACCGTTAGCCTCGCCCGGTTCGCAGCAATCAACACAGGGGGACAGCGTGCAGGTCACGGGTGGAGTCGAGACACTCACGGTCACCGGAGCGGTTCCGGGGGATCGGTTGCCAGTGGTGGACGAGACGGGCGAGTCGATCGTCACGCTGGTCGCCGATCACGCCGGCAACGCCTTCCTGTCGTTCGTGCCGCCCGAGCCGGTGGAGCTCGACGGGCCCGACCGGCTCGCCGAGGCCCTCGTTGCCGGACACGTCCTCCG
>CAYMKW010000130.1:0-6325 GCA_964391365.1 uncultured Microthrixaceae bacterium | reverse complement strand
GGGGTCCCGGTGGTGGTGCTCGGCGTCGACGACCGCCCGGATCCGAGCCTCCACGACCAGCCGCTCGAGGCGGGCTACACGTACCTGACCATGCGCGACGGCGTGACGCTCTCGGCCATGGTGCGGTTCCCGAGCGAGGACCTGTACGGACCGGGGCCGTGGCCGACCGTCGTGGAGTACTCCGGCTACGCGCCCTCCGATCCTGACGCCCCCCAGCCGGGCACGCTGCTCGCCACGCTCATGGGCTTCGCCGTCGTCGGGGTCAACATGCGCGGGACCGGCTGTTCGGGCGGGGTGTTCGACCTCTTCAGCCCGGCGCAGGCCGCGGACGGGTACGACATCATCGAGATCGTGGCCCGGCCGCCGTGGGCGCTCCACCATCGGGTCGGCATGGTCGGACTCAGCTACCCGGGGATCAGCCAGCTGTACGTGGCGGCGACGCGACCGCCGAGCCTGGCGGCGATCACACCGCTGTCGGTGATCGACGACCCCTGGCGCCAGCAGTGGCCCGGTGGCATCTACAACTCCGGGTTCACTCGCGCCTGGGTCGCGGCGCGTGACGCCCAGACCCATGCGGGCGGCCAGGGCTGGGACCGGACACGGATCGAGAACGGTGACGAGATCGCCCGGGCCAACCAGGCCATCAGGACGCAGAACTTCGACTTCGAGCACTACGGGCGGGCGGTCGAGAACTACCGCACGGAGCTCGACGAGCGCCGGGTCAGCGAGCTCATCGAGCGGATCGAGGTCCCGGTGTACCTGACCGGAGCCTGGCAGGACGAGCAGACCGGCAGCCGGTTCGCGTCCATGCTCGAACGCTTCGAGGCCTCGCCCGACCGACGGTTCACGATGTTCAACGGCCACCATCCCGACGGGTACAGCCCGATGGTGATCGGCCGCTGGTTCGAGTTCCTGTCGTTCCACGTCGCCCGGCGGGTTCCGGCCGTCAACGAGATGATCCGGATGTTCGCCCCGAGCCAGTTCGAGGCCGCGTTCGGCTACACCCCCGAACTGGAAGCGGATCGCTTCACCCACCACGGCGAGGACGTCGAGGCGGCGCTCGAGGAGTACCGGGCCGAACCGACGGTCCGCATCCTGTTCGAGAACGGTGCCGGTCACGAGGTGCTCGGGGCGACGGCGCACCGGTTCGAGACCACGACCTCGAGCTTCCCGCCGCCCGATGTCGTGGCCCGCCGCTGGTACCTGGCCTCGGACGGTGCGCTCGTCGACCGGCCGTCCTCGGAGGAGTCGTACGCGTCCTACGCCGACGATCCCGATGCCGGAGGTCTGGCCTACTCGATGGAGCTGCTCTCGGACCTCAACAGGTTCACGTTCCCGGACGTGCCGATCACCTGGACGCCCTTCGCCGACGAGCACCGCGTCGTCTTCGATACGGAGCCGTTCGACGAGGCGACCGTCATCGCCGGGGCGGGGCACGTCGACCTCTGGCTCCGGCCCGGCACCGTCGACACGGCCGTGCAGGCCACGCTCACCGAGCTCCGTCCCGATGGCCATGAGCAGCGGATCCAGTGCGGCTGGCACCGGCCGCAGCACCGCGTCGAGTCACCGGACTCCGACGAGCTCTGGGTGGACTACACGTTCCTCGCCGAGCACCGGGAGCCGCTCGAGCCGGGTGCCTGGATGTCGTTCCGACTGCCGCTGCACCCGTTCACCCAGCTGTTCCGGCCGGGTTCGCGCCTGCGGCTCCAGCTGTCCACGCCCGGACGTGACCATCCGTTCTGGTGCTTCGAGAACCCGACCGTCCCCGGGGCGACGCACGACGTCGGCCTGGGGGGTGCCCATGCCAGTTCCCTCGTGCTGCCCGTCTGGCCGGTCGTCGTGGAGCACCCGGCCGATCACCCGGCGCCGGGTTCACTCCGGGGCCAGCCGGTCCGGCCGGCGGCCGGTGACTGAACTCCCTTCGCTACGGTTCCCTCGTGCCGTCGTTCCGCACAGGTCGCGTCGTCCGACTCACCTCGAGCCGACCGGGGCTCCAGCGGATCGTGGTGTCGATCGATGGTGAGGACCACACGGCGGTGTCCCTGACCGGACTCACGGGCGAGGTCGGCGTCGGCGACGACGTCGTGGTCAACACCACGGCGGTCGAACTCGACCTGGGGACCGGCGGTGACCACATCGTGCACTGGAACCTCAGCCGGACCGGCCTGGACCTGCCCGGCCCGGACCACGTGCTGAAGCTTCGCTACACCAGTCTGCAGGCGGACGCCGGTACGTCCGAGCTGCAGCACCCCGAGTGCGACGAGCCGCTCGGGGGTGTGCCCGTCGTCGCGTGCACCCTCCACAGCCAGCTCGCCCCGGTCGTCGCCGGCATCCGTGCGGTCGACGGGTCGCTGCGGATCGCCTACGTCCAGACCGACGGTGGGGCGCTTCCGCTCGCGCTCTCGGACAGCGTCGCCGCCCTCCGGGATCGGGCGGATCTGTGCGGAACGGTGAGCACCGGGAGCGCGTTCGGAGGCGACCTGGAGGCGGTGGGGGTCGCCTCGGGTCTGGGACTGGCCGTGCACGTGCTCCGCGCGGATGTCGTGGTGGCTGCGCTCGGGCCCGGGGTCGCCGGGACCGGCACGGCGTTGGGGACCTCGGCGCTCGATGCGGTGGGCGTGATCGACCTGGCCGACTCGTTGGGGGGTGTCCCCGTCCTGTGCGTGCGGATCTCCGATGCTGATCCACGGGCCCGGCACCGGGGCGTCTCCCATCACACCCGGACCGTCGCCCGGCTGTCCCACGCCGTGCCGCTCGTCGCTGCGCTGACAGACGCCACGACCGGTATCGACGGGGTGCGGCCGGTCGAGCTGACCAGAGCGCAGCTCGAATCCATCGAACGGGCCGTGGTCGACCCGGACCACACGTCGATGGGTCGGACGGCCCGGGAGGACCCCGCCCCGGGCCGACACGCCGTGGCGGCCGGAGTGCTCGCAGCCGGTGTCGCGCTCGCCGGGCGCAGCGACCCGGCGTCCCGAGGACGTGGGACTCCCTAGACTGCCGGCCGTGGCCGCCAACGACGAGCGATCCAGTCGCCTCCTCAACCTCGTGACGGCCCTGCAGGACACCTCGCTCGCGCTCACCGCCGACGAGATCCGCGAGCGGGTCCCGGGGTACACCGCCACCGAGCACGAGTCGTTCCGGCGGACCTTCGAACGCGACAAGGACGACCTGCGACGCATGGGCGTCGAGATCGACGTCGTGGAACTCGCCCAGCACGACCCGCCGGTCGCCGGCTACCGGATCCGCCGGGACCGCTACGAGCTGGCGGACCCGGAGCTCGAGCCGCTCGAGCTGGCGGCGCTCGTCGCCGCCACCCAGATCGTCCGACTGATCGGACCCGGCGTGGCCGACCCCGAGGACGGGTTCCGCAAGCTGGGCGGCTTCGGGGACGGGCCCTCCGACTCGGCCGCCGGACCGGTCGAGGTCGACGTCCCGGAGGTGCTCGTCGACGTGTTCGACGCCGTGCTCGACCAGCGGTTGCTCGAGTTCCCCTACAACGACGTGGACCGTGTCGTCGAACCGCTGCAGGTCCAGTTCGGTCGTGGCCACTGGTACCTCATCGCGCACGACCGGGGCGTGGACGACCAACGGACCTTCCGGGTGGATCGGATCCGGACGGTCCGGAAGGGCGAGCCGGGGGACTTCGAACGCTCCGAGGTCGCCGGAGGCGTGCGGATGCGGCCGTGGGAGTACGGCGAGGGTCCGGCCACGCCCGTGGTTGTGGAACTCGACCACGTGGCCGCCGCCGCCCTGCGGGTCGACGAGCCCGGACTCGAGCTCCGCCCGCTCGGCGGTGGGTCCGACGGCGACGGGTGGGAGGTCACGCTCGAGGTGGTCGACGAGCGTGGCCTCTTCCACTTCCTCGTGTCGTTCCTGGACCGCGCCGAGGTGCGCTCGCCCGACCGGGTGCGTGCGGCCTACCTCGAGTGGCTGCGTGATCCGGGTGGCCCGTCGAGCGAGGGGGGCGACTCGTGAAGCGACGGATGTCGGCGGCGGAGCGCGCCGAGCGGATCATGAGCGTGGTGCCGTGGTTGGTCACCCCGGGAGGCGTGTCCATCACCGAGACGTGCCAGAAGTTCAAGCTGGAACGTGAGGAACTGATCGAGGACCTCAACCTGCTCTTCTACAACGTGGGCGTCCACCCGTTCACGCCGGACGTCCTGGTCACGGTGTTCGTGGACGAGGAGGACGACACCGTCGAGGTCGAGCTCGGCGACTTCTTCCGCAGGCCCCTGCGTCTGGATGCCGACGAGGCCCTGACGATCGTGGCGGCGGCGCGGGTGCTCATCGCGTCCGGCCACGACGACCCGAACCTCCTCGCCGCCGTCGAGAAGGTCGAGCGGGTGCTGGGCAGCGGCACCCGGCTGGTCGCCGTCGAGCTGGGAACGATCGACCCGGCCGTCCTGGCCGAGGTCCGTCGAGCCCTCGAGGACGGACTGCAGCTCCGGATCCGGTACCACTCCTTCGGACGCGACCACGTCGGTGAGCGCACGGTCGAGCCCCACTCGCTGCGTTCCCGGGACGGCCGCTGGTACCTGACCGCCTGGTGCACCAGCGCCGAGGAGGAGCGCGTCTTCCGACTGGATCGGGTGCTCGAGGCCGAGACCCTCGATGCGCCCGCCGTGACGGATCCTCCCCCCGGTGATGCGCTGTTCGACTTCGCGGCCAGCGGGCGATCGATCCGGATGGTTCTGGGGACCTCCGACCGCTGGGTGGCGACCCAGTATCCGACGGAGTCCGAGCGCACCCTCGAGGACGGTCGGGTGGAGGTCGTGTTGTCCGTCGGATCGACCGCGTGGCTGGAACGCCTCCTGCTGCGGATGGGTCCGGACACGGTGGCCGAGGATCTCGACACCGGGCAGCCCCTCGACGACGTCCGTCGAGCAGCGGCGCAACGGATCATCGATCGCCACGGGTGAGGGTGGACCACCATGACCCGCCCGCACCGGTAGCGTGCCGGGTCGTGACGCGGTGCGCAGCGTGAGACGGAACCAGACCGGGGGAGTCCGCGGACTCGTCGAGTGGGTGGCGATCGTGGTGGGCGCCGTGCTCGTGGCGCTCCTCGTCAAGACCTACCTGGTGCAGGCGTTCCGGATCCCGTCGTCGTCCATGGAACAGACGCTCCTCGTGGGCGACCGGGTCATGGTCAACAAGCTCAGCTACCGGCTGGGCGATGTGTCGCCGGGTGACGTCGTGGTGTTCGAACGGCCGGCCGGCGCCCCCGGCGGGGTCGATGCGCCGGAGGACCTCATCAAGCGGGTCGTCGCGGTCGGTGGCGACACGGTCCAGACCGTCGACGGTCGTCTGGTCCGTAACGGCGAGCCGGTCGACGAGCCGTACCTGGCGCCCGGCAGCACCACGACCGGGATCGAACAGCCCGTCACGATCCCCGACGGTCAGGTCTGGGTGATGGGTGACAACCGGAACAATTCGAGCGACAGCCGGGTGTTCGGGCCGGTCGCCGAGACGACGATCGTCGGCCAGGCGTTCGTCGTCATGTGGCCTCCGGGACGCTTCAGCACCCTCTGATCAACGACCGGGTCGGATCAGGGTTCGGTGACGGGGCGCCCCGAAGCGGCATCCACCATCCGGTCGACGTGGTCGGAGTAGAGCCCGTCGACCCCCCAGTCCAGCAGTTGCCGGAGTGTCCGGCCGTGCTGGGCGTCCCAGCCGAGCACCCGGCGCTGGAACCGCCGGTAGAGGGCGATCCGCCCCGGATTCCACTCGCTGTGGTGGAGGTTGACGGCGTCCACGGAGGCGGCACGGAGGTCCGCCGCATGTCGTTCGCAGCCGCCGTCGAGCAGGCCGACGAACGTGGAGTGCACCAGCACCGAATCGGGGCAGTCCCGGCGCCAGCCGGCGAGGGTGGTGAGGTCGTCGTGGCACAGCCACAGGTGTGAGGTCGCCCCCTGCGCGGCGGCGACCTCGATCGTCGGTTCGAACGCTGCGGCGTCCTTGACGTCGAGCGAGAGCGGGAGATCGACGCCGACCGTCCGGTAGAGGTCCTCGAGCGACGGGATGTGCTCGGGGAGTTCAGACCGATCCACCGAGGCGATGGGGCGCCGACGCAGGCGTCCTCCGACGACCCCGTCGTGGTCGAGCACGGCGACACCGTCGGCGGTCACCCAGACATCGCTCTCGAGGCCGGTCGCACCCAGGCGCACGGCGAGTTCGAAGGCCGGAAGGGTGTTCTCGCGCTCGTGGGCTCGGGCTCCCCGATGGGCGAAGAGCACGGTCGGGCGGTCCGCGTTCGTTAGCGTCACCGGGAGAGTGTGCCGCATCACGCCGGGGCCCGAGGATCCCTGTCGTCGAGCGGACTCGG
>CAYMKW010000129.1:0-7335 GCA_964391365.1 uncultured Microthrixaceae bacterium | reverse complement strand
GGCGGCCGGCGAGTACCACGTCAAGATCGGCCACGGCCGCAGCTACGACGACGTGCAGCCGTTGCGCGGCGTCTACCTGGGGCCGGGAGCGTCGGTCGTGGCGCCCGAGGTCGAGATCCGCAGGGTTCAGCCCGCCGACCTGTGGCGCGGGGCGTCGCAGGTGCCGTCGGCACCCGTCGGGTCCGTGCCGGCCGACCTGCCCCTGGGTGTTCGGCGACACAGCGCAGGCCACCCGTCCGGATCATCCATCCGTCAACAACAACTCCAGCAGCAGCAGTCGGGCCCGTCCGGGTCCGGTTGGTGAGGCCGGACCAACCAGAGGAGCCAGCATGGCCAACTCCACCCCGTCCCGTCCGCTCGGCAAGGCACTCGGCCGGCCGCTCGGTCGACCCGTCCGTTCCCGTGCATCGGTGTGGGCACCCCCGGGGCTCGGCGTCAGCCGGGCACGGGTAGCCTCGCCGCATGGCCGAACCGACTGACACGAACCCGCCCGCCGACCTGCCGTCGACGCTCGGCGCGCTCCGCGCCTCGGGCTGGCGATCTGAGTCGGTGAAGCACGAGATCCGCCGGAACGCGACCGCCCGCATCCGCGCGGGCGAACCGCTGTTCCCGGCCGTCCTGGGCTACGAGGACACCGTCGTCCCGCAGCTCCAGAACGCGTTGCTCGCCGGCCACGACGTCATCTTCCTGGGCGAACGCGGCCAGGCGAAGACCCGCATGATCCGGGGGCTGGTCGGCCTGCTCGACGAGTGGATGCCGATCGTCCGGGGGTCCGAGATCAACGACGATCCGTACGCCCCCGTCTCACTGCACGCCCGGAACCTGGTGGCCGAGGAGGGCGAGGACACCCCGGTGTCGTGGGTGCACCGCTCCACGCGGTTCGGCGAGAAGCTCGCCACGCCCGACACGTCCATCGCCGACCTGATCGGCGAGGTCGACCCCATGAAGATCGTGGAGGGTCGCTACCTCTCCGACGAGCTGGCGCTGCACTTCGGTCTGGTGCCCCGGACGAACCGCGGGATCTTCGCGATCAACGAGCTGCCCGACCTGGCTGAGCGCATCCAGGTGGGCCTGCTCAACGTGTTGGAGGAGCGCGACGTGCAGATCCGGGGGTTCAAGATCCAGCTGCCCCTGGACCTGCTGCTCGTGGCCTCGGCCAACCCCGAGGACTACACGAACCGCGGTCGGCTGATCACCCCGCTCAAGGACCGGTTCGGCTCGCAGGTGCGCACCCACTACCCGCTCGAGGTCGAGACCGAGGTGGAGATCATCGAGCAGGAGGCCGACCCGTTCCAGGTCGAGGGCGTCGAGGTGTTCGTGCCGGAGTTCATGACCGAGATCATCGCCACCGTGTCGCACCTGGCCCGCCAGAGCCCGCACATCTCGCAGCGTTCCGGCGTGTCGGTCCGGCTGTCGGTCTCCAACCAGGAGGTCATGGTCGCCAACGCCGTGCGACGGTCGCTGCTGTCGGGCGAGACCCAGGTGGCTCCCCGCATCTGCGACCTCGAGGCACTGCCGGCCGCCACGTCGGGCAAGGTCGAGATCGAGGCGATCGAGGAGGGCCGTGAGGGCCAGATCCTGGAGCACCTGGTCCGGTCGGCCGTCCTGACCGTGTTCCGGGAGCAGGTGCGTCCTGAGCAGCTCGGCGCCGTCGTCGCGGCGTTCGAGTCTCGGGATCCGGTGGAGACCGGCGAGGACGTCTCGGTGGCCGAGTACGTCGCGCTCGTCGACGAACTGGAGGGTCTGCAGGTTCCCGTGGCCGATCTGGTCGGCGGCGAGGCATCGCCCGCCGCCGTGGCGTCGGCCGTCGAGCTGATCCTCGAGGGGCTGCACCTCTCGAAGCGGCTCAACAAGGACGCTGTGGGCGGCCGGGCCCAGTACCGCTCCCGCGGCTGACCGACCGGCTGACCGGCCGGCACCCACCTCGCGCCCTCGCACCACAGAGCAGGCTCGGGGCCGGGGGCGGCGGCGTTCGGCCGGGCGGTAGCCTCGCCCCATGGCCCGTTCCCGATTCCGCTACTCCCCTTGGGACGGAACCCAGTCGGGATTCGAGCTCGACGAGTTCGACCTGATGGAGCAGCTCTCCGATGATCTGCTCTACCACGGCGACGTGAACTCGGCCCTCCGTGAGCTGCTCCAGCGCGGCCTGCAGGGGCCTGACGGTCAGCAGTACGAGGGGCTGCGGGACCTGCTCGAGCGGCTTCGGGAGCGCCGTCGTGACCTGCTCGAACAGTTCGACCTGGGCGGCGTGTACGACGAGATCGCCGACGGGCTCCGCGAGGTCGTGGAACAGGAGCGCGCCGAGCTGCAGCGTCAGGTCGACGCCGCCGAGGCGTCGGGTGACGAGCGCCGTCAGGAGCTGGCGCGTGACTCGGCGGCCAACCGGAACCTCGAACTGGACATGCTCCCGCCCGACCTGGCCGGTCGGGTCGAGGGGCTCCAGCGCTACGAGTTCACCTCGGCCGAGGCCGCCGAGCGGTTCCAGCAGTTGATCGACCAGCTCCGTGAGCAGCTCGTCCAGCAGTTCGTCGATCAGGTGTCGGGTGCCATGTCGAACACCTCGCCCGAGGACCTGGCCCGCATGAAGGACATGCTCGCCGAGCTCAACGAGATGCTCGCCCAGCGGGCAGCGGGGGAGGAGCCCGACTTCGACGGGTTCATGGAGCGCCACGGAGACTTCTTCCCCGAGAACCCGCAGAACCTCGACGAGTTGCTCGAGGTCATGGCCCAGCGGATGGCCGCCATGCAGGCCATGTTGAACTCCATGACGCCGGAGCAGCGGGCGCAGTTGCAGCAGCTGTCCGACCAGCTGCTCGAGGACATGGACCTGAACTGGCAGATGCAGCAGCTCGGCTCCAATCTGCGCGACCTGTTCCCGGACATGAACTGGGACTCCAGCTACGACTTCGAGGGTCGTGACCCGCTCGGGATGGCACAGGCCTCGCAGGTCATGAGCGAGCTGGGGGATCTGGACCAGCTGGAGCAGATGCTCAAGGGCTCGGTCGACCCGGGGGCGCTCGCCGAGGTGGACGTCGACCGTGTCCGCGAACTACTCGGTGACGGTGCCGCCGACAGTCTGAACCAGCTGTCCGAGGTGGCGCGGCGCCTGAGCGAGTCGGGCATGGTCGAACGGCGTGAGGGCCGACTCGAGCTGACGGCCCGTGGCCTGCGCCGCCTGGGCCAGAACGCGCTCGGCGAGCTGTTCCGCAAGCTCGACCGGGATCGGATGGGCAGTCACGAGCTGGAGCAGAGCGGCGTCGGTCACGAGCGTTCGTTCCACTCGAAGCCCTACGAGTGGGGCGACCCCTTCCAGCTCGATCTGGAGCGGACGGTGCGCAACGCCCTGCTCCGCGGCGAGACGGCTCCGATCCGCCTGCACCCGGACGACTTCGAGATCGAGCAGGTCGAGCACGTCGTCCGCTCGTCGACGGTCCTCCTCCTCGATCTGTCGCTGTCCATGCCCATGCGTGGCAACTTCCTGCCGGCGAAGAAGGTCGCCATGGCGCTGCACACCCTGATCTCGTCGCAGTACCCGCGGGACTACCTGGGTCTGGTGGCGTTCTCCGAGACGGCCCGGGTGCTGACGGTCGACCAACTGCCCGAGGCGACCTGGGACTACGTGTACGGGACGAACATGCAGCACGCGTTCCAGCTGGCCCGTCAGCTGCTCGCTCCACAGTCGGGGACCAAGCAGATCCTGATGATCACCGACGGCGAACCGACCGCCCACATCAACTCCTGGGGCGAGCCGGAGTTCCACTACCCGCCCATCCGCGAGACGGTCGACGCCACGATGCTCGAGGTGGGCCGCTGCACCCGAGAGGGCATCCGGATCAACACCTTCATGCTCGACCCCGATCCGAGCCTCCAGCGGTTCGTCGAGCAGATGACCCGGCTCAACCAGGGGCGGGCCTTCTTCACGACGCCAGACACGCTGGGCGACTACGTGCTGGTCGACTTCATCGAGCAGCGCCGGGAACTCCTGCGCGGCAGACGCTGAGCCGGGGGAGCGGACCCCGATCGGTCCCACCAGCAGTTGAACGTCGCTCACTCCGAGTGGTCGATCCCACGACTCGCGAGTCCTCCACCACGTTGCGTGTCCGTCGCGACCCGATCCGCGCGAGATTCTTGTTGCAATTCCGAGACAGGCGCATCTAGATTGCGCAGCACATCGTTGTAATTACACGGCAGTCGTGCCGACTGGATCCGGGCGAATCCGGAACGGACGACTCCGAGTGGTCACCACGATGCTCAGCCCACAGAGGCCACAGCGGAGTGGTCACCACGACAACCGCAACCGGCCGGTCCCGAGGGGGAACACATGAACGAAGGCACCGAGAGCGCAGCGGCGGACACGGGATCCCCGAACGCCGACAGCTGGCAGCTCTACGCCAACTGTCTGGGCGTCGACCCCGACCTCTTCTTCCCGGAGCGCGGGGCGTCGACCAAGGAGGCCAAGCAGGTCTGCCAGGGTTGCGTCGTGCGGGAGGACTGCCTGGAGTACGCCCTCGCCAACGGTGAGAAGTTCGGCATCTGGGGTGGCCTGAGCGAGCGGGAGCGTCGCCGCATCCGCCGCCAGCGCGCACTCGCCCGCGCGGCGCAGCAGTCCCGAACCGCCTGATCGAGCCGACGAGGACCGGGTCCCCGAGGGTCAGGTCCCGGCGCCGTCCACCCAGATCGTCCGCTCCGGCGTGACGACCACGTCGACGTGCACGTCGTGGTCGTCCACGGGCACGTGGTCGACGAACTGTGCATCGTGGACGGCTGCGACGAGCAGTGAGTCGGCCCGGCGGTCGACGAGCGCCCGGTCGAAATACCCGGCACCGAAGCCGAGGCGGTGGCCCTCGGGGTCGACCGCCACCGCCGGGACGATCACGACGTCCAGGTCGCCGACGGGAACCGTTCCGCCACCGGTCGGTTCCGGGATGCCGTACCGGTTCGCCAGGAGTTCGGCGCCGTCCTCCCAGACTGCGAAGTGCATGGTCGGCTCATCACCGGACCCGACGACGGGGAGTGCGATCGTCCAGCCGGCCGACCGCAGGGCCGGTGCGAGGGTGGCGACGTCGGCCTCGCCGTCGGTCGGCATGGAGAGGGCGACCAAGCCCGGCGGCCGGGCGGCGAGCACCTCGAAGGTGCGCTGCTGGATCCGCTGGTCCGACGCCCGTCGAGCCGCGGGCTCGAGGTCCCGTCGGGCGGAGCGGATCTGCGACCTCAGGTCGGAACGGCGGCGGGAGTCGTCCGACACGGGCCGGATTCAATCACCGGGCGGCGCAGAGGTGGGGGAACTGGACGGGCGTTCCCGTGTGACGTGTGTCAGCCATGGGAACGGTCAGGGGGTCCGGCCCAGGGGCCGGGCCTCCCGGTCAGACGTTGGCGACGGTGCGCTCGGACCGGGCCTTGAGGATCCGGCGACGCTCCCGCTCGGAGGTGCCGCCCCAGACGCCGTGGTCGATGCGGTTCTCGAGCGCGTACTCCAGGCACTGGGCCTTCACCGGGCAGTCGGTGCACACACGCTTGGCGACCTCGACCCCGACACCGTCGGAGGGGAAGAAGAGGCTCGGGGGCTTCTCGGCACAGTTGCCGTCGGCCATCCATTGGGTTTCGGCGGAGTTATCCATGCAGGAATACTGACGCCCGGGAGTGACTGTTTGTTCCGAGTTTCCTGAACCTCTGTGGGTTGGTTCAGCCCCGGACGCTGCGCTTGCTGGGCTCGGGCCCGTTGCGGTGACCGGTGTCACCGCCCTCTGCGCCGCCGCCGAGGGGCTCGGGGTCGGTCGAGCGGTCGTGGCTGCGGTCCCGAGCCGGTGCCCTTCACGCCCGTCGCGGCGGGCCGATCGTCGGTGGCCGGTGGCAGACTCCGGGGGCACGTCGGCCGTGGCCGCGGCGTGCGGAGCCCACCCCGACCCTGAGAGCGTCGGGTGGACTCTCAGGAACCGTGGTCGACACGGCCGGCACACGCCACATACTCGGAGCCATGCACGAACAGCCCACCCCCCACCAGCCGACCGACCCGTCGATGCCGTTCCCGGTGTCCTCACCCGCTCCGCCCGCCGGACCTCCCAGTGCCCCGAGGATGCAGCCCCCGGCGGCACCGCCCGCTCCGGCCTGGGTGAGCCCACCGCCGCAGCCCGCCCCTCCCGTGGCCCCGGCCGACCCGACCGGTACCGTGCCCATCGCCTCCTACCCGGTCGCACCCGGGGCTCCCGCCGGTGCGCCGCCGGCGCCTCCCGGGACGCACCCCGGCGTCGCACTCGGCGGTTCGCCCTCCCCGACCCCGACGCCCGCTGGTCGGCCGGACCAGCGGCGTGGTGGTGGCATCAAGGCTGCGCTCGTGGGTGGCCTGGTCGGCGCGATCGTGGCCGGTGGCCTGACGACCGCTGCACTGTGGAACCGAGGATCGACGACCGTGTCGGCCTCGAGCGTTGCTGCACCCGCCCGACCCAACGTCACCATCGAGGGCCAGTCGCTCGACATCCAGTCCCTGCTCGACAAGGTCGGGCCGTCGGTGGTGTCGATCCACACGGGCACCCGCAACGGCGATGCGGCCGGTTCGGGCGTGGTGATCTCCGAGGACGGAGTCGTGCTCACCAACGCCCACGTGATCGAGGACGCCGACGTGATCGAGGTCGACTTCGCTGACGGCCGGACGGCCGAGGCCCGGGTCCTGGGCAAGGTGGTCGACAACGACGTGGCCGTCGTCAAGGCCGAGGGGCTCACCCAGCCGGTCGTGCCCGCCGAGCTCGGCGTGTCGGGCGATCTGCGTGTCGGCGACTCGGTGGTGGCGATCGGCAACGCGCTCAACCTGGGCGACGAGCCGAGCGTCACCACGGGCATCGTCTCGGCGACCGGACGGTCCATCCAGGCGCCGTCCGGCTCGTCGCTCGACGACCTCATCCAGACCGATGCAGCCATCAACCCGGGCAACAGCGGTGGACCCCTGATCAACGCGGCCGGTCAGGTCGTTGGGATCAACACCGCGATCCTGGCCGACGCCCAGAACATCGGTTTCGCCCTGTCGATCGACTCGATCCGCGGGATCGTCGAGGACCTGGCCGCCGGCCGTCAGGCGCAGAACGCCAAGCCGGTGCTCGGTGTCGAGACCGTCAACGTGACGGGTATCAGTCCGCAGGTCGCCGAGCGGTACGGCGTCACCGCCACCTCGGGCGCCTTCATCCAGAAGGTTTCGCCGGGTAGCGGGGCCGAGGCCGCCGGACTGCAGGAGGGCGACGTGGTGGTGGCGCTCGACGGCAAGCGGATCCGCAGCTCGGCCGATGTCGGCCAGGCCGTCCGCTCGAAGCAGCCGGGCGACACGATGGAGCTGACCTGGGAGCGCCA
>CAYMKW010000128.1:0-7438 GCA_964391365.1 uncultured Microthrixaceae bacterium | reverse complement strand
GCTCGAGCGGCTCAGCAGGTTCACCGGGGAGCACCACGAGTTCCTCTCCGCGGCGACGTTCACGCAGCTCACCGGCCGGGCCGGGCGGCGCGGGATCGACGACCGGGGCGCAGCCGTCGTCCTGTGGTCGCCGTTCGTGACCTTCGACCAGGTGGCCCGTCTCGCTGCGAGCCGTGACTACCCACTGGTCTCGGCGTTCCGACCCACCTACAACATGGCCGCCAATCTGGTCGTCCGCTACGACCGGGATCAGGCCCTCGAGGTGCTGGGGCGGAGCTTCGCCCAGTTCCAGGCCGACCGCGCCTCGGTGCACCTCCGTCGGCGCCTCGACGAGGCGACGCGGGCACTCGATGAACTGGAGCCCCTCGACGCGGCCGCCGAGTCCTACGTGGAACTGCACCAGCAGGTCGCCGAGCTGCGCTCCCGCCGACGGAGCGGCCGTCGGACGGTGCTGGACTCCCTGGCGGCGCTGGTCCCGGGCGACGTGGTCGAGCGACCGGGCGACCGGGGCGGCCGGCTGCTCGTCGTCCTGTCCGTCGCCAACCGCGCCCGGGGTGGCGTCCGGGTCCGCACCTGCACCCCCGCCGGAGTGGTCGTCTCGCTCCACCAGCACAACGTCCGGGATCCCATCGAACCCGTGGCTCGGGTCGACCTGCCGGTCCCGTACGTTCCCGCGGACGAGGGGTTCCGCCGCGAGGCGGGTGCGCTGCTGCGTCGGGTGGACACCAGGCGGACCCGGCGGAGCGGTCGACGCCGTACCCCGCGACCGGAGGACCGCGCGCACGCGGCGGCCCGAGCCGAGCTCGAGTCCCACCCGGTGCACCAGCGGGGGGATCGGGAGGAGGTGCTCGACCGGGCGCGCCGCCGCCGGGACGCACTCGGCCGGCTGGCCCAGCTGGAGCGGCAGATCGAGCGTCGAGGCGGTGGACTGACGGAGCAGCTCGACTCGATGGTGACGCTCCTCGAGTCGTTCGGACTGGTCGACGGCTGGCAGCTGACCGACAGCGGTGAGCGTCTCCGGCGGACCTACCACGAGGCCGACCTGCTGGTCTGTCTGGCGATCGAGGACGGCCTGTTCGACGGACTGGATCCGCCCTCACTCGCCGGGCTGTGCAGCTGCCTCACCTACGAGCACCGCAGTGCCGAGGCGCCGCCACCCCCGCGGTTCCCGACCGGAGTGGTCCGGGAACGCCACGATCGGCTCGTGGCGCTCTCGGAGGTGCTCCGGGAGCGGGAGCAGGCCGCGGGGCTCCCGATGACGCGTGGCGTCGACCCCGGGTTCGTCGACATGGCCTACCGGTGGACGGGCGGGGAGGACCTGGCGTCTGTCCTCGACGAGGAGACCACCGGGGGCGACTTCGTGCGGACCAGCCGGCAGCTCGTGGACCTGCTGCGCCAGGTGGCGACACTCACCGCCGATCCCGCCGCCAGAGCGGCGGCACGCCAGGCGGTGGAGGCGGTACAGCGCGGTGTCGTCGAGCCGGGCGATCGGTCGTGAGCATCCGCCGCGGGGCCGACTGGGGCCGCACGGTCCGGGCAGCGGCCGGCGCGAGGGTCGTGGGCAGCGATGCCGAACTCGCCGCGGTCGTCGGCACGTACATCGGTCCTGGC
This sequence comes from uncultured Microthrixaceae bacterium, assembly GCA_964391365.1. GTDB lineage: Bacteria > Actinomycetota > Acidimicrobiia > Acidimicrobiales > Microtrichaceae > SXMI01. The sequence goes on along the minus strand of CAYMKW010000128.1, from coordinate 5,827 downwards.
GAACCGGGCGGGCTGATCGTCACAGGAGGCGACCTGCACCGGACGCTCGGCGCTCCCGAGCGGGGGAACGTGACCAGCGTCGAACTGGTCGCCTTCGAGGTGGACCTGATCCGGGGTCACGGGGTGCGACCGGACGGCTCGGAGGCGACGCTGCTCGCCGTGGCACACGTGGTCGGACTCCCGGTCTCGAGGCGACGGGGTGTCGACGCGCTCTGGAGGGGGCCCACGTTCGTCGCGGCGAACGCCGCGTTCCTCGGCGAGGCCAACATCGGCCCCCGGGCCCATCCCGGCGACGGGCTGCTCGACGTGTCGTGGGGGCAGCTCCCGCGACGGGACCTCCGGGCGGGCCGATCTCGCATGCTCACCGGCTCCCACCTGCCCCACCCGGCGATCGAGGAGCGTCGGGCCCCTTCGTGGTCCTCTCCGGAGGGCATCCGCTACGTCGTGGCCTGCGACGGGGTGGAGGTCGGTGAGCTCTATGACATCCGTCTCACCGTGGAGCCTGACGCCGTCGTCGTGGCCGTCTGATTCGGCCATCGTCGTGGCCGTCTGATTCGGAGGTGGCTGGTTCCCCGGAGCCGACCACGCGAGCATGGTGCCGGTGAGCAGCGTCCAGGACGTCGAGACGAGCGAGGTCGAAGCCGCTCAGCGACGGCGCACGCGGAGCGTCGTGGTGGGGATCGTCGTGGCGGCCGTGATGGTCGCGGTCGGCGGACTCGCCATCGGATCGATCCGGAACGGTTCGACGTCGAGCTGGTCGGGGACGGTGCTCGGGGAGCCCGTGACGCTCCCGGACGTGACCCTCACCGACACCGAGGGCGAGCCGTTCAACCTCCGCGACGACTCGCGGGGGACGACGACGATCCTGATGTTCGGCTACACCTCGTGTCCGGACGTGTGCCCGATCAACCTGGCGAGCCTCGGATCCGCTCTGGAGCAGCTGGGCCCGAACCGGAGCAGCTCGGTGCGCGTCGTGTTCATCTCGGTCGACCCGGGGCGGGACCAGCCCGAGGTCGTCCGGAACTACCTCGACCAGTTCGACCGCGACTTCGTCGGGTTGAGCGGCGGTCCGGCGGACCTCCGGGCGGCCCAGGAGGGCATCGGGGTGGAACGTTCCGAGTTCGGTGCGACCGGTGAGGACGGGGAGTACGAGGTCGGCCACGCCTCGGCCATGTTCGTCTTCGGGCCCGACGGAACCGCGCGGATCGTCTACCCGTTCGGGACCCGCCAGTCCGACTGGACCCGCGACCTTCCCCGGCTGCTCGACGGCGAGGTGCCGACGTGAGCACCTCGAGCCACGACCGCACGGTCCGCCCCGTCGACTCCGGCTCCGGTGACCCGGAGACCCGGGGGACCGGCCGGGGTCGGGTCTGGGCGTTGGGCCTGATCGCCCTGAGCGTCGTCGCCGTCGGGGCGGCGCTGCTCGTCGGGTTGTTCGGTGGCGACGAGGGTGCCCCTCCGCAGGTCACGGCATCGGAGGCGCGGGCCGGTGAGCGGGTCGGAACCACGGTCGCGGTCTACGTCACGCTCGAGAACGCCGGTGGAGCCGACACGCTGGAACGCGCCAGCTCGCCCGACGCGGCACGCGTGCTGGTCCACGGGACCGATGAGGTCGGGATCATGCGCACGTCGCCCTCGCTCGAGGTCCCCGCCTCTGCCACCGTCCGTCTGGAGCCGGGTGGGACGCACCTGATGCTCGAGGGTGTCGGGCGGGCGCTGGTCCCCGGCGACACCGTGCCCGTCCTGTTGGAGTTCGACCGGGGGGCGCCGCTGCAGGTCGACGCCCCGGTGGTGCCGCTCGAGGACCTCGTCGAGGGGCCACCCGCATGAGGTGGTGGTGCGTCGCCGTCGACGAGCGATGGTCCTGGGCCCCCCGCCCGTACCTGGGAGTGTGGCTCCTGTGCGGCACGTTCCTGGCGCTCTACGGCTGGGCGATCCGGTCGCACCGCAGACGGAACCCCGACGACGTCGACGGTCGTGAACGGCGACGGGCGGTCTGGTTCGTGCTCGGCGTCGTCTTCCTCTGGCTCGCCTCGGACTGGCCGGTCGGCAGCCTGGGTGCCGGGTACCTCTCCTCGGTCCACATGCTGCAGTACATGATCTACACGCTGGGAGCCGCACCGCTCCTGATCCTCGGGACTCCGTCGTGGATGCTCGAGCGGATCATGGAGGTGACCCGGAGCCGGGCCGCCGTGAGGGCACTGAGTCGGCCGCTGGTCGCCGCGGTCCTGTTCAACGTCGTGCTCATCGCGACCCACGCCCCGGTGACGGTCGACACGCTGCGCAGCACCCAGGTGGGGAACTTCGCCCTCGACATGGTGTGGCTCGCATCGGGGTTCCTGCTCTGGATGCCCGTCATCAGCCCGATCCCGGAGTTCCGGGCCCGCTCCGCCCCGGCCAGACTCGTCTACCTCTTCTGTGCCGCAGCCCTGATCCCGATGATCCCCGGTGGGTTCATCGCCTTCTCGCCCCAGCCGCTCTACGGCACCTACGAGCTGGCCCCGAGGGTGGGTCCGTCGGCGCTGGACGACCAGCAGATGGCCGGTGTCCTCATGAAGATCGGGAACCTCCCGGTCATCTGGGCCGTGATGGCGGTCATCTGGTTCCGCTGGTTCGACGGTGAGCAGCGGGCGAGCCGGGAGCGACGGGTCGCCCGAGGGCGTTCGCGGGTCGCCGCAGTCGCCGGTGGTGTGTCGCCGGTGCCGGACGATCACTGAGTCACCCCCGTAGGGTGGTTCCATGCTCAGCTGGTACCTCTCGGAGTCGCCCGGTCGATACACCTTCGGCGAGGTGCCCGACCCCGTTCCCGGACCCGGTGAGGTTCGCATCGCCGTGCGGGCGTCGGCGCTCAACCACATGGACCTGTGGCTCACGACCGGCCTGCCCAAGCCGCCGTCACTGCCGCACGTGCCGGGCAACGACGTGGCCGGCGTGGTGGAGTCGCTGGGCGAGGGGGTGACGACGTGGTCGGTGGGCGACGAAGTGGTGGTGAACACCGCACTCGTCCCGGCCGCAGCGCTCGAACGCGGCGTCGACGCGGTCCTCGACCCGGCGATGCGTCTGCTCGGCGAGCACTGCTGGGGCGGACACGGCGAGTTCTGCGTCGTCCCGGCCCACCAGCTGGCCGCCAAGCCCCCGGGGCGGTCCTGGGCGGAGGTGGCCTCGTACCCGGTGTGCGGAACGACGGCCTGGCGCCTCTTCCGCCGGGCGGGACTGCGACCGGACGAGTCGGTACTCATCACCGGGATCGGGGGAGGTGTGGCCACTGCGGCGTTCAGCCTGGCGCTGCACCTCGGCTGCGAGGTGTTCGTCACGTCGCGGGACGAGTCGAAGCGCCGTCGGGCGCTCGAGCTCGGGGCCAGCGGGGCGTTCGACTCCGAGGAGCCCTACCCCGTGACCGTGGACGTCGTGGTCGACAGCATCGGGCCGGCGACCTGGGACCACGCGTTCCGGACGCTCCGGCACGGCGGTCGGATGCTCGTCTGCGGCGGCACCTCCGGACCCAAGGTCGAGCTGAACCTGCCCCGACTGTTCTTCAAGCAGCTCGACATCCTGGGTGCGAGCTGCGGAAGTCAGGTCGAGTTCGAGCACATGACCCGGCTCGTCGACGAGGGGCTGCCCGTCGTCGTCGACGAGGTGCTCCCCCTCGCGGAGTACCCACGGGCGCTGGACCGCCTCCGAGAGGCGCGCCAGCTCGGGAAACTGGTCCTCGAGCACCCGGTCGGCCCGAGCGGGGCCTAGCATGGGGGCGTGTTCAACGGACCTGAGATCTGGATCATCGTCGTCGTCCTGCTCGTCCTCTTCGGTGGGAGCCAGCTCCCCAAGCTCGCCCGGAGCCTCGGTGAGGCCCAGAAGGAGCTGAAGAAGGGCATGAAGGACGAGGGCGGCAGCGACTCCACCCCGGCCGAGCCCTCCACCGACGCCTCCTGAGGCGAGCGGTCGGCCCGAGCCAGTCGGTGACCTCGTGAGTTCCCACGCGCCGCTGCGGACCTCAGAGGTCGCCTCGCTGGTCGCGGCGGACGCCGACCTCCTGGTGGAGGTGAGCCACGACATCTGGGAGCACCCGGAGCTCTGCTTCGAGGAGCACCATGCCCACGACGTCCTCGTCGCCGCACTGACGGAGGCCGGGTTGGATCCGACCCCGCACGCCTTCGGGATCGACACGGCCTTCGTCGCCGACGTCGGGTCGGAGGGCCCCCTGGTCGCCGTGCTGTGCGAGTACGACGCGCTCCCCGGTCTGGGCCACGCCTGCGGGCACAACGTGATCGCCGCCGCCGGACTCGGGGCGGGGCTGACGCTGGCGAGGCTGGCCGAGGAGCTCGGCGGCCGGGTCCGGATCATGGGTACGCCGGCGGAGGAGGGTGGCGGGGGGAAGGAGTTCCTGCTCCGCGCGGGTGCGTTCGACGGCGTCGACGCCGCCCTGATGGTCCACCCGGCGGACCGGGACCTGCCCACCATGCGGGCGATCGCCGTGCACCAGGTCCACGCCACGTACCACGGCGTCGCGGCCCATGCGGCAGCGGCTCCGCAGCTGGGCCGCAACGCCCTCGACGCCGCCGTGCTGGGCTACGTGAACGTCGCAGCGCTCCGTCAGCACATCGCCGGCGACGAACGCATCCACGGGGTGTTCACCGATGGGGGAGCGGTGCCGAACATCGTTCCCGAGCGGGCGGCGATGCACTGGTTCATCCGGTCGGCGACCGCCGAGTCCCTCCGGGAGCTCGAACCGCGGGTCGAGCGGTGCCTCGAGGCCGGTGCGACCGCGGCCGGATGCGAGCTCGACCTGTCCTGGGTCGACCCGGCCTACGACGAGGTCGTCGACGATCCGTGGCTCCTCGAACGGTGGTGCGAGCGCAGTGCCCAGCTCGGCCGTCCGGTCGAGGACCCGGAGGTGGACGGACCCGTCGTGGGATCCACCGACATGGGCAACGTGAGCAAGCGGCTCCCGTCGATCCACCCCATGATCGCCGTGGCGCCCCGTGGCGTCCCGATCCACACCGCCGAGTTCGCCGAGCACGCCCGGGGTCCCGCCGGCGACCGGGCGGTCGTCGATGGCGCCGTGCTGCTGGCCGCCACGGCGATCGACCGGTGGACCGCAGCGCCATCCCCTCGGACCCCCTGAACCCGATCTAGTCTCGGCGCCGATGAGCGGCCCCGTTCCGACCTACGTCACCGAGTCCTTCGACGACGAGGAACAGACCGTCCTGCGGCGGTACTTCACGAACCTCGACGGCCCGGTGTTCGCCCTGGTGAACCTGCCCGAGGTCGTCAAGGGCGCCCTGTTCGCCCGCTACTCGCGTTCGGCCAAGTCGCTCCGACGGCTGTTCCTCGACGAGTTCGTCGGCGAGCTCGACACGACCGGCGACGAGACGATCGATGCGACGATCGGACTGGAGCGGGCCGAGGCCCTCTACGACCGGGTCTTCTTCGAGTACGGCGACGACAGCGTCGCCCAGCTCGGTGGTGTCCACCTGGCCTGCGAGCAGGCATCGAACCTCCTGACGAAGGTCCTCGAGTGGGGGCGGCTGATGTCGTACCTCGAGCAGAGCACCCGGTACATCCCCTACGACGAGCGGCTCGGGGGCCGCTACCGGTACTTCCGGGACCCCGAGATCCTCTCGTCGAACCTCGGGGCCCGGTACGTGGGGGACATGGACCGGCTGTTCGACACCTACGCCACGCTCGCCCGGGACATCCAGGACCACTTCCGGGAGCACTTCCCCAAGGCCGAGGGGGACTCGGACTTCGTGCACCGCCAGGCCATCCGGGCAAAGGCCTTCGATGCGACCCGGGGCATCCTGCCCGCTGCGGCCCTGTCGAACGTCGG